>DASVAP010000031.1:0-7583 GCA_036376275.1 Planctomycetota bacterium | reverse complement strand
GGGTTCTCGAAGCAGGCGTTGTGGAACAGGTCCGAGCGGAAGGCGCCGCCCATCTGCGCGAAGACGTCGAGGTCGCCGTCGGCGTCCAGGTCGGCGAAGGCGGTGCCGTGGCCCTTCTGCAGGTGCCCGAGGCCGCTCGGCAGGGTGATGTCGGCGAAGGCCTTGCCGCCCTTGTTGTGGTAGGCCTTGTTCGGCACGAGGTCGCGCGCCTCGGGCCGCCCGGTGCCGGCGACGAAGTCGAGGAAGCCGTCGTTGTCCAGGTCGCCGATGTTGGCGCCCATGGCCGAGTAGGGCTCGGTCAGGCCGAACTCCTTGCCCACGCTGGTGAAGCCGCCCTTGCCGTCGCCGCGGTAGAGCGCCGGCAGGTCGGCCTCGAAGGGCATGCCCAGCGCGGCCGCGGTCAGGTCCGCCGGCGAGGCGCCGAAGGGGTTCACCTGCAGGTCGAGCGCGCCGTCGTTGTCGACGTCGAAGAACCAGCTCGGGTAGCTCTTGCTCGGGCCGGTCAGGCCCAGCTGCGGGGCCACGTCCTCGAAGGTGCCGTCGCCTTTGTTGCGGTACAGGCGGTTCTCCTGGCCGAGGTTGGAGACGTACAGGTCCTGCCAGCCGTCGCCGTCGTAGTCGCCGGCGATCACGCCGCGCGTGAAGCGGTCGTTGGTCACGCCGGCCTGCGCGGCGACGTCCTCGAAGGTGCCGTCGCCCTTGTTGCGGTAGAGCTGGCAGGGCGCGCGCAGCTCCGGGGACGAGTCGTTGCCCACGTAGAGGTCGAGGTCGCCGTCGTTGTCGTGATCGGTGAAGACGCCGGTCACGTTGGGGAAGTCGTTCCCGGCGATCCCGGCCTCGTAGGCGCGGTCGACGAAGGTCCCGTCGCCCTGGTTGTGCAGCAAGGAATCGGGGTGGAGCCCGTCCTTGCCGAGCCAGGCCCCGCGCGGGATGAAGACGTCGACGAAGCCGTCGTTGTCGTAGTCGCCCTGGATCATGTTCAGGCCGCCGAAGAGCCCGACGATCCCGGCCTCCTTCGTGCGCCGCGTGAAGGTCCCGTCGCCCTCGTTGCGGAAGTACTCGAGCTGCCCGTCCGAGCCGTAGCCCGTCATCAGGATGTCGATGTCGTCGTCGTTGTCGAAGTCGTCGGCGATCACGCCCCCGGCCAGGTTGGCGATGTCGAGCCCCAGCTTCGTGGCCACGTTGGCGAAGCGCGGGAAGGCCTCGTCGCCCTCGAAGAAGGCCGGCGGGATGCGCAGCTCCTCCGGGACCTTCTCGGGGTACTCGCCCAGCGTCATGGCCGTCACGCTGTAGAACCACTTGGCCTTGAGGTGCGTCGGCGTGCGCGGCTTGGTGTCCGCCAGGACCTCGCCCAGCAGCTTCAGCGCGTTACGCGAGCCCTCCGGCTTCTTGTGCTGCGCCGGGCCACGCAGCGGCAGGATGCAGCTCTCGGCGTTGTAGTCGGCGCAGCAGTTCTCGGTCTCCGCCAGGCGCAGCCAGGCGGCCGCGTAGCGGATCTTGGCGTCCTGGTAGGGCCCGTTGGGGATGCCCTCGCGCGGGAGCTGGAAGGCCTCGGCGAAGACCGCCAGCCCCTCGCGCTCGTTCCCGTAGTAGACCAGGGCGTCGCCGAGCTCGACCAGCACCGCGAAGCGCGCCGGCGCCGGCGCCTCCGGCTTCAGGGCCGCCAGCTTGGCGCGCCCCTCGCGCACCTTGACGTCGCCCAGCAGCCAGTTCTCGTCGTTCGTGCGCTCGAGGATGCCCTTCAGCGCCGCCAGCATGCGCTGGTGGCCGGAGGGCGCGCCGTTCTCCTGCGGGGAGGTGGCGAGCAACGGAGCGAGGAGCGGGAGCGCGACGAGTCCGGTGGCCAGCATGGGGGAACCTCGAGCGGGAGACACCGGGGCGGACCGAGGACGCCGAATCCAGGCACGCGCGCGCCACGGAGGATCCGGCTCGCAGGTCGGCCACGGACCTGCCTGCCGTGAGAGCACGGAGCGTAGCAGCGTTCCCGCGCCGCGCGCAAGGCATCGGAACGGAGCCACGCTACGCTGGCCGTCGATGCTGCTGGCCTGCGAGCGCTGCCACCGCCAGTACGACGTGGGCGACTTTCCCCCGGGCTCGCGCGTGCGCTGCGCCTGCGGGAACCTGAACACGGTCCCCACGGTGCGCCTGCGGCAGGTCGAGATGCTGCACTGCGCGAGCTGCGGCGGGCGCCTCGCCGCCGCGCGCACGAGCTGCGAGTACTGCTCGGCCGAGGTGCGCCTGGGCGACCGCGGGCTCGGGCCGGCCTGCCCGGAGTGCTTCGCGGGCACGCTCGTCGGCGCGCGCCACTGCAGCACCTGCGGCGTGCGCCTGGAGCCGGAGGCGGTGCTGCGCGCGCTGGTCGACCGGCCCTGCCCACGCTGCCAGCGTCCGCTGGCGGAGTGCACGACCAAGGAGGCGCGCTACGTCGAGTGTCCGGGCTGCGGCGGTCTGTGGCTCGACGAGGCGCTCTTCGAGCGCGTCGCGCGCGAGCGCGACGGCAGCCTGGTGGCCTCCGTGCGCGGTCTGCCGGGCGCTGCTCCGGCGAAGCTGGAGACCCCCGTGCGCTACCTGCGCTGCCCGGTGTGCGCCGAGATCATGAACCGGCGCAACTTCGCCTCGGCCTCGGGCGTGATCCTCGACTGGTGCCGCGGCCACGGCTGGTGGTTCGACCCCCAGGAGCTCGAGCGCGTGCTGGCCTTCCTCGCGCAGGGCGGCCTGGAGCGCGCGCGCGCCGCCGAGCACGAGCGGCGCCTCTCCGAGCTACGCCGCGAGCGCGAGCGCGCGAGCCACCTGCCCGCACCCCTGCCGATGGGGCCGGCGCGCACCAGCCTGGCCGAGCGGCTGGCGGAGCTAGTGCTGACCCTGTGGTGAGGCCTCCGCCTGCACGCGGCGCTGGCGCCAGGCCAGCCAGCCGGTCTGGCTGAGGCTCGCCGCGCTCAGCGCGAGCACGGCCCAGGGCGCGCCGGGCCAGTCCGTCGCGCGCACGCCGAGCGTCAGCACGCTGGCCACCACGACGAAGAACACGACCATCGCCTCGGTCGCGTAGCGGGTGCGGCGCGCGCGCACCAGCGCGCCCTGGAACCAGCTCTGCAGGGCCTGGGAGAAGGGCCAGGCGATGCCCAGCACGGCCGCGCCGGCCGCCAGCTCCGCCAGCTCGGGCGGCAGGCCCGAGACGCGCGCGAACCAGAGCTCGGCCATGGGCGTCGCCGTGAAGGCCAGCAGCACCAGGCTCGAGGCGGCGCCGAGCCCGAGCGCGAAGCGCACCAGCGCGCGCCGCGCGCCCGGCAGCCCCGCCAGGGACAGCACGACCTCGTTGAAGGCGAAGCCGCCCGTGCGCACCAGGAACGAGAGCCCGTGCACGGCGGGCCAGGCGGCAAGCGAGTCCAGCGGGTCGCGCATGCGCGCCATGGCGGCCGTGCCGATGGGCTGCGTCACCAGCGCGATCAGCGGCGTCAGCGCCAGCGGCACGTAGAAGCGCAGGAAGTCGGCGCGCGAGAGCGACGGACCGACCGGCCGCTCCGGCAGCTTCGACTCGGACAGGAGCCGCCGCGTGCACCAGCCGATGAAGAGCGCCTCGGACAGGACGCCGCAGGCCACCGCGCTCGCCCCCACCGCGATCCCCGGCAGCGCGTGCCCGCGCGCCAGCAGCGCGAAGCCCAGCGCGTACACGAGGCCGTTCCCGAAGAGGCGCACGCAGGTCCCGATCACCACCGGCCGCCCGCGCTCGTGGCGGATCAGGACGCCCTGGTTCGCCCGGCGATAGGCGATCGACCAGGTCCAGGGCGTCATCAGCCGCAGGCCGAGGCGCGCCGGCTCGACCACCTCGGGTGGGACCTGGAACACGCGCAGCGCCAGCGCGTCGAAGAGCGGCGTGAAGGCCAGCCCGACGTGCAGCGCCGTCAGCGCCGCCCCGGCCTTGTGCGTGAAGCGCCGCACGCGCCCCCAGGACTCCGCGTCCCCCGCCAGGGCCGTCGCCGCCGCCAGCAGCATCATGATCGGCGCCTCGATCACCAGCGCGAGCGGGAAGACGAGCGAGCCGTAGGCAGCGAGCTGCACCTTCGCGTCCGGCATGCGCGCCACGCAGGCCGTGAAGAGCGGCAGCTCGACCCCCATCAGGAGCCACGACAGCGCCAGCGGCCACCACAGGGCCAGGATGCGGCGCGCGCCGAGCTCGGGGGCGGGATCGGGACGCACGAGCCTCCCATGGTCGCTCGCCCGCGGCCCCGTTCCCAGCCCCGCTGCGCCCGCCGTCCCGCCCTCACCCGCCGTCCGGGCGCCCTGCTGCGCGCACGGTGGGGCGGCGGGATCGACGTCGGCGGGCCGCGCAGGCGACGCTCGCAAGCGCCGAGCACATTTTCGCCATCACTTCGGGGCCGCGCGGGATCCTGGGGGCGATGGGTGCCGAATCCCAGCACGCCCTGCGCGACGAGCTGCCGGCCCACGCCGCCTGGGTGCGGCGCCTGGCGCGCTCGCTGGTGCGCGACGAGGCCGCGGCCGACGACCTCGCCCAGGAGACGGCCCTGGCGGCGCTGGAGCTCGAGCAGCGCCCGGCCGCGCTGCGCCCCTGGCTCGTGCGCGTCACGCGCAACTTCGCGCGCCGCGGCTGGCGCGCCCGCGCGCGCCGCTCCGCCCGCGAGCGGGCCGTGGCGCGGCCCGAGGCGGTCCCGGGGGCCGACGAGTCGGCCGCGCGGCTCGAGCTCGAGCGGCGCCTGGTCGACGAGCTCGCCCGGCTCGAGCCGGCCGTGCGCCATGCGCTCGTGCGCCGCTACCTCGAGGGCTGGAGCGCGGCCCGCATCGCGCGCGAGACGGGCGAGCCGGCCGCGACCGTGCGCTGGCGCCTGCAGCGCGGCCTGGCGGAGCTGCGCGCGCGCCTCGACCGCGCCCACGGCGGCGACGGGGTGCAGTGGCGCCTCGCGCTCCTGCCCCTGTGCGAGGGCGCGCCCCCGTGGGCCGACCTGGCCGACCTCCTGCGCTCCTCCACGGGCGCGAGCCTGATCTCGGGAGTCCTCACGATGAAGACGGCGTCGCAGGCGCTCGTCGCGGCCGCCCTGGCGGTCGCGCTCGGGCTGGGAGCGTGGTGGACCCTCGGCCGCGAGCCGGAACCGCGCGCCGCGGAGCCCGTGGCGCAGGCCGAGCTCGCGCCCACGCCGGAGCGAGCGACGGTCGAGCCCGTCACGCCCGATCCGGCCCAGCGCGAGGTCGCGCCGGCGACACCGCGCGAGCACGCCGCGGAGCCCGCGCCGCCGCCGGCCGTCGCGGGCCCGCCGCGCGCCGAAGGCCGCTGCGTGGACGAGCGCCTGGTCCCGATCGGCTTCGCGCGGGTGTCCCAGGTGAAGGCGGCCCATGCCACCGAGGCGCACGCCGACGGCACCTTCGCGCTCGAGCTCACCCCGCAGCGCGGCACGGCGACGCTGCTGGTCGAGGCCGCCGGCTTCGCCTCGCGCTTCGTCGAGCTCTCGGTGCCTCCCGACGCCAGCGTGGCTCTCGGCGACGTCGCGCTCGCGCCCGGGGGCGCCGTGCGCGGGCGCGTGCTCGGGCCGGACGGCACGGGTTTCCCGGGCGCGAAGGTCACGGTCACGAGCCCTGAGCTGTGGGGCACGCTGGAGCAGGTGCGCACGGTGGGACCGCGCGCGGAGCTCCGGCTCGAGACGCGCTCGGGCGCCGACGGGCGCTTCGAGCTTGCCGGCCTCGCTCTGGGCCCTGCGCGCGCGTGGGCGGGGGCCGAGGGCATGCGCTTCGCCGTCTCCGCCCCGCTGGAGGTGCGCCCGGACGGGGTCGAGGTCGAACTCGTGCTCGAGCCGATGCAGCGCGAGGACCGCATCACCGGCATCGTCCTGTCCCCCACCGGCGAGCCGGTGCCCGGCGCGGGGCTCAGCGGCATGGTGCGCCTCGGTGGCGGCGGACAGGGCGTCGCCTACGAGGCCGGCCCGGACGGTCGCTTCGAGATCGTCGCGCGCGCGCGCCACGTGTACGACCTGGAGGTCGTCGATCCGCTCGATCGCTGGGCCCACGTGCCCGCCCGCGGGCTGCGGCCCGGCACCCACGGCCTCGAGCTGCGCTTCCAGGAGGCGCGCTGGATCGACGTGCGCGTGCGCGCGCCCGAGGGGCACGCGCCGGCCGGCTGCGAGGTCCTGGCCGAGAACGACGACGGCCAGCTCGAGCGCATCGAGCTCGAGCCGGGGGCACCGGGACGCCTGCGCGTCCCCGGCGCGCCGTTCCGCGTGCGGGCCGAGGCGCGCGGCTTCGCGCCGGCGCTGGCGGGTCCGTTCGCGCCCGCGGAGGCGCCCGCCGAGCTCGCCCTCGAGCTCGTGCCGGAGCCGGGCGTGCGCGGGCGCGTCCTGGCCGACGGCGCGCCGCTGGCGGGGGCGGTGGTCTCGCTGCACCGCCACGACTCCGCCTGGCGCATCGAGCACCGCGGGTATCCGTGCCTGGTCTCGCCGCATGGGGACGACGAGACCCGCACGGACAGTGACGGGCGCTTCACGCTGCACCTGCGCCGGGCCGGAACCTACCTGGTGCGGGCCGAGGCCGAGGGCTGGGCCGCGCGCGAGAGCGAGCTCCTCGCGCTCGATCCCACCGTGGGCCGGGACGGGCTCGAGCTCGTGCTGGGGCCGGGCGGCGTGCTGGAGGGCCGCGTGCGCCTGGCGCCCGGCCGCGACCCGGCCGGCGTGATCGTGGCCGTCAACCGCGGCGACGCGCGGCCGCGCACGGTGCGCTCGGGTCCCGACGGCTCGTTCCGCTTCGAGGGGCTGATGGCGGGGCCCTGGCAGCTCCTGCGCGGCCCCCAGGAGGTCACGCCCGGGCCCGGCGGCTCGTCCTTCTCCAGCGCGAGCACGCTGACCGTGATCGCCTTCAACTGCACGATCCGCGACGGCGAGACGACCCGGATGGACCTCGACCTCACCGACTTCGAGCCCTGCACGCTGCGTGGCACGCTGCTCGTGAACGGCGCGCCGGCGCGCGACTGGGGCGCCACCGCCTGGCCGGGGGCGAAGGAGTCGATGGTGGGCACGCCGCCCTCGACCGCCGTGGCGGGCGACGGCTCCTTCACGCTCGTGGTGGACGAGGCCGGGCCGCTGCGCCTCTCCTTCACGGCCCCGGCCGAGCTGGGCGGCGCCGGCCGCATCGACGCGCGGCTCGAGGTGCGTCCCGGTGCCAACGACTGGCGCGCGGACTTCGCCATGGGCCGCCTGAGCGGACGCTTCCTGTCGGGCGCCCCGGACGACGGGCGCGCCCTCTTCTACGTCTCGGGCGAGGGCGTCGAGCCCTCCTGCTGGCTCCCGCTCGAGCCGGACGCCGAGGGACGCTTCGCCGTGCCCTTCGCGCCGGCGGGCCAGGGCTCGATCCGCGCCATGGAGGGGTTCGGCGGCGAATGGCTCACGCTGCTCCAGACCGACGTCCCGCGCGGCGGCGAACGCGTGGTGGACGTGCCCTGAGGGCTGGCGCCGCCGCTCACCAGGCGACGCGCGTGACCTCACCGGCCACGATCGACACCCGGCGCTCGAGGACGACCTCCCCGTCGCGCGCGCTCGCGAGGTCGAGGCGCCCGGCCGCGCGTGCCGTCGGCCTCGCGCACGAGCACC
>DASVAP010000029.1:0-5704 GCA_036376275.1 Planctomycetota bacterium | reverse complement strand
CCCCTTCCATCCTCTCGCGGTCCGGCGAAGCCCGAGGCTCGCCGGACCGCACGGAGCCGGGCTGGAGCCCGGCGGCCCCGGGGCCAGGCTGGAGCCTGGCGGTCCCGGGGGAGAGAGCGCCTACAGCTCCTTCTGGATGCGCTCGAGGATCAGCCCCGCCTTGCGGCGGTGCTCGGCGGTGTGGAAGGTGCCGACGCGCACGGTCACGCGCGACTTGTTGCCCGGGTGGGCCGCCACGTGCACCTTCAGGTCGCCGATCACGAGCGCGCCCTTGTCCTGCTCGTGCGCCACGTCCTCCGGGACCTCGTAGTTCAGACCCTCGAGGGCCTTCAGCGTGGCCTTCCAGGTCTTGGCGAAGCTGGCCTCGTAGTCCTGGTGGGCCTCGTTCTTGTCGTAGTAGACGTAGCCCACGACGCCCGCGCCGACCGTCAGGCCGGCGACGGCCAGACAGCCGGTGGTCAGGGGCGCGATCAGCAGCACGGCGAGCAGGGTCAGTCGGCGCATGTTCGGTTCCTCTTCATTGGCCCACGGGAGCGCGGGCCGCGTTGCGCGAACCGATCGGCAGGGGGCGCCGTCGCGGCGAAGGCGGATCGGCCCTCGCACAGAGCCAGAACGGAGCGGGGCGATTCTTCCCGGTCCCCGGCTACCAGGGTGCGGGCGCGTAGTCCTTCAGGAACTGCCCGTACCCGTGCCTCCCGCTCAGGAAGCCGGCGATGATCGGGTCGCACACGCGTGCGGCGCCGTCCAGGGCGTCGAGCGGCGGCTGGAAGCCCTCGCGCTCCTTGCGCAGGGCGTGCTCGGCCGGGTCCTCGTCGGTGACCCAGCCGGTGTCGACCGAGTTCATGTGGATGCCGGCGCGCAGGTAGTCGGGGGCCGAGGTGCGCGTGAGCATGTTCAGCGCGGCCTTGGCCATGTTCGTGTGCGGGTGCTTGTCGGTCTTGGTGCCGCGCGCGAACTGGCCCTCGACGGCGGAGACGTTGACGACGTGCTTGTCGCGCGTCGGGACGCGCTCCATCAGCGGCTTGAGGCGTGCGTTGAGCACGAAGGGCGCGATCGCGTTGACGAGCTGGACCTCGATCAGCTCGGGCGTCGAGACGTCCGCCAGGCGCAGGCGCCAGGAGTTCATGCGGCGCAGGTCGACCTGCTGGCCGTCGGCGTCGTAGGCATGCTCGGGGAAGAGCGCGCGGTCGTGGGCGCGGTCCTCGGGCAGGAGCGCGAGCTGCGACAGCTCGGCCGCGTAGGCGTGGGCGGCCGCCGCCGGCACGAGGGCGCCCGGGCCCGCCGCGCTGCTCTCCCCCGGCCCGAGCAGTGCGCGCTCGGCCGGCGCGAGGTGCGCGGCCGCGTCGCGCTCGACCTCCAGCATGTGCGCGTAGAAGGCCGCCGGCCGGCGCACGGTCTGGCAGGCGTTGTTGACCAGGAAGTCGAGGCGCGGCTCGGTCGCCAGGAGGTGCTGGCACAGGCGCTCGACGCTGGGCGTGTGGCGCAGGTCGAGCCCGTGGATCACGAGCCGGTCGGCGAAGCGCGCGAAGTCCGGATCGGCCGCCCAGCGCCGCGCCGCATCGGCCGCGAAGCGCGTGGTGACGATCACGCGCGCGCCGCAGGCCAGCAGCTTGCGCACGATCTCGCGCCCGATCTTGACGCGCCCGCCGGTGACGAGCGCCACGCGCCCGGTGAGGTCGCACAGCTCCGTGCGCTTGCGGAAGTTCAGGTCGCCGCAGGCGCCGCACATCGAGTCGTAGAAGTGATGGATGCGCGTGTAGGGCGCCTTGCACACGTAGCAGAAGCGCGCCGTGGCGAGCTCGGCCGGCACGAGCTCGGCGGCTTGCACGGGCGTCGCGACGCGCTCGTGCTCGCCGCCCGGCAGCGCCAGCGGCTCGCCGCGCGCCGGCAGGGCGTGCAGCGGCAAGCTCCCGTTCGCGACCTTGTTCGTGCTGCGCTCGCGCCGCAACGAGGCCTGCATCAGCGCCGCCAGGTCGCGCTCGCGCTGCTCGCGGTTGTGCTTCTTGCGCAGCGCCCGGCGCATCGCGCGCCGCTCGCTCGCGCGCGGGTCGGCGATGCGCCCGCAGGCCGCCATCAGCCGCCCGCGCAGCCCGTCGGGCACCTCCGACAGCGTGCGGTGGTCGGCCGCGAAGGCCTCGAGACGCGCCACCAGGGAAACGAGCGCGTCGAAGGGATCCTCTGAGTTGTCGCTCATGCTGCCGGGAACGGTGAGTCGGCGCAGCTTGTACCAGATCCCGCCTGGAGTGGAGAAAGGCGAGAATCCGTGCTACCGCCCGGCGCGCGGACGGTCGTCGGACGCATGAGCCACTCTCCCCATCCCTCCCTGGACCTGGTCATCGTCGCCGGCCCGAATGGGGCCGGAAAGTCGACCATGGCCGAGGCACTCCTGCGCGGCGACCTGTCGGTCGAGGAGTTCGTCAATGCCGACGTGATCGCCCGCGGGCTGTCCGCCTTCTCCCCCGGTGCCGCCGCCCTCGCCGCCGGGCGGATCCTCCTGACGCGCATTCGTGAGCTCGCTCGCCAGCGAGTGTCGTTTGCCTTCGAGACGACCCTGGCCAGCCGAACCATCGCACCCTGGATCCGAACGCTGGAGCCCATCGGGTATCAGGTGCACATCGTCTACTTCTGGCTGCCCAGCCCGGAGCTTGCCGTGCAGCGCGTCCGCCACAGGGTTCTCAGCGGGGGCCATGACGTACCCGAGGGCACGATCCGGCGCCGGTACCAGCGCAGCTTGTCGAACTTCTTCACCCTGTACCGGCCACTGGCGCACACCTGGCACGTGTACGACAATGCCTCCTCCTCCGGACCCTGCCTGATCGCAAGGGGGCGAAGGGGAAGCGCCGATGAAGTCGTCGATGCATCGACCTGGCGAGCGACCGAGGCCCCCGGCCACGGAGGGTGAGTCCGTGGGAGAGCGTCTGATGAACGGTCGGCGAGTCGAGCAGGCCCTTCGACGAGCGGTCCGCCAGGCTCTGACCCGCCACAAGAAGCTGGGCGAGTCCGTGGCGGTCTGGCGGGACGGCCGGGCGGTGGTCCTGTCGCCGGAAGAGATCCCCGACTTCGACGGCAACTGAGTCGGCGGCTCCGGGCCGAAACTCTCGGACGCCGGGCTCATCCAAGGCTGCGACCGCGGCTCCGGACCGCTCCGGAGCCTCTCCACCCCCGTTAAACCGATGAAACTCGCCTCACTCCTCCTCCTCGTCGCCTCCGGTCTCACGCTCGAGGCCTGCAGCACCTGTCGTCCCGCCTCGGGCTCGGCCGTCAAGGCCGGCGCGGCGCAGTTCTTCGTCAACACCGACGGTCACGGCGTGGCCCTGCAGGGCGGCCACGATCCGGTCGCGTTCTTCACCGAGAAGAAGCCCGTGCAGGGCCAGAAGCGCTGGCAGAGCCGCTTCAACGGCGCGACCTACTGGTTCGCCTCCGAGGCCAACCTGAAGGCCTTCGAGGCCGACCCGGCGCGCTTCGAGCCGGCCTTCGGCGGCTACTGCGGCTACGCGGCCTCGATCAACCGCGTCTCGCCGATCGACGTCGAGTACTTCCAGATCCTCGACGGGCGCCTGGTGCTCCAGCACAACCAGAAGGCGCTCGACAGGTGGAACGAGGACGTGCCCGGCAACCTGAAGAAGGCCGACGCGAACTGGCCCGGCATCGCCGCCAAGAACGCACGCGGCGAGCGCGTGCTCGTCAACGTGGATTCCGAGGGCGTCGCGCTCGAGGGCCACGATCCGGTCGCCTACTTCACCGAGCACCGTCCCGTCCCGGGCAAGCCGGAGTTCGAGTCGAACTACAACGGCGCGACCTACCGCTTCGCCTCGATGGAGAACCGCGTGACCTTCGAGAACGCGCCCGAGACCTACGTCCCGGCCTACGGCGGCTTCTGCGGCTACGCGGCCTCCGTCAACCGCGTCTCGCAGGTGAACGTCCACATCTTCCAGATCGTCGACGGCCGCCTCGTCCTGCAGCACACGCCCAAGGCCTACCGCCTGTTCAACGCGGACCTCGCGGCCAGCGTGCAGCACGCCGACGAGAACTGGCCCGGCCTGGTGGCCTGCAAGGGCAAGTAGCCGGGCGCCCGGCGCCCCACCCGCCGCGATCCCGGAGCGACAGGGCTCCGGGGCGCGGCGCGGGTGTTCTGGCCGCTCGGCGATCGACCTAGAGCGACACGCGCTCGACCAGCGGGCCCGAGTAGCTCCACGAGACGACCTCCGACAGGCCGGAGGACTCGAGCACGAGCTCCGGCGTCGCGCCCGGGTTCAGGGCGAAGCGGTAGTCTCCGGGCACGAGCGAGAAGGTCGCGCTGCCCGCCGCGTCGGTCGGGGTCGAAGCGGAGAGCGTGTAGCCGTCGCGGTCGAACACGGTGATGCTGCGGTGCGTCAGCGGCTCGCCGCCCCTCCGCGAGGCGAACAGGAGGCGCGCGGTGACGACCTCGACCGGCACGAGCGCCTCCACCGTCGCGCCGGGCCGGGCCACGATCGGCAGCGGATGGACGTGACGCCAGCCGGTGCGCGGGTCGGACACGCGCACCCGCAGGTCCCCGGCCAGCACGGGGAACGGCCCGAAGCGCCCCGTCGCGTCGGTCTCGCCGCGCGCGCGGCAGCCCTCGTCGCGCAGGACCTCGACGGCGACGCCCTCGGCCGGCAGGCCGTTCACGCGCACGGCGATCACGAGCTGCCCGGCGCGCTCCGAGACCTCGAAGTCGCGCTCCAGGACGACGCCCTCCTCGAGCACGACCTCCCCGATCGTCAGCCGGTTCCAGTCGCCCTCGCCCACGTCGCGCCAGACGAGCTCCACCGGCCGGAAGAGGTCCACGCGCACGCGCCCCGCGGGGAACGGACCGAGCTCGAAGCGGCCGTCGAGCTCCACGGACCGGATCGATTCCCAGGCGCGATCGGCGCGCCGGCGCCAGGCCTCGGAGTCGCCGCTCTCGTCCAGCTCGAGGAGGCCGAGGCGATAGCCGCCCCAGATCGAGCGCTCCGCGCTCGTCAGGCGCCCGCGCAGCCAGGCGCCGGCGAGCGGCGCGGGCGCCACGGTGCGGGCGGGCATCCGGCTGCCCGGCTCACGGGCCTCGCGGGACTCGACCGGCACGCTCGACGCGGGATCGGGCAGCGCGTCGTGCATCGCGTGCGCCGGCCCGACGGCGTCCTGCGACTGCACGACGGGCCCCGGAGCGACCCGAAGCTCGTCTCGGAGGAGCACCAGCGTCGCACCGACGACGGCCACGGCGGCACCGGCGAGGAACAGGCGGGATTTCACGCGGTCAGGATAGCGCTGCGCTCGCCGGATGCGCAGCGCACTCACCGATCGCTCAGCTGTTCGCGCACACGCGACGCACGCCAGTCAGAAAACTTTTCGCGTTCGCGCCCGCTCCGCTCGCAAGACAGCGAAAAGAGTGTCGCCCTCACCCACTGCGCGTTTCGTCGATGCGTGTTAGTTTCCACTCTCCCCCCGCAGAACTTCCCGCTTCCCAAATCTCTGCGACCGGACCCCCCGCCGGGGCAGCATCAAGGATTCCCTCGGTCATGCTCCTTTCCCTGGCGACTTGCCTCGTCCCTTCGTTTCTCCTGGCCGTGCCCCGCGAGGGCACGGGGGCGGACTGTACCGGCCGGATCGGTAACTTCGTGTGGCACGACCTGGATGGCAACGGCATCCAGGATCCCGGCGAGCCCGGCCTGCCCGGCGTGCGCGTCCTCCTGACGGACCTGGA
>DASVAP010000024.1:0-31462 GCA_036376275.1 Planctomycetota bacterium | reverse complement strand
CATCACGCAGGTCGTGCTGGGGCCGGAGTTCGCGGAGGCCGTCAAGCTCTCCGGCGAGGACGTGATCGGTGTGACCGGCAAGGTCGTGGCGCGCGCGCCGGCCAACGTGAACGCCGAGCGCGAGACGGGCGCGATCGAGGTGATGGTCGCGCACCTCGAGATCCTCTCGAAGGCGCGCACGCCGCCGATCGACGTCGCCGCCAGCGAGCTCCCGGCCGTCGAGACGCGCCTCAAGTACCGCTACCTGGACCTGCGTCGCCCGGCGATGCAGAAGAACCTGCTGCACCGCGCGCGCTTCATCAGCGCCATGCGCACGGCCTTCGAGCGCGAGGGCTTCGTCGAGGTCGAGACGCCCGTGCTCACCAAGGCCACCCCCGAGGGCGCACGCGACTACCTGGTCCCGTCGCGCGTGCACCCTGGCCAGTTCTTCGCGCTCCCGCAGTCGCCCCAGATCTTCAAGCAGATCCTGATGGTCGCGGGGCTCGACAAGTACTTCCAGGTGGCGCGCTGCTTCCGCGACGAGGACCTGCGCGCCGACCGCCAGCCGGACTTCACCCAGCTCGACATGGAGATGTCCTTCGTCGAGGAGGAGGACGTCTTCGCGGTGTGGGAGCGCGTGCTGGCCGACACGTTCCGCGCCTCGATGGGCATCGAGCTCGCGCTGCCGTTCCCGCGCATGCGCCACGCCGAGGCGCTCGAGCGCTACGGCAGCGACAAGCCCGACGTGCGCTTCGGCCTGGAGCTGGTCGACGTGGCCGCCTGGGCGCGCAAGACCGACTTCAAGGTCTTCACCGGCGTGCTGGCCTCCGGCGGACGCGTGCTGGCGATCAACGCCGGGCAGGCGAGCTTCTCGCGCAAGGAGGTCGAGGGCGAGCTGGCCGCGGCGGCCGCCCAGGGCGGCGCCAAGGGCCTGGCCTGGTGGAAGGCCGACCCGGCCGGCGGCACGGGGCCGCTGGCGCGCTTCGCCGCCGGGCCGCTGGCGGCCGAGCTGATGGAGCGCCTCGGCGCGAAGGCCGGCGACCTGTGCCTGTTCGTGGCCGACCGGGAGAGCGTCGCGCGCCGCTCGCTCGCGGAGCTGCGCCTGTTCCTGCGCAACCGGCTGGGCCTCGTCGACCCGAAGCACTACGCCTTCCTGTGGGTCACGCACTTCCCGCTCTTCACCTTCGACGAGGAGGCCGGGCGCTGGTTCAGCGAGCACCACCCGTTCACGGCCCCCGAGGACTGGAGCCTGGGCGGCGCCGGCGCGGACCCGGGCAAGCTGATGAGCCGCTCCTACGACCTGGTCATGAACGGCTGGGAGCTCGGCTCGGGCTCGATCCGGATCCACCGTTCCGACGTGCAGGAGCGTATCTTCGAGATCCTCGGGATCGGCCCGGAGGAGCGGCAGGCCAAGTTCGGCTTCCTGCTGGAGGCCCTCTCCTACGGCGCCCCGCCCCACGGGGGCTTCGCCCTGGGGCTGGACCGCTCGGCCGCGCTGACCGCGGGCCTGGACAACATCCGCGACGTGATCGCCTTCCCGAAGACCGCCTCGGCCACCGACCTGATGTGCCAGGCGCCCTCGCCCGTGCGGCCCGAGCAGCTGGCCGAGATCCACGTCCAGCTCGCCGGCCGCGCCCTCCAGCGGGACGCATGAGGGGCCGCATGAAGGAGGGGGCCCCTGGCCAAGGAGCGCGGATCCGGTCTATCCTTCCCTCGCCCTCACGGCCGGCGCGCGCTCCCGGCGTCCGCCCGAACTCCCTCCCGAACCCCATCCAGAGCATTTGAAGAGAGAACCGCCCAGACGGAACGAGCCGATCAACAAGTACCGGGTCAACCGCCAGATCCGCGTCCCGGAGGTGCGCCTGATCAACGCCGCCAACGAGCAGGTCGGCGTGGTGACCATCGAGGAGGCCCGCCGCATCGCCGACGAGGCCGGCATGGACCTGGTCGAGGTCCAGCCCACCGCCGAGCCGCCCGTGTGCCGGGTGATGGACTTCGGCAAGTTCAAGTACGCGCAGAAGAAGAAGGAGCGCGGCCAGTCCAAGCCGCACTCGACCCTGAAGGAGCTGCGCGTGCGGCCCGCGATCGACCCGCACGACCTGGAGTACCGGCTCGTGCAGGGGCGCAAGTTCCTGGAGGAGGGCCACAAGGTGCAGGTGGTGTGCATCTTCCGCGGGCGTCAGCGCACGCACCCCGAGCTCGCCTACAACGTGATGAAGCGCGTGGTCGAGGTCCTGTCGGACATCTCCAAGGTCGAGAGCCCGCCGCGCATGAACGGTCCGCGCCTGACCATGCTGCTCTCGCGCAAGGGCTCGGGCCACGGGCCCACCGGGGCGCCTCCCAAGCCGGGCCCCGCCGCCAAGGCCCCCGCGCCGGCCCCCGCCAAGCCCGCCGCCAAGCCCGCCACCGACGGAGCCGCGCCGGCCCCGGCTCCGACCCGCAACCGGCTTCCCTCCAACCGGCCGCGCCGCTAGGATCTTCGGCCCTCCAAGTCCGGCGCCGGCCCAGCGGGCCCGCGCCGGCCCCCGGGAGCGCCCCGCCGCGCCGTGCGGCGGACCTGCGAACGGGGAACCGCGACGAAGACGATCCATGCCGAAGCAGAAGTCGAAGGGCTCCGTCAAGAAGCGCTTCCGGATCAGCAAGCACGGGAAGGTCCTGTGCTCCAAGAACGCGCGTGGCCACATGCACGCCCATCACACCGGCAAGCAGCGCCGCTCGCTGCGCAAGCCGCTGGTGCTCGAGGGCGTGTGGGCCCGCCTGATCAAGCAGATGATGGAGGCCTAGCCCATGGTCCGCGTCACCTACGGAGCTCCCCGGCGTCACAAGAAGGCCCGCTGGTTCAAGCGTGCCAAGGGTTTCTGGGGCGGCCGCTCGCGGCTCTGGCGCACCGTGCACGAGTCGGTCGTGCGCGCCTGGGCCTACGGCACCCGCGACCGCAAGCAGAAGAAGCGCCAGTACCGCACGCTGTGGATCGCGCGCATCAACGCGGCCACGCGCGCGCGCGGCGTCTCCTACTCGGCCTTCGTCGACGGCCTGAAGAAGGCCAGCATCGAGCTGAACCGCAAGCAGCTCTCGGAGCTGGCCGCCAACGACCCGGCGGCCTTCGACCAGCTCGTCGAGGCGGCGCGCGCGGCGCGCCAGCCCAGCGCGGCCCGCGGGTAGTCCCGTGGCGGGCGCCGAGCGTTCCCGGATCCGGGGCGAGGCGCTCGCGGCGGTGGCCGCCGCGAGCGACCCGGCGGACCTGGCGCGCGTCGAGCGCGAGTTCCTCGGCAAGGAGGGCGCGATCGGGAAGCTCCTGGGCTCGATCCGCGCCGTCCCCCCGGGCGAGCGGCGCGCCTTCGGCGAGGCGGCCAACGAGCTCAAGCGCGAGCTCGAGGCCGCCCTGGCGGAGCGCCGGGCGGCCCTGGAGGCGGAGCGCATCGCGGTCGAGCGCGCGGCCGAGCACTTCGACCCGACCCTCCCGGCCCCGCGCCCCGTGCGCGGCAGCCTGCACCCGGTCACGCGCGTCGTGCGGCGCCTGGAGCAGATCTTTACCTCGATGGGCTATGCGATCCTCGACGGCCCCGAGGTCGAGCTGGACTACTACAACTTCGAGGCGCTGAACATCCCCGCCGACCATCCGGCGCGCGAGATGCACGACACCTTCTGGTGCGACCGCGACCAGAAGCTGCTGATGCGCACGCACACCTCGCCGGTGCAGATCCGGGCCCTCGAGCGCATGCCGCCGCCCTTCCGCGCGATCGTGCCGGGGCGCTGCTTCCGCAACGAGACCACCGACGCCTCGCACGAGCACACCTTCCACCAGATGGAGGGCCTGGTGGTGGGCGAGGGCATCACCGTCGGGCACCTGATCGGGACCATGCGGACCTTCCTGCGCGAGGTCTTCGAGCGCGACCTCGAGGTGCGCCTGCGCCCGGGCTACTTCCCCTTCGTCGAGCCGGGCTTCGAGCTCGACGTGCGCTGCCCCTTCTGCGAGGCCGGCTGCAGCGTGTGCAAGCGCTCGACCTGGATCGAGCTGTGCCCCTGCGGCATGGTGCACCCGCGCGTCCTGGCGGCCGGCAAGGTCGACCCGGAGCGCTACACCGGCTTCGCCTTCGGCCTGGGGCTGTCGCGCCTCGTCATGCTGCGTTACGGCATCGACGACATCCGCCACCTCATGGGCGCGGACCTGCGCTTTCTGGAGCAGTTCTGAGGGCATGAGGAGGAAGGAAGAGGAGCGCGGAGACGCGGAGGGCGGACGCGGAGGACGCGGAGGGAAGAGGATGGGCTGGAGAGGCCTGGCGCGCTCCGGTGGTCCGGGCCACGCCAGGGTCACCGCGCTGCCGGGCTCCGGCTCGAGGTCCTCCCTCTCCCTCTCCCCTCCTCCTTCCTCCGCGCCCTCCGCGTCCGCCCTCCGCGTCTCCGCGCTCCTCTCGTTCTTCCCCCCGCAGCCATGAAGATCTCCTACCGCTGGCTCGGGCGGCACGTCGACCTCGCCGGGCTCTCCCCGCAGGAGGTCGCCAACGACCTGACGATCCACACCGCCGAGGTCGAGGGCCTGGCGCCCTTCGCGCCGTGGCTCGCCGAGGTCGTGGTCGGGCACGTGGTCGAGCGGGCGAAGCACCCCGACGCCGACAAGCTCTCGCTGTGCAAGGTCGACGTGGGCGCGCGCGGCGAGGGGCAGCTCCTGCAGATCGTGTGCGGCGCCGCCAACGTGGCCCAGGGCCAGCGCGTGGCCGTGGCGCTGCCGGGCGTGACGCTCCCCGGCGACCTGCGCATCAAGAAGTCCAAGATCCGCGGGGTCGAGAGTCAGGGCATGATCTGCTCGGAGCGCGAGCTCCAGCTCTCGGACGAGCACCAGGGCATCTGGGTCCTGCCGGCCACGCTCGAGCCGGGCCAGCCGGTCGGGCCGGCCCTCGGGCTCGACGACTGGGTGATCGAGATCGACAACAAGTCGCTCACGCACCGTCCGGACCTGTGGGGCCACCGCGGGCTCGCGCTGGAGGTGGCGGCGATCCGTGGACGGAAGCGCAAGCCCCTGGACCTCGCGCTGCCGCGCACGGATGCCGGCGCGCCCTATCCGGTGCGCGTCGAGACCCAGGGCTGCGCGCGCTACCTCGGGCTGGTGATCGAGGGCGTCCAGAACGGTCCGTCTCCGGAGTGGATGCGCGCGCTGCTGCTGGCCGTCGGCCAGCGCCCGCTGGACCTGCTGGTCGACCTCTCGAACTTCGTGATGCTCGACCTGGCCCAGCCGAACCACCTGTTCGACCTGGCGCGCCTCGGGCCGGCGGGCATCGTCGTGCGCGACGCGCGCCCGGGCGAGAAGACGCGCACGCTGGACGGCGTCGAGCGCACGCTCACGCCCGAGGACATGCTGATCTGCACGGGCGACGAGCCGGTCGCCATCGCCGGGGTGATGGGCGGCGAGGCCTCCAAGGTCACGCCCGAGACCAGCGCCCTGCTCCTGGAGGCGGCCAGCTTCCACCCGACGCGCGTGCGCCGCACGGCCGCGCGCCTGGGGCTGCGCACGGATGCCTCGGCGCGCTTCGAGAAGAACCTCGACCCGACCCTGCCGGCCCAGGCGGCGGCGCACCTCGTGAACTTGCTGCGCGCGCTGCAGCCCGGGATCCGCCTGCCGCGCCCGGCGGGGGACGCGGGGCGCTGGAAGGACCCGGCCGGCAAGATCACCCTGCGGCCCGCGCGCGTGCGCGCCGTGCTGGGCAAGGCGCTCCCCGACGCCGAGATCGCGCGCATCCTCGGGGCGCTCGAGCTCGGCGTGACGCAGGGCTCGCCCTGGCAGGTCGCGATCCCCTCGGCGCGCGCCACCAAGGACCTGCGCATCGAGGAGGACCTGATCGAGGAGGTCGGGCGCATGCACGGCTACGGCAACGTCGCCGGAGAACCGCTGGTGGCGCCGCTCGCTCCGGCCCCGCGCGACGAGCGCCGCGCGCTCGTGCGCACCCTGCAGGACCACCTGGCGGGCGCGCCCGGCTTCCACGAGGCGATGACGTACTCGTTCCTCGAGGCCGGCGCGGCCGAGCTCCTGGGGCTGGCGCAGCATCAGCACGTGCGCATCGTCAACCCGCAGATCGAGGGCCTCGACCGCGTGCGCCGCTCGGTCGCCCCGAGCCTGGTCGCGCACCTCGCCCACAACCGCCGCCAGCGCGAGGACGTGCGCCTGTTCGAGATCGGGAAAGGCTACGAGCCCGAGCACGGGAACGAGCGCGGCGAGCCGCGCGAGCGCCACGAGTGCGCGCTGGCCTGGATGGCGCCGCGGGCCCCGAAGGACGCGCGCTTCGACCAGTCCGTCTTCGAGCGCCTGAAGGGCGTGGTGGAGGACGCCCTGGCCGCCGTCGGGCGACCCGTGATCGGCTGGGAGAGTTGCGCGCCCGAGGGCCTCGATCCCTGGGCCCATCCGGGCCGGGCCATCCGCTCGCTCCATGGCGAGGGCGCGCCGTCCGCCGCCTGGATCGCGGCCCTCGAGCCGGAGGTCCAGGCGCGCCTCGGGCTCGTGGGCGAGCTCGACGGCGAGGTGGCCGTGGCTCGCATCCGCATCGACGCGCTGCTCGAGCTCCCCGCCGGGACGCCGCGCTTCCGCCCGCTGCCGCGCTTCCCCGGCGTGAAGGTCGACGTGGCCGTGGCGCTGCCGGAGGAGCGCAGCGCCGGCGAGGTCGCCGCCGCCCTCGTGGCGGCCGGCAAGGGCCTGGTCGAGCGCACCGAGCTCTTCGACCTCTACCGCGGCCCGAGCCTGGGCCCGGGCAAGAAGTCGCTGGCCTATCACGTGCACCTGCGGGCCGCGGACCGCACCCTCGACGAGGCCGACTGCGCCCGGTACCTGGGGCGCGTCGAGCGCGCCCTGGCGGAGCTGGGCGGCGAGCTGCGCAAGGCCTAGCCGGCGCTCCGCCCGGGCCCGCGGGGGTGCCGGGGCGGCGATCCGCCAAGAGCCTGTCCTGGAATCGCGCCGCGGAGCGCCGTTCGGGCTGACGCCCGCCCGGCGAACCGCGGCGGTCATGCTGACGGCGAAGTCCGTAGCCGATCGGGCGATCGGCTAAGCTCCCAGCCCCATGTCCCAGCCGATCGAGAGCGTCCTCCAGGAGTCGCGCCGCTTCCCGCCGAGCGCCGAGTTCGCGGCGCGCGCCCGGCTCTCCGACCCGGCCGAGGTTGCGCGCCTGTACCGCGAGTCGATCGACGACCCCGAGGCCTTCTGGGGGCGCGTCGCGCGCGAGCTGCCCTGGATCGAGCCCTTCGAGCAGGTCCTCGACTGGAGCCAGAAGCCCTTCGCGCGCTGGTTCGTCGGCGGGCGCATGAACGCCTCGGCCTGGTGCCTGGACCGCCACCTGGCGGGGCCCACGCGCGACCGGCTCGCCATCGTGTGGGAGGGCGAGCCCGGCGACGTCGAGCGCTACACCTACGCCGAGCTGCACCGCGAGGTGTGCCGCGTGGCCAACGCGCTCAAGGCGCGCGGCGTGAAGAAGGGCGACCGGGTCGCGCTCTACATGCCGATGATCCCGGAGCTGGTCTTCGCGGTGCTGGCCTGCGCGCGCATCGGCGCGGTCCACTCGGTGATCTTCGGCGGTTTCAGCGCCCAGGCGATCCGCGACCGCGTGCTGGACGGCGGCTGCACGGCCGTGATCACGGCCGACGGCGGCTGGCGGCGCGGCAAGGTCCTGCCGCTCAAGCCGGCCGTGGACGAGGCCCTGCAGGGCCTCACCGACGTGCACACGGTCTTCGTGGCCCAGCGCGGCGGCAACGAGGTGTCCTGGACGCGCGGGCGCGACGTGTGGCTGGGCGAGCTGGTCGCGCGCCAGGCGGGCGAGTGCCCGCCGGAGCCGATGGACAGCGAGGACACCCTGTTCCTGCTCTACACCTCGGGCTCGACCGGAAAACCCAAGGGCATCCGCCACACGACGGCCGGCTACCTGGTCGGGGCCTACCTCTCGACGCGCACCGTGTTCGACCTGCGGGAGGACGACCTGTACTGGTGCACGGCGGACGTGGGCTGGATCACCGGCCACACCTACGTCGTCTACGGACCGCTGGCGAACGGCGCGACCGTGCTGCTCTACGAGGGCGCGCCGAACCAGCCGCACCCCGGGCGCTTCTGGGAGCTGATCCAGAGGCACCGCGTGAGCGTGCTCTACACCGCGCCCACGGCGATCCGCTCCTTCATGCGCTGGGGCGACGAGCACGTGACGCGCTTCGACCGCTCCTCGCTGCGGCTGCTCGGCACGGTGGGGGAGCCGATCAACCCCGAGGCCTGGATCTGGTACCGCGAGGTGGTGGGCGAGTCGCGCTGCCCGATCGTGGACACCTGGTGGCAGACCGAGACGGGCTCGATCCAGATCACGCCGCTGCCGGGCGTGACCGCCACCAAGCCCGGCTCGGCCACGCACCCCTTCTTCGGCGTCGACCCGGCCATCGTGGACGAGCACGGGGACGAGGTCGGGCCGAACCAGGGCGGCTACCTGGTGCTGCGCAAGCCCTGGCCGTCGATGCTGCGCGGCATCTGGGGCGACGACGCGCGCTACGTCGAGACCTACTGGAAGAAGTTCGACGGGCGCTGGTACTTCACCGGCGACGGCGCGCGGCGCGACGAGGACGGCTGCTTCTGGATCATGGGGCGCGTGGACGACGTCCTGAACGTCAGCGGCCACCGCCTCTCGACCATGGAGGTCGAGAGCGCGCTGGTGGCGCACCCCGCGGTGGTCGAGGCGGCCGTGGTGGCGCGCCCGGACGAGGTCACCGGCGAGGCGATCTGCGCCTTCGTGACGATCGGCCCGGGCCAGTCGCCCTCGCCCGGGCTCTCGGAGGCCCTCAAGGAGCACGTGGTGAAGGAGATCGGCAAGCTCGCCCGGCCGGCCGACCTGCGCTTCGCCGAGGCCCTGCCGAAGACGCGCAGCGGCAAGATCATGCGCCGGCTCCTGCGCGACGTGGCGGCCGGGCGCGAGGTGCGCCAGGACACGACCACGCTGGAAGACTTTTCGGTCCTGGCGCGCCTGCGGGAGCCGGACGAATGAGGCCTGCGCACGCCAGCGGGCCTACCGTCCCGGCGCCCGCCGGGACGATAGGGCAGCGTCCCATGGAGCCCGCCCAGGAGATCCTGGCCCCCGAGAGCACGGCCGCGGAGTTCGTCTACCGCGGCCCGGACCGCCGCCGCGCGCCGACCCCGCGCCTCTCGCGCTATGCCCTGTGGGGCGGCCGGCGGCGCGACTTCCGTCGCCGCGAGGAACGCGAGGGCAGCTTCGTCGACCGCTACGGCCGGCGGCTCGGGTTCCTGGTGCTGTGGATCGCGCTGATGAACGTGGGCGACAGCTTCTTCACCCTGGTGCACCTGCAGGCCGGCGGGGTCGAGCTCAATCCGGTGGCCAAGCTGCTCCTGACGACGGGCCGCTGGAACTTCGTGTTCGTCAAGTCGATCCTGATCGGCCTGGCCCTGGTCGTGCTCGCCGTCCACAAGAACTTCCACCTGGCCCGCATCGGCCTGTGGACGGCCGCGGGGACCTACACGTGCCTGGTCGGCTACCACCTGCTGCTCTTCCGCGTCGAGTGAGGGCGCTCCGCCTGGCGCCGCTCCTGGGGCTGGCGCTGCTCGTCGGGTGCAGCAGCCTCGGTCACGGGCTCGCCACGGCCCTCGGCCCGGCGCCGCATCCCGCGCCCTGGCGCTACGAGCCCCGGGGCACACCGGCGGACGTGCGCGCGGCCGAGCTCCTGGCGCGCTTCGCCCCGGCCTTCGTGATCGAGGCCGGAGAGGCGGAATGGAACCGCATCGGGACGCCGGTGCTCTCGCGCCGGGCCGGGATCGAGCGCGCGCGCGTCGATCCGGCGCGCGCGGCGCTGTACGCCGAGGCGCACGAGGAGGAGGTCGGCGGGCGCCTGCTCGACCAGCTCGTCTACCGCATCCACTTCGACCAGCTCGCCTTCACGCGCGCCTCGCCGCTGGCCATGCACCGCAACGCGGGGCTCCTGGTCCTGATCGGCGTGGACCGTGCGAGCGGCCTGCCGCTGACCGTCACCAGCGTGCACTCCTGCGGCTGCTGGCTGGCGGTGCAGCCGACCGAGGCGCTGGCCCCCGCGGCCCTGCCGGAGGACTGGCCGGCGGAGACGCAGGAGCTGTGGGGCGAGGAGCTGGCCGCGCGCCTGCCCGTGCCGGCCGAGGGCGAGCGCTACGTCGTGCACCTGCGCAGCGGCATCCACCGCGTGAGCGCGGTGCGCGTGGGCGCGCCCGATCCGCTGGCGCGGGCGCTGCCGCTGCGACCGATGGCGGAGCTGCGCTCGCTCCCGGTCGAGGGGCGGCCGGGCGAGCGCGCCTCCTTCTTCCACGAGGCCGGCTACCTGGAGGGCTACGTCAAGGGCGCCTGGGTCCCGCTCGAGGGCCTGACGCTCGGGCTCCTGACGCTCGATCCGCGCCTGGGCATGGACCGCGACTTCGGCGATCCGCGCGAGACCGGGGCGCGCTTCAGCACCGCGATCGTGCCCTGGAAGCGCGAGCGCACGCGCCTCGACCGCTTCGAGCGGGCCCTGGCGGAGCACGGCTTCCGCGTGGAGGCCTTCGCTCCCGCGGGGGCGCCGTGATGCGCATCGCCCGCGTCATGACGCGCCTCAACCTGGGCGGGCCGGCGCGCCAGGCGCTGGCCTCGGATCCGCGCCTGGTCGCGCGCGGCCACGCCGTGCGGCTCTTCGCGGGCACGCCGGAGCCGGGCGAGGGCGACCTCCTGCCGACCTTCGCGCGGCGTGGCCTCGACGTGGTGCGCGTGCCGGGCCTGCGGCGCGGGCTGGGCCTCTCCGACCTGCTCGCGCGCCGGCGCCTGCGGCGCGAGCTCGCGGCCTTCGCGCCCGACGTCGTGCACACGCACGCCTCCAAGGCCGGAGCCCTCGGGCGCTCGGCGCTCGGCGGGGCGGCCTTCGAGCGCACCGCGCGCGTGCACACCTTCCACGGCCACGTGCTGGAGGGCTACTTCCCGGCTCCGCTCGCGCGCCGGCTGGTGGCGGCCGAGCGGCGCCTGGCGGCGCGCACCGACCGCATCGTGGCCGTGTCGCACGCGACGGCCGACGACCTGGTGCGCCTGGGCGTGGCCGGCGAGGAGAAGCTGGTCGTGATCCAGCCGGGGCTCGAGCTGGAGGAGCTGCTGGCGCTCGAGCGCGAGCGCCGCGCGCCCGAGGCGCTCGCGCTGCGCGCCCTCCTGGGCGTGGCGCCGGAGGGCTTCCTGGTGGGCGTGGTCGGCCGGCTGGCGGAGGTGAAGCAGCCGCTGCTCGCGCTGGAGGTGTTCCAGCAGCTCGCCGCGCGGCACCCGCGCCTGGCGCTGGTCTACGTCGGCGACGGCGAGCTGCGCCGGACGCTGGAGCGCGCCCTGGCCGGGCTCGCGCCGGAGCAGGCGGGCCGCGTGCACCTCCTGGGGGTGCGCGAGGACATGCCGACCGTGCTCGGCGCGCTCGACGCGGTGCTGCTGACCTCGCGCAGCGAGGGCCTGCCGGTGGCGCTGATCGAGGCGGCCGCGGCCGGCCTGCCGGTGGTGGCGCGCGCGGTGGGGGGCGTGGGCGAGCTGGTCGTGCACGAGCGCACCGGCTGGCTCGGGAGCAGCGAGATCGAGCTCGCCTTCGGCCTCGAGCGCCTGGTCTCCGACCCGCGCGCGGCGCGCGCGGCCGGAGCCCGTGCCCGGCTGCGCGTGGCCGGGGCCCACTCGGCCGAGACCCTGGCGGCGCGCCTGGAGCAGCTCTACGAGCTCGTGTGCGCCGAGCGGAGGGCGCCGCGATGAGCACCCCGCCGAGCACCGCGCCCGTGCTCTCGGTCGTGATCCCCTCGTGGAACACGAAGGAGTACCTGGCCGCGTGCCTGGCGCACCTGACGGCGGCCGAGAAGCCGGCCACCGAGGTGATCGTGGTCGAGAACGGCAGCACGGACGGCTCGCTCGAGTACCTGCGCGCCGAGCACCCCGAGGTGACGGTCCTCGCCAACCCGCGCAACGAGGGCTTCGCGCGCGGCTCGAACCAGGGCATGCGCGCGGCGCGCGGCAAGTACGTGCTGCTGCTGAACACGGACACCGAGCTCTTCCCGGACGCCCTGGCGCGCCTGCTGGCCTTCCTCGAGGCCAACCCCGGCCACGCGGCCGTCGCGCCGCGCCTGGTGCACCGCGACGGGCGCACGCAGCGCACGGTGCAGGAGTTCCCGACCCTGGCCACGGCGCTCTTCTTCTCGACCCCGCTCGAGCGCTGGTTCCCCGACTCGCGCGAGCTGCGCCGCTACTTCCTGCGCGACTGGGACCAGGAGAGCTCGCGCGACGTCGACCAGCCGCCGGCGGCCGTGCTGCTCCTGCGCAGGGACGTGCTCGACCAGGTCGGGCTCTTCGACGAGGAGCTGTGGCTCTTCTACAACGACGTGGACCTGGCCCGGCGCCTGAAGGCGGCCGGCTGGAGGACCCACTACCTGGCCGAGGCGCGCGTCGTGCACCACGTCGGCGGCTCGACCCGCAAGTTCGGCGACTTCGTGGCCGTGTGGCAGCGCGACCGGCTGCGCTACTACCGCAAGCACCACGGTTGGCTCGGGGCCCTGTGGCTGAAGGCCTGCGTGACCCTGACCTACCTCGACTGGCTCGTCACCCAGCTCCTGCGCAGGCTGCGCGGGCGCCCAGCGGATCCGCTCGGGCCGATGACGCGCGCCTACGGCGCCTTCCTGCGGCAGTAGGCGCGGGCGAGCTCCGGCAGCCCTGGCCCGGGAGGGTCGGCCATCCCGCGGCGGCGTCGGCCGCGCTCCGCGCGCGGCCGGATGCGCGCACGCTAGTGGATGTTGTAGACGAAGGGCGAGGCGCCCTCGTCGCTCATCAGGAACCAGGCCAGCGCCAGGCCGCCCACGACGAGGGCGAACGGCACCACGATCCACAGCCAGTACTCTTTGAGGAAGTCCTTCATGGGGGTGGCCGAGAGGGCTGGCCCAGGATACCCGGCTGGGGTGGGCCGGGGCGGGGAAAGTCCTTCCGGGGGGCGACCGGGGCGACCGAGCGGTAGGTCGGTCGCCCCTGACTCGCGCGACGCTCAGAACAGCGTGTAGATGAAGGGCGCGATCAGCGGCGAGCTGGCGGCCACCACCAGCAAGCTCCCGATCGTGAGCAGCACCACGACCAGCGGCATCAGGTACCAGTGCCCGCGCAGCGTGAAGGAGCGCAGGAGCTCGGCGATCGTCGCCAGGCGCCGGCCGAGCTTCCAGGCCACGAAGCCGAGCACGAGCAGCACGAAGCCGCCGAGGATCCAGGGCGTCAGCCAGGGGGGCAGGAAGCCGATCAGCTTGCTGCCGCCGAGCACGATCGTGAACACCGCTGCCAGCAGCGCTCCGACCGAGAGCAGGCCCCGCAGGCGCGGCTCCTTCGGGTAGCTGACGCAGTAGGCCGTGCCGAGGAAGGCCCACAGCGCGGCGAAGACGTACAGGAAGGTCGGCACGCCCCCGCCGGCGGGCGCATGGGGCGGGATCGCGCCGGCCAGCGTGGCGCGGTGCGTGCCCGGGAAGACCGCGCGCCGGTCGAGCTCGTCGTGCAGCCAGGTGGCGAAGACCTCGTTGCCGAGGGCGTTGAAGTGCCACTCCTCGTCGCGCTCGAAGTAGAGCTTGCCGCGCTCCTTCGTGCTCGCGGCCAGGGCCGCTCTGGGGTCGAGCGTCTCGATCCCGAGCCGGGTCGCGGCCTCCAGGAAGGCGTTGACGGGCCGGTCGGGCGACCAGCGGTCGTCCGGCAGACCGTTCAGGCCGTGCACCCACTTGCGGAAGAACTCGCGCTCCGCCGGGTCGATCGCGCTCTTGCTCGGGATCGGGCAGATCAGGAGCCGCGCGCCGAGGAACTGGCAGCCGTCGCGCAGGGCCTGCAGCGCGCCCTGGGTGCGCGCCAGCCACTCCGCGTAGCCGGCGGGCGGCTCCTCGAGCAGGACGCCGTGCTCGGGGTTCATCTGCCACTCGCGGGCGGGCTTCAGGGCGCGCAGCTTCCCGCCGAGGAAGGAGAGGAAGCCGCGCGTGGCCGAGGTCGCGAGCCAGGACTTGCGGCGTGGCTTGCTCAGCTCGCGCTCGACCTGCTGGCCGTCGGGCTCGAAGAGCGGCTTCTCGAGGCCCGTGACGTAGGCGCCCTGGCCGTTCCAGTAGAGGTCGTTCTCGTAGGGGAAGAGCAGCACGAGGTCCGGCTGGTAGGCCTTGCCGTGCTGCAGGAACCACAGCACCTCCTGGTCGGTCGACCAGCCCTCGGTGCCGGCGTTGACCACGTCGAGCGCGCGGCCCTCGCTCTTCCACCAGCCCTCGAGCTGGTCGACGAACAGGTCCGCGCGGTTCACGGTGTAGCCCTGCACGAACGAGTCGCCCAGCATCAGCACGCGGAACGTGCCCGGGGCCTTGCCGGGCCCGACGCCGGGGTCGTCGCGCAGGCCGTGCTCGTTGGTCTCGACGTGGATCCGGTGGCCCGCCACGCGGCGCACGATCGAGGCCTCGGGGATCTTCGACCAGCCCAGGAGCGGGTCGTGCTGGACCAGCTTCGGGGGCGGCGCGAAGGCCGGCATCAGGCGCAGGCCGCCCTCCAGCACCGCGAGGCCGATCGCGAGGCTGACCAGGACCGCCAGCAGGACGTTGAGCGCGCGCATCGGGCTAGCTCACCATCTGCGTGACCGAGTCGCCCTCGTGGCGCAGCGTGAAGCGCGTCTCGGCGATCTTCTTCTTCGCGTCGGCCTTGACCACGAAGTTGTTGAGGAAGAGGTAGTCCATCCCCGACAGGCTGAAGGTGTTGAAGGCGTGGCTCGGGTCCTCGACGATCGGCTCGCCCTTCAGGTTGAAGCTCGTGTTCATGATCACGGGCACGCCCGTCAGCTCGCCGAAGCGTTCGATCAGGCGGTGGTAGGCGGGCGAGACGTCCTTGAAGACCGTCTGCAGGCGCCCGGAGCCGTCCTCGTGCGTGATGGCCGGCAGGACCGCGCGCTTCTCGGGTCGCACCGGGGCCACGAAGAGCATGAAGCGCGCCGGGTAGTGCCGCTCGGCCTCGGGGATGTCGAAGAAGTCGTTGGCCGCCTCGACCGTGACCGAGGGCGCGAAGGGCCGGAAGGCCTCGCGGAACTTGATCGTGGCGTTGAGCTTCTCCTTCATCTCCGGCTTGCGCGGGTCGGCGATGATCGAGCGCGCGCCCAGGGCCCGCGGGCCCCACTCGAAGCGCCCGCGGAACCAGCCGCACACGGCGCCATCGACCAGCTTCTGTGCCGCGAAGTCGTAGAACTTCGCGTCGTCGGCGATGTGCTCGTGGGCGATCCCGTGCTTGTCGAGGAAGGCCTTGATCTCGGCGTCCGAGTACTCGCTGCCGAGGTAGGGCGTGGTCAGCACCGGCCCGCGCGGCTGCTTCAGCAGGTGGTTGTAGGCCCAGTAGGCCGCGCCCACCGAGCCGCCGTCGTCGCCGGGTGCCGGGTGCACGTAGATGTCGTCGAAGATGTGCTCCTGGTGCCAGATCTTGTAGTTGGCCACCGAGTTGAGGGCCACGCCGCCGGCCAGGCACAGGTTCCGCGAGCCCGTCTCCTTGCGCAGGTAGCGGGCCATCTTGAAGAGGACCTCCTCGGTCACCTTCTGGATCGAGGCCGCCACGTCGCAGTAGAAGGGGTCGAGCGACTTGTCGCCCAGCTTCGGGTCGCGCGCGGGGCGCCCGAAGTGCTGGCCGAAGGCCTCCGCCAGGGTCGTGTCGCGCGAGTAGTGGTAGGCGAAGTACTTCATGTCGTGCCAGAGGGACCCGTCCTCCGCCACGTCGATGAGCTGGTAGATCTTGTCCACCAGGGTGGGCTTGCCGTAGGGGTGCATGCCCATGAGCTTGTACTCGCCCTCGTTGATCTCGAACCCGCAGTAGGCGGTGAAGGCCGAGTAGAGCAGACCCAGCGAGTGCGGGAAGCGCAGCTCCTTGACGATCTCGATCTGGTTGCCCTTGCCGTGCCCCATGGTCGCCGTCGACCACTCGCCGGCGCCGTCGACCGTGAGGATGGCCGAGTCCTCGAAGTGCGAGGTGAAGAAGCTCGAGGCCGCGTGCGACATGTGGTGGTCGCAGAACAGGATCTTCGAGCCGGGGACGTCGAGGCGCTTCGACATCATCGACTTGATCCACAGCTTGTCCGAGATCCAGCGCTGCATCGACTCGCGGAACACGGCCGAGCTGCGCGGGAAGGTCGCCATGGCCGAGAGCAGCATGCGCTCGAACTTGACGAAGGGCTTCTCGTAGAAGACGACGAAGTCGACGTCCCGCAGCGTGATGCGCCCGCGCCTCAGCACGAAGTCGATCGCCAGCCCGGGGAAGCCCGAGTCGTGCTTGACGCGGCTGAAGCGCTCCTCCTCCGCGGCCGCGACGAGCTTGCCGTCCTGGACCAGCGCGGCGGAGGAGTCGTGGTAGTAGAAGGAGAGCCCGAGGACGTTCATCAGTCCTGCCTCCGGGCCGCCGCCAGGGTCTCGTTGTCCGCCTCCCAGGCGGCCCAGTTGCCGTCCCTGCGCCGCTTCAGGCGCAGCGGGTCGGCGGCGAGCTGGTAGACCAGCGCGAAGGGCCCGAGGACCAGGAAGTAGAGCAGCGTCAGGAAGATGCGTGAGAGCATGCTCCCGAAGCGTTCGGTGAAGGCCACCAGGGCGCGCATGAGGGGGGCGGACGTGGGGGGAGCCCCGCGCTCCGGGGACGGAGGGCGGGGGCGCACGAGCTTCGGCACGCCCTCCGGGAGACCTGAAGGACGGGAAGCTCTTTCGAGGTGTCGGTCCCGGTTGGGGCGCGGAGTGTAGCGGATGCCCGCGCGAGCGCCGAGGGGCCGCCGCGCGCGTGGATCCGGCCGAGGCGGGGGGGTAGCCTCCGCGCGATGAGCGCGAGCGCCGAGCGGGCCGGGGATGCGCGCGCGCTCTGGCTGGCGTGGCTCGCGGTCGCGGCCCTGGCCGTGCTGCCCTCGCTCGGGACGCTCGACGCGCCCTGGATCGCCGAGGACGCCGCGCTCCTCGCCGGCGCGCGCGCGCACGGGCCGTGGGTCGACTGGGTGCGCCCCCAGGGTGGGCTGGAGATCGTGCGCTTCTGGCGCCCCGTGGTCAGCGCGAGCTGGGCGCTCCAGGAAGCCTGGACCGGGATCGATCCCGTGCCGCTGCGGCTCTTCAACCTGGTGCTGCACGTGCTGGCCAGCTCGCTGGCGTTCCTGTGCGCGCTGCGCCTCGGCCTCGGCGCGGCCGGCGCGGTCGTGTCCGGCGCCTGGGTCGCGACCTTCCCGGAGCAGGGCGGCACCTGCACCTGGCTGGCGGGGCGCACGGACCTGCTGTCGGCCGTGCTGCTGCTGGGGAGCGTCTGGAGCGCGCTCGGGAGGCACCCGCTGCGCTCGGCGCCGCTCGCGTTCCTGGCCTGTGCGACGAAGGAGTTCGGCTTCCTGGCGCCGCTGTGGATCGCCGCGCTGGCCTGGGCGCGGGGCGAGCGCGGGGGTGCGCTCCTCGCGCGCTGCGCGCCCGCGGCGCTGGCGACGGTGCTGGCGCTCGCCTGGCGCTCGCTCGTGCTGGGCGGGGTGGGCGGCTATCCGGCCGCGGCCCCGGAGCTGGGCGCGCTCTTCGTCGGGGCCCTGGGGACGCTGACCGACTACGGCTTCGCGCCGATCCTGCTGGCGGCGCTGCTCCTCGCTCTGCCCAAGGACGCGGCGCGCTCGCGCGGCCAGTGGGCCGCGCTCGCCCTCGCGCTGGGCACGGCCGTCCTGCTCGCCCCGCTGCTCGCCAACGGGCCGCTCGAGCCGCAGAACCGCCGGCTGCTGTTCGTGCCCGAGTGCGCGCTGGCCCTGGCCGTGGCCGGCGCCGTCGTCCCGGGACGGCTGGCGCGCCTCGGCGGGCTCGGGATCCTGGCCCTGCTGGCGCTGCGCTTCCACCAGGCCCGCGCGGACGTGCGCGAGTGGGACGACGCCGCGCGGGTGGGAGAGGCGCGCGTGGCGAGCGCCCGCGCGAGCGTCGCCGCGGCCGAGCCCTCCGAGCGCCCGGTGCTGTTCGAGAGCTTCCCGACCACGCACGGCGGCGCCTACTGCCTCGGCTTCGGCCTGGCGGAGCGCTTCCGCGCGCCGTTCCCCGAGAGCCCGCGCCCGGTGTGGCCGTGGCGCCTGTGGTTCGTGGCCGATCCGCTGCGCGAGCGCCGGCCGCTGGTGGCGCCGCGCCCGGACGGCTCGCTGTGGCCGCTCGACGATCCCGGGCTCGTGCCCGTGCTCGCGGTGCGTGACGAGGAGGGCGCGCCCCTCGTCCGCCTGCCGCTCGACGAGCGCGCGCTGCTCGCCGCCGAGGACCGCTCGCCGGCCCTGCAGGTCGAGGCCGGGCCGCCGGGGGCGCGGCTCGAGCTCCTGCTGGTCACGGAGCACGGCTACGAGCTCGCCCCGCTGGGCGAGCTCGACGCCGCGGGCCGGCGGCGGCTCACGCTGATGGAGGTGCTCACGCGCGGGAGCGTCGCCACGGCCGCCGACGTGCTGCTGCAGGCGGCCGACCTGGGCTCGTCGCGTGTCTACCTGGAGCTGCGCGCGCTCGGGGCGGGCGAGGTGCTGGCCGCCAGCCCCTGGATCGAGCTCGCCTGGAGCCGCGAGTTCGCCGCGCGCGTGCTCAGCGCACGGTGAGCGGCCCGCGCAGGCCCTCGGAGTAGTCGCTGCGCGCGTCGCGCTCGAAGTAGACCCCGTTCTTGTTCAGGTCGCGCCAGATCTCGATCTCGAGCGCGGTGCCGGGCTCGAGGTGCGCGACGTCGCCGGCGAGCTGGTCGGGACGGCGGTAGTGGATCGGGCGCTGCCCGGCGCGGGCCACGCCGCGCAGGACGTCCTCGACCTCCACCCCGGCGGCCGCGGCCGGTCCGTCGCGCTGCACGGCCGTGACCAGCAGGTAGGGCGTGCCGCCGTAGGGTCCGATGCGCACGGTCTCGAGCCCGAGGCCCAGGCGCTCGAACAGGATCCCGTCGACGCGGTTCCAGGTGACGAGCTCGAGGCGCTCGCGCTTGCGGTCGCGCTGGACCTCCAGCCCGACCGTGGTGGCCGGCTGCAGCGCCTGCCGCAGGCGCCGGTACAGGTCGAGCACGTCGCCCGCGGGGCTCGTCAGGGCCTGGCCGTCGAGGGCCAGCAGGCGATCGCCCAGCTTCAGGCCGGCGGCCTCGGCCGGGCCGCCCGCGACCAGGGCGCGCACGACCAGGGTCGTCTCGTCGACCTCGAAGCCGACCCAGGCGCGCGCCAGCGTCGGCGAGAGGAGCTGCTCGGAGAGCACCGTGCGCACGCGCCCGACCGGGATCGCGAAGCCGATGTTCTCGGCCGCGCCCTGCATGGCGGTGTTGATCCCGATCAGCTCGCCGTGGATGTTGAGCAGCGGTCCGCCGGAGTTGCCCGGGTTGATCGAGGCGTCGGTCTGGATCAGGTTGTCGAACTTCAGCCCCTCGGGCGTCGAGACGCCGCGGTGCAGGCCCGAGACGATGCCGGTCGAGACCGTGTGCGAGTGTCCGAAGGCGTTGCCGATGGCGATCACGGGCTCGCCCAGGAGCGGCTCGCTCTCGCTCAGCGTGACGGTCGGGAAGGGTTCTTGACCGACGATCTTGAGCAGCGCCAGGTCCTCGCGCGGGATGCTGGAGACGAGCTGCGCGTCGTAGACGCGCGGGTCGTCGTCGGGGTCGAAGCGCACCTTGATCTCGGTCGCGCCGGCGATGACGTGGTGGTTGGTGATCAGGAACCCGTCGGGGTAGATGAGCACGCCCGTCCCGCTGGCGCCCGGCGTGTCGAACTCCAGCGTGCGTCCCAGGAAGTCGATGGCGCGCTGCTTCACGTTGGTCGTGATCGAGAGCACGGCCGGCTTGACGCGCTCGATCACCTCGACCACCGGCGTCCGGCGCAGGTCGTAGGCCTCGCCCGGGGGCGGCGCGGAGTCCTGCGGGCCGACGAGGAGCAGTGCGGGGAGGAGCATCGCTGCCGCTACGGGGCCCGGCGGGCCCTGTTGGGTGGACCACCGGCGGGGAGGGGCCGCGTGCGCACCGGGTGCCCTGGTGGGCCGTAGTGGACTTGAACCACTGACCTCTACGATGTCAACGTAGCGCTCTAGCCAGCTGAGCTAACGGCCCTCTCCCGCCGCGAGGCGGGGGGTGAGGAGGTTAGCAGCGCCCCCGGGAGCGACAAGCGATTTCCGGGGATCGGCGGCGCTCCCTCCCCCTTCCCCCGACACCAGCGAAAGCCCCGCGTGAAGATCGGCGTCCCGACCGAGATCAAGCCCCAGGAGAACCGCGTCGCCCTGACCCCGGCGGGCGCCGAGCGGCTGGCCCATGCCGGCCACCAGGTCTTCGTGCAGAGCGGCGCGGGCATCGGCAGCGGCTTCCCCGACGAGTCCTACCAGCGCGTGGGGGCGCGCATCCTGGCGCAGGCGGCCGACGTCTTCGGCGAGGCCGAGATGATCGTCAAGGTGAAGGAGCCGCTGGCGGTCGAGTGGCCGCTCCTGCGCAAGGGGCAGATCCTCTTCACCTACCTGCACCTGGCCGCGGCGCGCGAGCTGACCGAGGCGCTGGTCAAGACCGGCGCCTACTGCTTCGCCTACGAGACGCTGGAGGTGAACAACGAGCTGCCGCTCCTCACGCCGATGAGCGAGGTCGCGGGGCGCATGGCGATCCAGGCCGGCGCGAAGTACCTGGAGAAGGCCCACGGTGGCTCGGGCATCCTGCTGGGCGGCGTGCCGGGCGTGAAGCCCGCCAAGGTCGTGGTGATCGGCGGCGGCGTGGTCGGCATCAACTCCGCGCGCATGGCGGCCGGCCTCGGCGCCGACGTGACGGTGCTCGACACGAACCTCGATCGCCTGCGCTACCTCGACGAGGTCCTGCCGCGCAACTGCCACACGATCTTCTCGACCCCGCTGGCGATCCGCGACCTCCTGCCGAGCGCCGATCTCCTGGTGGGGGCGGTCCTGATCCCCGGCGCCGCCGCGCCCAAGCTCGTGCGGCGCGAGGACCTGAAGCGCATGAACCCCGGCTCCGTGATCGTCGACGTGGCCGTCGACCAGGGCGGCTGCGTCGAGACCTGCAAGCCCACGACCCACGCCGATCCGGTCTTCACGGTCGAGGGCGTGCTGCACTACTGCGTGGCCAACATGCCCGGCGCCGTGCCGCGCACGAGCACGCTGGCCCTCACGAACGCGACCCTCTCGTGGACCCTGCAGCTCGCGGAGCTCGGGGCCGAGCGCGCCGTGGCGAGATCGCGTCCCCTGGCCAAGGCCGCCAACGTCCTGGCCGGCAAGATCACCTGCAAGGGCGTGGCGGAGGCCTTCGGGATGAAGCTCGATCCGGTCGAAGAGCTGGCGGCGCGCTCCTAGTGTCCTGGCCGGAGCCGCACTCCGGCGCCTTGCTCCTCCCGCTCGCCCTCGCCGCTGCTCCCGCCCTGGGAGCCCTGCTCGTCCTGGCCGTGATCCAGGGCGTGAGCGAGTTCCTGCCGATCAGCTCCGACGGCCACCTGGTGCTGGCCCAGCAGCTGATGGCGCTGCCCGGGCCGCACCTGGCGATCGACGTGGCCCTGCACATGGGCACGCTGGGCGCGGTGCTGCTGGTCTTCCGGGGCGAGGCCTGGTCGGTGGTGACGCGCGCGCGGGCCGGCGAGCGGCGCGAGCTGCTGCTGCTCGTCGTGGGCTCGCTGCCGGCCGCGGTGGTGGGCCTGGGCTTCGCGGACCAGGTCGAGGGCCTGTTCTCCTCGACGCGCGCGGCGGCCGTCGGGCTGGTCGTGACGGCGCTCTTCCTGTGGTTCGGCGAGCGCGCGCGGACGCGGGCCGGCGGGGCGCCGGCGCGCGCGCTCGGCTGGCGCGACGCGCTGTGGATCGGCTGCGCCCAGGCCCTGGCGATCCTGCCGGGCGTCTCGCGCTCGGGCTCGACGATCGCCACGGCCTTCGTGCGCGGCGTCGCCGCGCCCGAGGCGGCGCGCTTCTCGTTCCTGCTCTCGATCCCGGCCGTGTCCGGGGCGGTGATGCTGAAGGTGCCGGAGCTCGTGCGCGCCGGGCAGTTCGGGGGCGAGCTGCTGCTGGCGGTGGCGGTGACCTTCGCGGTCGGCGTGCTGGCGCTGCGGGTGCTGCTCGCGTTCCTCGGACGCGGGGCCTTCCGCTGGTGCGCGCTGTACTGCGCGCTGCTGGGCGGCGTGACGCTGGCGCTGTCCTGACCTCGGTCAGTCGGTCGCGCCGGCCGCGTAGCGCGAGACCCAGGCCATCAAGGAATCGCCCGGGCACTCCGTGGCCGCGAAGCGCCGGTGGCCGTAGACGCGCTCGTGGGGGATCTTGTGGCGCTCGCCCAGGGCGTCGACCAGGCGCTCGAGCGAGGCCAGCGCGCGCGGGTCGGGACGCTCGTGGTTGAAGTCGCCGATCAGGCAGATGCCGATGTTGGCGACGTTGTTCGAGCCCTGCGCGTGGGCCCCTTGCCAGTCGAGCAGGCGCCCCTGCCAGATGCGCCCGGTCGGGTCGATCAGGAAGTGGTAGCCGATGTCACCCCACGAGCGGCTGCCCATGTGGAAGCGCTGGATGTCGCGGATGTGGCCGGCCACGTTCCCGCTGGTGGCGGCGCCCATCTCCTTGGAGTCCTTGGCCGAGTGGTGGATCGTGATGCGGTTCCAGCCGCCGCTGTTGCGCGTCAGGCGGCTCGGCAGCGCCGCGGCCGCCTGCCAGGTCTCGCGCGTCTGGATGCTCAGTCCCGCCGGCACCGAGCTGCGTGCCGTCGCGGGCGCCGGGGTGGCGGGGGAGCCGCGCAGGCGAGCGATGTGCTCGAGGCCGCGCTCGGCGCGCGTGCGCACGACGGGGGCCAGCGCCTGGCGCGCCAGCAGGGCCCGGAAGCCGGCCTCGGGCACCTTCAGCCGTCCGGCCAGCACGCCGGCCGGCATGCCCTTGCACTCCTTCTCCGCCAGGGCCAGGCGGCCCTCGGCCAGCTCCAGCTCGGCGTTCGGCACGTACTCCGGGTGCTGGCGCGGGCCGGTGCCGGCCAGCCAGGCCTCGATGTCGGAGAGCTTCGTCCAGGTGACCGGCTTGCCCAGCCAGTGCGGATAGGCCGGCGCGGAATCGTACTCCGGCGGTGCATCGACGGCCGGGGGCGGGACCGTCGCGCAGGCGGCGAGGAGCAGCGGGCCGAGCCCGAGCCGGAGGAGGAGCGACCGTGAGTTCAAAGCGAGTCTCCTGGGTGAAGTCGCGGACCCTCGGAGATACAAGAACGACCCCCCGGAAACAACGATGCTCGGCCATTCTCCCCGCGCCCTCGCCCTCGCGCTCCTGATCGCGCTGGGGCCTCCCGCGGGCGCCGTTCCGGCGCCCCAGTCGGAGCCCGTCGCGATCGGGGCCGACGAGCTCGACGAGCTCGACCGCGAGCGCCGGCGCGGCGAGCACCTGCGCGTGCGGGACGAGCTCGACGAGGCCCTGGGGGAGAACCCGGCGGACGCCGGCGCCCGGCTCCTGCGCGCCCGCTGCCGCTTCCAGGCCTGCGACTACGAGGGCGCGCTGGCGGACGCGCGCGCCGTCCTGGAGGCGAGCCGCGGACTCGCGCCCGGCGCGCCGCTGGCGGCCGCCGGCCCGCGCCTCCTGCTCGAGCTCGGCGCCGAGCTCGGCCTGGCGGCCGAGGCCTTGGCCGAGCTGGGCGCGGCGCGCGCGCACCTCGACCCGGCGCAGGACGCGCGCGACGCCTGGGCCCTCGGGCGGGCCCTGGCCGAGGCCGGGGAGCTGGCGTCGGCGCGCGAGGTCTGGCGCCAGGGGCTCGAGGTGAGCGCGGAGGGCGGCTTCGAGGGGCTGCTGGCCCGGGCGCGCTGCGAGCGGGCCCTCGGCCTGATCGAGCGCGCCGCGCGCAGCCTGGTGCGGGCCGACCAGCTCGCCAGCGCCGCGGAAGGGCCCGAGGCGGACGTCCTGGTCGAGCTGGGCGAGGTCTACTTCGAGGCCTACGGCGAGGTCGAGGACCCGGTCTCGGCCACCCACTCGCCGGCCGAGCTGGCGCGTGAGGCGCTCGAGATCGCGCGCGAGCACGAGGGCGCGCGGCTCCTGCTCTTCCGCCTGCACCGCTGGAACTGGCAGCGCACGAGCCAGGCGCCGGGCGAGATCCTGGCCTCGGTGCTGGCCGCCCGGCCGGACTCGATCCCGGGCCTGGTGGCGCGCGCCTCGGCGGCCCTGGACGACGGCGACCTGCCCACGGCGCGCGCGGCCCTGGAGCGCCTGGGCGCGCTCGCCCCGCGTCGGCGCGACGTGCGCAGCGAGGTCGCCGCCCTGGCCTGGATCGAGCACCGCCGCGACGAGGCTCGCGCGCTCCTGACGGAGCTCCTGGGGAGCGAGAAGGCCGACTCGAAGCCCGAGCTGGTCGTCGGCTGGCACCTGCTCGAGCTGTACCGCTTCGCCGAGGCGCTCGAGTTCTGCCGCGGCGCGAGCGAGCGCGACCCGCGCGACTGGATGGCCTGGATCCAGCTCGGCCGCGCGCTGGCCAACACGGGCGACGAGGCCGCGGCGCGCGAGGCCCTGGCGCGCTCGGTCGAGGTCGGCGGCGGGCGCCGCAACGCCTGGCGCGACAACACGCTGCTGGTGCTGCAGCGCATGGCCGACACGATGGTCCTGGCGGACCACGGCAACCTGCGCTTCCTGTGGCGGCCGGTGGAGGGCGAGGTGCTCGGGAGCTACCTGCCGGACTTCTACGCCACGGCGCGCGAGGAGCTGGCCGCGCGCTACGGCCACACCCCGGGCGTGACGCAGATCGAGGTCTTCCACCGCTGGAAGGACTTCTCGGTGCGCTCGACCGGCTTCGAGGGCTACCCGGCGCTCGGGGTGTGCTTCGGGCCGGTCGTGACGGCCGTCTCGCCGCTGTGCGAGCTGCGCGGGACCTTCTCGTGGGCGCGCACGTCGTTCCACGAGTTCACGCACGTCATCCACCTCGGGCTCTCGAACAACCGTTGCCCGCGCTGGATCACCGAGGGCCTGGCGACCTGGGAGGAGGGCGAGCGCAACGCCGCCTGGTGGCGCAACATGCGCCGCGACCTGGTGGACGCGCGCGCCAACGAGACGATCTTCCCGCTGCGGCGCCTGAACAACGCCTTCCGCGGGCCGAGCGTGCTCTTCGCCTACTACCAGAGCGGGCTCCTGTGCCAGATGCTGGTCGAGCAGCACGGCTTCCCGCCGATGGTGCGGCTGCTGGAGGCCTTCGACCGCGGCGCGGACCTGGACCAGGCCTTCGCCGAGGTCTTCCAGCAGACGCCGGAGGAGATCGACCGGGCCTTCGCCGCCTTCGTGGAGGAGCGCGTGGCCGGCCTCGCGATCGAGCCGCGCTGGTCACCCGGCATGACGCTGCAGCGGCGCTTCCGGCTGAAGCGCGAGCCGCCCGCCGATCCGGGCGCGCGCGCGACCTGGGCCGACGAGTGGGCGCGCGTCGCCTGGGGCTGGTACGGGCAGGGCAAGCCGGGCGATGCGGCCGAGGCCCTGCGCCTGGCGGGGCTGGCCGGGCCGCTGCCGCCGCGCGGCGAGTTCCTGCGCGGCGAGCTGGCCCTGGCCTCCAACGAGCCCGAGGAGGCGATGGCCGCCTTCCGGGCCGGCTTCGAGCGCGGCGGCGAGGACTTTCGCGCACGCATGGCGCTCGGTTCGCTGCTCGCACGGCGTGGCAAGGGCCCCGAGGCACGCGCCGAGCTCGAGGCCGCCGAGCGCGCCTTCCCGGGCTACCCCGACCCGCACTTCTCGGCCGAGCTCGAGCTGGCGCGGCTCCACGAGCGCGCCGGCGACACGGCCCAGGCCATGGCCGCGCGCCAGCGCTGGCTGGCCTGGAACGCGGGCGACTACGTGCTGCGCATGAAGGTCGCCGAGTGGCTGGCGCGCGAGGGCCGCCACGCCGAGGCCGTGCCGCTGTTCCAGGAGGCCAACGAGGTCGATCCCTTCCGCCGCCACCTGCACCTCGCGTGGGGGCGCTCGCTGGCCGCGCTCGGTCGCCATGCGGAGGCCCTGGCGGAGTTCCAGGTCGGCCTGCGCGTCCGCGAGGAGCTCGACGGCGACGTGCAGGGCGACGTCGAGCCGGAGCTCTCGCTCGACGAGGTGCTGGCCCGCACCGGTCTCTCGCGCGAGGAGTGGGACCGCCTCTCGCCCGAGGAGCAGGCCGCGCGCCTGGCGGCGGCCGAGGCCCCGGCCGAGGGCGAAGCCCCCGGGGCGCGGGCCCTGGCGCGCTTCGCCGCCGAGGAGGCCCTGCTGCACGGCGAGAGCGCGCTGGCGGCCGTGGCCCTGGGACGAGCGGACGAGGCCCGCGCCGCGCTCGAGCGTGCCCTGGCCCTCGACCCCGCCTGCGCCCCGGCCCTCGAGGCGGCCCGGCGCCTGCCCTGAGGCGCTTGGAGCCCGTGAACCGGATCAGCGGGCGGGGCGGGCCCTCCCCCGAGCGCTGCGGTCTCGCCGACGGTGGGCTCAGAAGGCGGTCCCTGGATCGCCACGCCGGAGCTCGAGCTCGAGCGGCCGACTCACCTTGCGACCGCTGCGGTCCGCGCGCAGGGTGAAGGTCCGCACGTGCTGGCGCGGAGCCCCGTCGCGCAGCTCCAGGCGCACGAGCGCCGCCGGGGCGAGGTCCGCGAGGGGCAGGACGAGCTCGTAGCGGGCGCGCTCGGCCGTGACCGGCACGGGCTCGGGGAGCGCGCCCTCGTGGACCGGCGCCCCGTCGACCCAGACGCGATAGCCGTCCATGCCATCGAAGGTGCTCGTGTCGAGCTCGAACGCGCAGCGCAGCTCGTGGCCACCGGCAGTCGCCCGCAGGGAGAGCTCCGCGACCTGGAACGGGTACAGCCCATCGGCTCGCAACAGCTCCCTTCGCCGCAGCGCGAGCTCGGTCACGAGCTGGGAGAGGAGCCCCTCCGCGATGCGCTCCCGCAGGCTGCGCGCCAGCCGGCGCTCCTGGCTCGGCAGGAACACGCCCGGGACGACCAGCGAGACGAGCGCCCCGAACCAGCTCGCCCGCTGGCGCAGGTCGGAGACCTCTTGCATCCGGTAGGTGCGGATCGGTGCCAGCGGCAGGGCGTGCGAGGCGGGCTCGCCGGCGCGGGCCTCGAGGGCGCGCGGGTCGAGCAGAGCGACGTCGAGGGAGGCGAAGCACTCGTGGCGGCGATCGTCGCGGCGCAGGGCCAGCAGCGTCACGCCGACCGCCAGCGAGCCCGAGTACCAGTTGAGGGGCGTGCCGTAGATGCCGTACTTGAGCAGGCCCTCGAAGAAACCGGAGAGCATCGCCCCACCCGGGACCGTGGTGCGCACGCGCGGGTCGAGGTCGAAGTGCGCCAGCAGGAGGAGGTCCGCTCCGGCGGCGCGGGTCGCCGCGAGCCAGTGCTCCTCGCGCCGCTGCACGGGCCAGGCGGCGAACGCGGCCGGCTCGATGCCGGCGGGCGGCGCGAGGAGCGTCACGCGCGAGAACGCGACCCCGTCCAGGAGCGCGCAGGCCTCGCGCGAGACCTCGTCCGCGTCCAGCGTCAGGATCCACTGCTCCGGCGAGTTCCCGGGCGGGAGCGCTTCGGCCTCGACGAGGACCTCGAACGGCACCACGGCCAGGTGGAAGGGCAGCGGCTCGGCCTCGAGCCGGGGGCCCCGGCAGGCGCCCGCGACCAGGGCCGCGACGAGCCCCAGCCAGGTGGCGTGACGGCGGCGGAGCGGGCCGGTGCTCATGGTGCCGAGCGCACGCGCAGCTCGTCGGCCGGCTCGAGGAAGGCCTGCTCCACCCGCGCCGCGGACAGCAGGCAGCGGAAGCCGATGGCCGCCGACGGCCGCGACACGTCGCGGCGCGCCAGGGTGGCGAAGTGGAACGTCTGGCGGTCGAAGGCTCCGCCGACGACGAAGTGGCGCGCGCTGGCCGCCGCGCGCACCGGGACGAGGAGCCGCGCCGGCGTCAGCCCCTCGAGCGGCTGCTCGGCCGGCGTCGCCGTCCACTCGGCCACGTTGCTGCACAGGTTGGCGATGCCCGTGTCCGGCGTGCGGTCGAGCCCGCGCTCCACGGGCCACGGGCCGGGCGTGCCGACGTTCACGCTCGTCCCGAGCATGGCCGGCACGAAGACCTCCGCGAAGGAGCAGGGGCGGGCCGTCGCCCCGCGCACGGCGTACTCCCATTGCAGGTAGGTGGGCAGCACGAGCCCGCACCAGTCGGCGAAGGCCTGGGCCTCGCCCAGGGTCAGGCCGGTGGCGGGCAGGGTCGGGTCGAGCGCGGCGAAGTGGCGCTCCAGCGCGTCGCGGCGGGAAGCATCGAGGCCCAGGTCCGTGCCGCGGGCGGCCGCCAGGAAGGCCAGGTAGCGCTCCACGGTGACCTCGTGCTCGTCGAGATAGAAGTCGGCCAGGGTTCCCGGCGGGCACTCGATGCGCAGCGAGCTCGCCAGCGCGCGGCTGGAGAAGTCCGGCAGGCCGTGTGCGCGGAAGGCGGCGTTCTCGAGCGGGTCGCCCCGGCCTCCGAACAGGTAGGGCGCGGCGTGGTTGCCCGGCACGCGGCGCATGTGCGTCGTGGGCCGGCCGGCGCGGGCGACCTCGATCCGGTCCGGGACCATGCTCGGGATCGAGCCCACCGTGCACTGGATCTCCGGCGGGACGAGGGTCGGAGTCCCGTGCGCGTCCGTGCCGACGAGACGCAGGCGCGCCGGACGCCCGGACCAGCGCTGGTCGAGCACGAAGCTGCCGCTCCAGCGCGCCGGGACTCCCTGGTCCACGCGCGCGAGGGCGATGGTCTGCGACGCGAGCTGGCCGGTCGGGTCGTCGAGCGTGCACTCGACTCCGGCCACGCCATTCGGGTCCTCGGCCCGCAGCTCGACCACGAAGCGCTCGGAGGAGCGCGCCCAGGCCTCCCCGCTGGCCGGGACGACGACCTCGATGCTGGGCCCCTCGGTCGAGACCGACCAGGTGATCCGGCGCTCCTCGTCGGCGTTGCCGGCGAAGTCGCGCGCGCGCAGGCGCAGCTCGTAGGTCCCCTCGGGCCAGGACGAGGCGAGGCGGCCGAGGGGCACGGGCACGAGCGCCTCGGCCGGCAACTCCAGCGTGCCGGCGGCGTGCTCCTGCGCCGGACGCGCGGCGCGCGTCAGGAAGAGCGACCAGGCGAGCTCGACCGGCGGGGCCCCGGGGCTCCAGCGCTCCTCGGCGATGCGCAGCGGCAGCTCGGCCGCGGCCAGCTCCGCGGCGCTGCGCAGGACCGCCTCCGCGGGCCAGTCCACCGGCTCGACGCGGGGTGCGCGCGTGTCGCGCACGACCACCAGGCGCCGCAGGGCGTCGACGGCCGCCAGCGGCTCGCCGTCGGTCCCCAGGCGCTGGCCGCACAGCTCGAGCTCGTGCAGCCCGTCCTGCGCCAGCTCCAGCTCGAGCGTCTTGCGCTCCTCCAGGGCGGCGGTGAAGCGCGTCTCGGGCTGCGGCTCCGCCGTCGGGCCGCGCAGGCGCACGCACATCGGCACGTCGTGCTCGCGGAAGATGGCGATGCGCAGCGCTCCGCTGGCGACGTACTGGACGGGCTCCGCGCGCCCGGGCTCGACCCAGGCGCGCCCGCCGGCCAGGGCCAGGTCGAACTCCGCGCCGCTGGTACGTTGCTCGAGCGCCAGGCGCTGCACCACGCGCCCGTCCTCGCCGGCGTGCAGCACGGCCTCGTCCTCGTCGAGGCGCAGCACGAGCTCGCCGCGGAAGGCGCGCTGCGGCCAGCGCTGCGTGTCGAGGGCCAGGCGGTGCTCCGGGCCGGGCGCGGTGCGGCCGGCATCGAGCTCGCGACCCTCCGCGTCCAGCAGCGCCCAGGCGAGCCGTGCCGGACGGTTGCACGCGACCCGCAGGCGGGCCGGCTCGCCGGCCAGGAGGTGCCAGGTCGAGCCGACGCGCGGGACCCCCTCCAGCTCGGCCTGCTCGAGGCGCAGGGGCTCGCGCACCAGCGCGAGCTCGAGCTCGTGCTGCAGCTCGTTGCCCGCCCGGTCGGCGAGCTCCAGCACGAGCGCGTCCGAGCCGGCGCTCCCGGCCAGCGCGTCGAGCTCCATCCGGTACACGCTCACCTGCTCGCCCTCGCGCAGGGGGCTGCGGCGCAGCTCGTGCCGCGCGCGCCCCAGGCGCAGCGCCACGACCTCGGGCAGGACGTCGGACGGGCCGCGCAGGCGCACCTCGAGCCGCTGGCCGCGCGGGGCCACCGCGCGCGTCCCGCGCCCGACGACGTCGGCCGAGAGCAGCTCCCAGCTGCCGGCCGGCACGTAGGCCAGGAGCAGCGGCGCGGAGGCACGCAGCCCGGCGCCCTCGCCCTGCAGCAGGTAGGCCGTGCTCCGGCGCGGCGCGGATCCGGGCTCGGCCACGAGCTCCAGGGCTCCGTCGGGTCGGACCTCCAGGCGCCAGTCGTCGAGCGCGGGAGCGCCGCTGCGCGGCTCGCGCACCAGGCGCAGCCCGTCGCGCGGCTCCGGGACCTCGATGCGCTGGGCCGGGCGCGCCGGGCCGAACCACAGCGGCTCCCCCTCGGCCACGCCCTCGACGTGTACGGTCATCGGCGCGGGCGCCTCCGGCGGAGCCCACAGCGTGGCGCGCAGCACGAGCGCCAGGGCCAGCAGGGACGCCGCCGCCGCCAGCCAGCCGTGCGTGCGCGGAGCCTGGGTGCGCGCCAGGGCCGCGTGGGCCGCGCGCGCGCTGGCGAAGCGCGCGCCGGGCTCGAGGGCCAGGCAACGCTCGACGAAGCGCGCCAGCGCGCGCGGCGCCGTGCCCGGTGGCAGCGGCGGCGCGGGCTTCTCGCAGCGCTCCCGCAGCAGCCGGAGCACGTCCGTCGCGGGCGGCCAGGGGAGCTGACCGCTCAGCATGCGGTAGCCGATGACCCCCAGCGCGAACAGGTCGACGCGTCCGTCGAGGGGCGGCGCGGCGCGGCCGAGGGCGCGCGCCGCCTGCTCCGGCGCGCAGTACTGCGGCGTGCAGGCCAGGCTGCCGCCGGCGGTCGCGAAGGTCGTCGTCGCGCCCGCGTCGCCCGTCGCGGGATCCGGCGGGCCCGGTCGCGCGGCCACCTGGCTGGCGAAGCGGCTGATGCCGAAGTCGAGCACCTTGACGCGCTCCTCGCCGGGGCGCGCACGCACGAGGAACACGTTCGACGGCTTGAGGTCGAGGTGCAGCAGGGCTCCGCCCTCGGGCAGCTCGTGGGCGTGGGCCATCGCGTCCAGCAGCGCCAGCAGGATGCGCGCGGCGCGCGCCGGCGCGAGCCGTCCCTCGCGCTGCAGGCAGTGCTCCAGCAGCTCGCCCTCGAGGAACTCCATCACCAGGTACAGGCGCCCACCGGTGCTGCGGTTCAGCGCCTTCCACTCGACGATGTTCGGGTGCCGCAGGCGCGTCAGGTGGCGGGCCTCGGCCTCGAGGGCCGCCAGGCTGCGCGGGCCCTCCTCGCGCCCGTGCTTGAGCACCTTGATCGCGACCGGGCAGTCCAGGGCCAGGTCCCGGGCCCGGTAGACGCGCCCGAAGCCACCCTCGGCCAGCAGGGCCTCGATCTCGTACTTCCCGTCCAGGCGCTGGCCGACGGCCAGCTCGGCGGGTGCCTCCTCGGCGGCGCCCGCGGCCCGCGCGAGGCGCGCCTCGAGCTCGGCGATCGTCAGCGCGCCGCACGGGTCGTCCGTG
>DASVAP010000015.1:0-8235 GCA_036376275.1 Planctomycetota bacterium | reverse complement strand
TGCTCGAAGCCTTCGGTTCGGGCCTGCTCGGTGTGCTCGAGCTGCAAGCGGACCCGCCGCTCTTCGTGAGCGTGGTCGTCGGCGCGCGCGTGGTCGCGACCCAGCGCGTCGAGCCCGGCACGCGCGAGGTGACCTTCGTCGTCGATCTCGATGCGCTGCTCGAGCAGTGGGCGAACGTGACGATGCGCGTCGTCGCCGAGGACACGGGCGAGCCCTTGAGCGGGGACATGCGGGTCGATTCGAACACCATGTTTCCCGTGCGCGACGGCCACTGGTCCGCGCCGCTCCTGCCGGGGAAGCACACCCTGCTCTTCTGGGCCCTCGGCTACGCCCGCGTCCCACACGAGGTCACGCTCGAGCCCGGCCAGGAGCTCGACCTCGGCGAGCAGCGCATCCCGCGCGAGCTCACGATCGATGGACGCCTCGTCGACGCCGACGGCCAGCCGGTCCTCGGGCGCCTCGATGTCGGCCGGCGCGAGGCCTCCGGCAGGCTGCGCTTCGAGGACGACTGGATGTACGAGACCGACGAGGGTGGCGTCTTCCGGATCCACGGCCTCGTCCCCGGACGCTACGTCCTGCGCACGCTCGGCGACGACCAGGTGCGCTCCCCCGCGCGCGACGAGCCCCCGACCGAGTGGGTCACCGGCAACGTCGAGGTCAGCACCCTCGGCGGCTCGGTCACGGGTCTCGAGCTGCGCTGCGTGCGGGCCGGGATCCTGGTGCTGAAGGGCGCTGCGACGCTCCCGGCCGAGTCGCGCTGCAAGATGCTGGACGCGCGCGGCGACCTGCTGCGCCACAGCGCCTTCTACCCGGGCTTCGTGCCGCGCTTCGCGCTGCCGCCGGGGCCCTGCACCTTCGTCCTGTGCGACGGGGAGTGGAACGAGCTCGAGCGGCGCGAGCTCGCGATCGGGGCGGGCGTGAACGAGCTCGACCTGACGCGGTGAGGCTGGCTGCGACCCGCGAAGTTCCTTCCGGATCGGCGCCTCCGGCGCATTTCCGCGGCCGATCCGTCCGCGCGTCCCGGCGGGGGTAGCTTTTCGAGCCGGCGCAGGAGCGACGGCCGGGGGAGGGGCAGCGGGGGACCGATGGGAGCGGGCCCGCAATCCGCACCTGCCTCGCAGGTCTTCCGGGGGGAATCGATCAGGGAGAGTCCCATGCTTCGCACCATCGTGTCGTTCTCGGCCGCCGCCCTCGTGGGGGCGGCCTCGTCCGCGCGGGCCATCGAGCCCGGTCACTCCAGCCCCGGCTCCGAGCCGCCGGCGGCGGCCATCGACGTGTTCGAGCTCGACGGCAATCCCGCGCAGAGCCTGCTCGGCATGGAGGACTGGGCCAACCTCGTCGGCGGCACGGGCAACTTCCTGGCCTTCACCGGCGTCGTCGCCGACCCGGGCCAGGACACGATCTTCGCGGGCGGGCCGAAGGACATCCAGGACATGGACAAGTGGACCTGGAAGAACAACGGCGGCTTCCCCGACAAGAACGACATCACCAACGCCTTCGCCGCGGCCTACGACGTGGACGGCGACCTGATCGTCTACTTCGGCGCGGACCGCTACTCGAACTCGGGCGACGCCTACCTGGGCTTCTGGTTCTTCAAGGACCGCATCGGCCTCAACCCGAACGGCACCTTCGCCGGGCGCCACCAGATCGGCGACATCCTGGTGCTGCTCAACTACCCGCAGGGGACGAGCGCGCTGCCGGAGGTCATGGTCCTCGAGTGGAACCCGGCGCAGCAGGACGTGGCCACCAACCTGCACCTGCTCTACGGCGGCGCGGGCGCGCGCTGCGGCTCGGTGCCGCCGAGCACGGCCTGCGCCATCACGAACGCCCGCGCCGAGCCCGCGCCCTGGGCCTACCAGGCGAAGAGCGGGGTGCCCAACGTGTTCCCGCCCGAGAGCTTCTTCGAGGGCGGCGTGAACCTGAGCGTGCTGCTGGGCGGCACGGCCTGCTTCAGCAGCTTCATGGCGGAGACGCGCTCCTCGACCTCGGTCACGGCCGCGCTCAAGGACTTCGTGCTGGGCGAGTTCCCGGTGTGCGACATCGCCGTCACCAAGACCTGCGACGTGGTCGCCTTCACGCCCGACTTCCAGTCCTTCGTGGTCGACTTCACAGCCACGGTCACGAACTCCGGCGCGGGGACCTTCCCGGCCGGCGCGCAGGTGCGCGTGGTGGACGACGCCGGCACGCCCGGGATCGCGGCGGACGACGTGGTCGTGAACCGCACGCTCCAGGCGCCCCTCGCGCCCGGCGGCCAGCTCTCGGTGGGTGGGCGCTTCACGAGCCCGCAGAACCCGCCCTTCAACCGCGTGACGGCCAGCATCACGACCGCCGAGGCGACGATCCAGGCCGAGGCCTTCGGGGTCGAGTGCGATCCGTTGCAGCTCAACCCGCGCCTCGCGCTCTCGAGCATGTGCTCGCTGGTCCTGGAGTCGAGCGCCGGCCTCCTGGTCGTGCGCGTGGACTTCACCGGCAGCGTGCAGAACACCGGCAACCTGCCGCTCTACGTGGGCGTCAGGGGCGAGAACTCCGGCGTGGTCCTGGCCGAGCGCCTGCTGCAGCCCGGCCAGAGCGCCGCGCTGAGCGGGTCGTACTATCCATCGGCCGCGAGCGGCTCGGTGAGCGATCCGCGCACGGCCATGTTCGCCGAGACCTTCACCGCCACGGGCCGCAACCCGCTGCTGCCGCAGTCGGTGACGGCGGTCTCCTCGGCCAACTGCTCGCTCTGCCCCTGAGGCCCGCGAGACGAGCACGGGGGAGGCGCTCCGACCGGGGCGCCTCCCCCGTGTGTTTTCAGCGCACCAGGTACGCGTTCGGCTCCACCAGCTCGAGGTCCGGCGAGCTGCGCACCAGCTCGCGCAGGTAGGGCGCGTGGCCCTGCCCGAACAGCACGAGCACGCGGTCGTCCGGCGACTCGATCGCGCGCGTGACGTTGACGAAGATGCAGAAGTTGCGCCGGTACCACTCGGCCACCACGCGCGCGCCGGCGTAGTCGTCGCCGTGGGCGGCGCGCGCGAGCTGGAGGTAGAGCGCGCGCGTCTGCTCCTGGAGCTCCGGCCGGTTCAGCTCGATCAGCGCCGCGCGCACGCTCATCGAGGCGGTGCGCTCCATCAGCTCCGCGCCGACCTTCATCGACTCCTCGAACCAGCCCAGGAAGCGCTGGTCGCCGGCGGCGCGCGCCGCGCCCATCAGGGCCTCGAAGTCCATCCCGCTCGGGTGGTCGGCCAGGTGGACGCGCGCGTGGTCGAACTGGCGCGCGAGCTGGAAGCCGAGCTGCTCGCGCTCGTCGGCCGTCAGCTCGCAGGCGTCACGCCGGAAGGCCTGGTAGCGCTCCTGCAGCGCCGTCGCGTCCGGCGGTGCCTCGAGCACGATCCTCGTCGGCGCGAAGGCCGCCAGGGCGTCGAGCACCTCGGCGATCTCGGCCTGCTTCGCCTCCGAGAGGTGGTCGACCGTGCGGCCCTTCACGCGGTCGAGCCCGGGGTTGTCGAAGTGGTAGACGCCCAGGATCATCACCTGGGCCCGCGGAGCGGAGCCGGTGGGGGCCTGGGAGCCGGCGAGGGCGGCGAGGGCGAGCGCGGCGAGGAACGACATGCGCTCCAGCATAGATCGCGCCGGGAGCCCTTCAGGCGCTCGAGCTCGCGACGAGGCCGGGCAGCGTCGCCGCCAGCGCCCGCAGCGCGCGCCCGCGGTGGCTGACGGCCGCTTTCTCGGCCCCGCTCAGCTCCGCGAAGCCGCGCCCGGTCTGCGCGAAGCCCGGCTCGGTGAAGAGGAACAGCGGGTCGTAGCCGAAGTCGCCGTCGCCGCGCGGGGCGTGCAGGATCTGGCCGCGGGCGGTGCCCTCGACCTCGAGCGCGAGCGCGCCGTCGGGGCGCGCGAGGGCCAGCGCGCAGACGAAGCGCGCGCCGCGGCGCTCGTCGGGGACGGTGGCGAGCTGCTCGAGGAGCTTCGCGTTGTTGCGCCCGTCGTCGCTCGGCTCGCCGGCGTAGCGCGCGGAGCGGACGCCCGGCGCGCCGCCCAGGGCCTCGACCTCCAGGCCCGAGTCGTCCGCCAGGGCCCACAGGCCGCTCGCGCGCGCGGCGCTCTGCGCCTTCTTGGCGGCGTTGCCGGCGAAGGTCGGCTGGTCCTCCTCGACCTCCGGGAGGCCGCCGACGTCGGCCGGGGTCGCCAGCGCGATCCCGAGCGGCGCGAGGAGCGCCTCGAGCTCGCGCAGCTTCTTGCGGTTCAGGGTCGCGATCAGGATCCGCATCGCCGGCGGCTCGCGCAGGCCTAGCCGGCCTCGAGGGCCGCGCGCTGGAGCTCGAAGATGCGCCGGATGGCGCCCTCGCCGAGCTCGAGCATCGCCGTGAGCTGGGCCTTCGCGAAGGGCGCTCGCTCGGCCGCGCCCTGCACCTCGACGAACTGGCCGTTGCCGGTCATCACCAGGTTCAGGTCGGCGTCGGCCTTGCTGTCCTCGGAGTAGTCGAGGTCGCACAGCACCTCGCCGCCGACGACGCCGAGCGAGACGGCTCCGAGCTGGTCCCGCAGCGGCCAGCCGCGCAGGATGCGGGCCTTGTCCATCGCCATCAGGCAGTCGACCAGGGCCACGTAGGCGCCCGAGATCGCCGCCGTGCGCGTGCCGCCGTCGGCCTGCAGCACGTCGCAGTCGACCCACAGGGTGCGCTCGGTGAGCTTGCCGAGGTCCACGACGGCGCGCAGCGTGCGCCCGATCAGGCGCTGGATCTCGACCGAGCGGCCGTCGAGCTTGCCGTTGCGCTCGCGCTGCTTGCGGCCCAGGGTCGAGGCCGGGAGCATCGCGTACTCGGCCGTCATCCAGCCCTGGCCCTTGCCCTGCAGGAAGGGCGGCACGCCGTCGACCCAGGTCGCGGTGCACAGGACGCGCGTCTTGCCGAAGCTCGTCAGCACCGCGCCGGGGGCCGTGTCGAGGAAGTGGCGCTCGAAGCGGATCGGGCGCAGGTCAGCGGGGGATCGTCCGTCCTTGCGGGGCATCGGCGGGTCTCGGGGTGAGGCGCGGGGAAGGCGCGCGCCTCAGCTTAGCGCCTGCGCCGCGCGCTCCGCGCGCTCAATCCTCGGGCTCGAGCGCCTGGACGTGCTCGAGCAGGTGCCGCGTGCGCGCGCCGCGCTCGTCGGACAGCTCGAGCCCCTCCAGGCCGAGCGCCACGAGCCGCCCGCGCGCCGTGCCGCGACCGTCCCGCACGCGCACGAGCTGCCCGACGAGCCCCAGGGCCGCCGCGTAGTCACGCGCGACCGCCTGCGGGAGCTCCAGCGCCTCCGCCAGGCGCGGCGCGAGGCGCGCCAGCAGCACCGCCGCGGCCTCGTCGATCGGGTGCGGATGGCCGAGGAGCGCCAGGCTCGTCACCGCGCGCTCGGCCACGAGCGCGGGCGCGAAGGCGCGCTGGAGCACGTTGAGCCCGACCCCGACCACGGCGTGGGGCGGCTCGACGCCGCGCGCCTCGACCAGGATCCCCGCCAGCTTGGCCCCGCCGGCGAGCACGTCGTTGGGCCACTTCAGGCGCGCCGCGCGCGCCCCCAGGGCCTGCGCAGCCTCGAGCACGGCGAGCCCCGCCGCCATCGTCAGCGCCGCCGGGTGCGGGCGCACGGCCGGCAGCAGCACGACGGAGAGATACAGCCCCTCGCCGGGCGCGCTCGCCCAGCTGCGCCCGAGCCGCCCGCGCCCGGCCGTCTGCGCCTCCGCCAGGTGCACGTCGCCGTGGCGCGCCGTCCCGTCCGCGATCGCGGCCAGGGCGCGCTCGTTGGTCGAATCGACCTGGGCGTGACGGAGGAGGCGCAGCTCCATGCCGGGCTCTTGGTTCCAGGCTAGCGTCAGGGCCGACGGTGGAGTCGCGCAGGGGGCGCGGAGCGGCGAGAAGGCCGCGGGGAGAGGAGCAGGAGGGCCTTCAGCGCCCCGGCGCGGCGGGGGCGGGCCCGAGCTGCTCGATCAGCAGCTTCACCGCCGAATCGACCGCGCGCGTGGGGGCATTGCCGGCCTGGTTGGTGGCCGCCAGCAGCGCGACGCCGCGCTCGAGCCCGAGCCAGAGCTCGCAGTACCACATCGTGTTGCTGCCGTTGTGCCACAGCGCCTTGCCGTCGCCGCCGGCCCACCCGGTCTCGCGCACGACCCAGCCGTAGCCGTAGGGCTGGCCGGGACCCGGCAGGCCCGCGTGCAGGCGCGCGAAGGCCTCCCTGCTCAGGGTGAGCTCGCCGAGCTTCACGTCGCCGCGCGCGCCGGCGAGGTGCAGGCGCGCGTACTTCGCCCAGTCCGCGAGGCTCGCGTGCACCGTGCCGGCCGGGCCGATCGCGGGCGGGTTGTCGGCGAAGGGGCCGGGCGTGATCGCCTGGCCCTTGCCGTCGTGTCCGCGCGGCTGGGTCACCGTCGCGTCGCCGAGGCCGGGCGGCCCGAAGCCGGCGCTGGCCATGTCGAGCGGCTCGAAGAGCAGCGCGCGCATCAGCTCCTCCCAGGGCTTGCCGGTGGCCCGCTCGGCCAGGTGCCCGGCGACGACGTAGCCGCTGTTCGAGTACAGGAAGGCGCCGCGCGGTGTGTGGACGGGCGGCGTGCCCAGGACCTTGGCGGTGAAGCCGGCGCGCTGCTCGATCAGCGTGGCCGGGCTCGCGCGCAGCCCGGCGAGGTAGGGGATGTCCGGGTTGGCGGCCAGGCCGGCGCGGTGCCCGAGCAGCTCGACGACGGTGACGTCGCCATAGTCGAGATCCATTCCGTCGAGGTCCATCCCGTCGACGAGCTCCGGCAGGGCCTCGCCGAGGGGCGTCTCCCAGGCCAGGTCCCCGCGCGCGACGAGCAGCGCGATCAGGGTGGCCGTCATCGACTTGGTGCACGAGCCGAGGTGCCACCGGTCGTCGGCCGTGACGCGCTCGGCGCCGCCCGCCTCGCGCGTCCCCGCGACCCACACGCCCTGGAGGCCGTCGAGCGTGGTCCAGGCCGCCGCGAGGGCGGGCACGCCGGCCTCGGCCCGGATCGCCTCGAGCCGCTCGCCGACGCCGGGTTCCTGTGCGAGCAGCGGTGCGACCAGCAGCACGAGCTTCATCGCCAGAGGCTACCTCCGCCCGCCCGGCGGGACGACCGGGCTCCAGCCCGGCCCCTCTTCCGTTCCCTTGCCAGGGCGGGAGCCGTGCGGGAGCGCGGCGGCCCCGGGGCCAGGCCGGAGCCTGGTCGGCCCCGGCCTCAGGGCGTCAGCCGGTACCCCGTGCCGCGGATCGTGTGCAGGTAGCGCGGCTCGGCCGGGTCCGGCTCCAGCAGGCGCCGCAGGCGCACCACGAAGTTGTCGATCGTGCGCGTGGTCGGGAAGGCGTCGTAGCCCCACACGCGGTCGAGGATGTCGGTACGCGACACGACCTCGCCGACGCGCTCGGCCAGGTAGCGCAGGATCAGCGCCTCCTTGGTCGAGAGCTTGGTCGTGCGTCCGCCGCGCGTGACCTCGTAGCGCTTGAAGTCGACCACCGCCTCGCCCAGCACGAGGCGCTCACCCGCCTGCGAGGGGCCACGCTCCCACGTCGCCCGGCGCAGGATCGCGCGCACGCGCAGGATCAGCTCGCGCAGGTCGAAGGGCTTGCCCAGGTAGTCGTCGCCGCCCAGCTCGAAGCCGTGCAGCCGGTCCTCGGCCTCGTTGCGCGCCGTCAGGAACAGCACCGGCACGGACGAGCCCTCCGCGCGCAGGCGCTCGCACACCGCGAAGCCGTCGAGCTCCGGCAGCATCACGTCCAGCACGATCAGCGCCGGCGGCTCGGCCCGCGCGCGCTCGAGCGCGCGCCGCCCGTCGCCGGCGATCTCGACCGCGAAGCCCTCCAGCTCCAGGTTGTCGGCGATCACCTCGGCCAGATGGGCCTCGTCCTCGACGACCAGGATGCGCTCGCGCTCGGCCATGAGAAGGCCCTCAGTCTGGCGTGGGGTCGCGCCGCGGCAAGGGCGTGGCCAGCGGAAGCCGCAGCTCGACCTCGAATCCACTCGGAGCGGCGTTGCGGGCTCCGACGCGGCCGCCCAGGGCGCGGGCGAGCTCGCTGACGAGGTAGAGACCGAGCCCGACGCCCGGGCGGCTGGAGACGAGCGGGCCCTCGCCGCGCGTGAAGGGCTCGAAGAGCACGGCCGGGTCGCCCTGCACGCCGGGGCCGAAGTCGCGCACGGTGAGGAGCGCCTCGCGCTCGGTGGTGGCGACGGCGACGCGCACGCGGCCCGGAGGGGTCGCGTACTTGGCGGCGTTGGCCAGCAGGTTGCGCAGGATCGTCTCGAGC
>DASVAP010000013.1:0-8349 GCA_036376275.1 Planctomycetota bacterium | reverse complement strand
ACGAGTTCGGGACACCGCTCCCGGACCACGTGCTGGAGTCGATCCGGCGCAACAAGGTCGCCATCAAGGGCCCGATCACGACCCCGGTCGGCACCGGCTTCCGGAGCGTGAACGTCACCCTCCGGCAGACGCTCGGCCTGTACGCGAACCTGCGCCCGGCGCGCTCCATCCAGGGTCTCGAGACGCGCTACGACGACGTCGACCTCGTCATCGTCCGCGAGAACACCGAGGACCTCTACGCGGGCATCGAGCACATGGTCGGCCCCGATGCCGCCGAGTCGATCAAGATCATCACCCGCGCCGCCTCCGAGCGGATCGCCCGGTTCGCCTTCGACTACGCGGTCGCCAACGGCCGCAGGAAGGTCACGGCCGTGCACAAGGCGAACATCATGAAGCTCAGCGACGGCCTGTTCCTGGAGAGCTGCGCGACGGTCGCGAAGGCGTACGAGGGGCGGATCGAGTTCGAGGACCGGATCGTCGACAACATGTGCATGCAGCTCGTGCAGAAGCCCGAGCTGTACGACGTGATGGTCCTGCCGAACCTGTACGGCGACATCGTCAGCGACCTGTGCGCGGGCCTGGTCGGCGGCCTCGGCGTCGCGCCCGGCGCGAACCTGGGCGACGGCGGCATCGCCGTGTTCGAGGCGACCCACGGCTCGGCCCCGAAGTACAAGGGCCAGGACAAGGTCAACCCGACGGCGATGATCCTGTCGGGCATGCTGATGCTCGAGCACCTCGGCGAGCACGAGGCCGCGCAGCGCCTGGAGCGCGCCGTGGCCAAGGTCATCGCCGAGGGCAAGGCGGTCACCTACGACCTCAAGGCCGACCGCAGCGACCCCAGCGCCGTCGGCACGCGCGCCATGGGCCAGGCGATCATCGCGGCCCTCGGCAAGAAGCCGGTCGGCGCGCGGCGCTAGCCCGATCGGCAGAGCGGGCCAGATTGCGCCGTCCGCGGGACCGGCGCGGTCCTGCGCCCGGGCTCGAGCCCGAGCGCGATCCGCGCCGCAGGCCCGGTCGGCGACTCACCGCCGCGGCAAGGCTGGCTCCGGCTCTTCGGCGGCCGCCTCGGCGTAGGCCTCGATCGGCGGGCAGGTGCAGATCAGGTTGCGGTCGCCGTAGCCGTTGTCGATGCGCTTGACGCTCGGCCAGAACTTGTGCTCGCGCGTCCACGGGGCGGGGAAGGCGGCCGTCTCGCGCGAGTAGGGGTGCTTCCACTCGCTGGCCGTCACCTCGCGCGCCGTGTGCGGTGCGTTCTTGAGCGGGTTGTCGGCGCGGTCGAGCCGGCCCTCGGCCACGGCGCGGATCTCGCCGCGGATCGCGATCAGGGCCTCGCACAGACGGTCGAGCTCGGCCTTCGACTCGCTCTCGGTCGGCTCGATCATCAGCGTGCCGGCCACGGGGAAGGACAGCGTGGGGGCGTGGAAGCCGTAGTCCATCAGGCGCTTGGCCACGTCCTCGGCGGTGACGCCGGTCGCGTGCTCGATCGGGCGCAGGTCGAGGATGAACTCGTGCGCGACCGTGCCGCGCGTGCCGGTGTAGAGCAGCTCGTAGTGCTCGGACAGGCGCCGGGCCATGTAGTTCGCGTTGAGGATCGCGAGCTCGGTCGCGCGCGTCAGGCCCGCGCCGCCCATCAGCTCGATGTAGCCGAAGGAGATCGGCAGCACCATCGGCGAGCCCCAGGGCGCGGCCGAGACCGGTCCGATGGCCTGCTCGCCGCCGACCTTCACCAGCGGGTGCCCCGGCAGGAACGGGGCCAGGTGCCGCCCGACCCCGATCGGCCCCATGCCCGGTCCGCCGCCGCCGTGGGGGATGCAGAAGGTCTTGTGCAGGTTCAGGTGGCACACGTCGGCCCCGAACTCGCCCGGGCGGCACAGGCCCACCTGCGCGTTCATGTTGGCGCCGTCCATGTAGACCTGGCCGCCGTGGCGGTGGACGATCGCGCAGATCTCGCGGATCGACTCCTCGAACACGCCGTGCGTGCTCGGGTAGGTCACCATCAGGGCCGCGAGCAGCGGGGCGTTGGCCTGGGCCTTGGCCTCCAGGTCGGCGAGGTCGACGTTGCCGCGCTCGTCGCAGGCGACGGTCACGACCCGCATCCCGGCCATGACGGCGCTGGCGGGATTCGTGCCGTGGGCCGAGACCGGGATCAGGCACACGTCGCGCTGGGCCTCGCCCCGCGCGCGGTGGTAGGCGCGGATCACGAGCAGGCCGGCGTACTCGCCCTGCGAGCCGGCGTTGGGTTGCAGCGAGATCGCGGCGAAGCCGGTGATCTCGCACAGGGCCGCCTCGAGGCGCCGGAAGAGCTCGAGGTAGCCCTGCGCGTCCTCGAGCGGGGCGAAGGGGTGCAGGTCGGCGAGCTCCGGCCAGGTGATCGGGCGCATCTCGGCGGCTGCGTTGAGCTTCATCGTGCAGGAGCCGAGCGGGATCATCGAGGTCGTCAGCGAGAGGTCGCGCGCCTCGAGGCGCTTGATGTAGCGCAGGAGCTCGTGCTCGACCCGGTAGCGGTGGAAGACCGGGTGCGTGAGGTAGGCGCTGGTGCGCGCGTGGGGGCGCGGCAGCCCGGGCGCGAGGCCGGCGGCGAGCTCGTCGAAGGCCGGAGCCTTCGCGCCCAGCACCTCGGCCGCCACGGCCAGCAGCGTCTCGACGTCGGCGCGCGTGGCGGTCTCGTCCAGGGCCACGATCAGCGTGCGCTCGTCCGGCGCGCGCACGAGCAGCCCGCGCTCGCCCGCCGCGGCCACGCAGGCGCGCGCGGCCGGCCTCGGCAGCGTGGCGCGGACGGTGTCGAAGAAGGGCTCGACCGGGAGCGTCGCGCCCATCGCGGCCAGGCCGCGCGCCAGCACGGCCGCCAGGCCGTGACAGCGCTCGGCGATCGCCCGCAGGCCCTCCGGGCCGTGGTGCACGGCGTAGAACGAGGCCGTGATCGCCAGCAGCGCCTGGGCCGTGCAGATGTTGCTGGTGGCCTTCTCGCGCCGGATGTGCTGCTCGCGCGTGGCCAGCGCCATGCGCAGCGCGCGCCCGCCGGCCGCGTCCTTCGAGACTCCGATCAGGCGCCCGGGCACGTGGCGCTTGAACTCCTCGCGCGTGGCCAGGAAGGCCGCGTGCGGGCCGCCGTAGCCCATCGGCACGCCGAAGCGCTGGGCCGAGCCGACGGCCACGTCGGCCCCCAGCTCGCCCGGCGCGCGCAGCAGCGTCAGCGCCAGCAGGTCGGTGGCCAGGACGACCAGCGTCCCGGCCGCGTGGGCGCGCTCGATCAGGGGCACCAGGTCGTGCACGCGCCCGTCGCTGGCCGGATAGGCGAGCAGCACCCCGGCCGCCGGCCGCGCCGCGAAGTCGAAGCGCGCCGCGTCGCCGACCTGGACCTCGATCCCGAGCGCCTCCGCGCGCGTGCGCACGACCGCGATCGTCTGCGGGTGGTTGTCCTGGGCCACCAGGAAGAGGTCGCGCTTGCCGCCGAGCTGGCGGTGGCACAGCGCCAGGGCCTCGGCCGCGGCCGTGGCCTCGTCGAGCAGCGAGGCGTTGGCCAGCGGCAGCGCGCACAGGTCCGCCACCATCGTCTGGAAGTTGAGCAGCGCCTCCAGGCGCCCCTGCGAGATCTCCGCCTGGTAGGGCGTGTACTGCGTGTACCAGCCCGGGTTCTCGAGCACGTTGCGCAGGACCACGCTGGGCGTGATCGTCCCGTGGTAGCCGAGCCCGAGGAACGCCTTGCGCACGCGGTTCTTCCGGGCCAGCGCGCGGATCTCGCCCAGGTAGGCGTGCTCCTCGAGCCCCGGCCCGAGGGCCAGCGGGCGTGGGCTCCGGATCGCCGCCGGCACGGTGCGCTCGACCAGCTCGGCCAGCGAGCGGACGCCGACGACGTCCAGCATGGCGTCGAGCTCGGCGCCGCTCGCGCCGAGGTGCCGTTGCGTGAAGGGATCGGTGGGACGGAGGAAGCCGGGGTGCGAGCTCACGCGCGGTTGGGGAGGCAGGGCGGGGACGGGGGGAAACGCTCAGTGTCGCCTGCCGTGCCGACCCGTTCCAGCCCCCCCGAGGAGGGCCTGGGGCGGCCTCAGGGCTCGACGTCCCGGGCCGGCCGCAGCCCCAGGTTGTAGTCCACGTTGTCGGGCGTGTCGTCGAAGCGCAGGGAGGAGCGCGTGAAGGCCGGGGCGCCGTCGAAGGCTCCGCCGCGCAGGATGCGATTCGGCACCGGTTCATCGGTGGCGCGGGAGCCCGGCGGCGGCTCGTAGGGCTCGAACACGTCCTCGCACCACTCCCACACGTTGCCGTGCACGTCGTGCAGCCCGAAGGGGTTCGCCGCGAACCGCCCGACCGGGGCCGTGAGGGCGAAGCCGTCGTCCCAGGGGGCCACCAGCGTGCCGCGGTTGCCCGCGGCCAGGAAGGCCTGGTCGGCGAGGTTGGCGACCTCCGCCAGGAGCTCGGGCTCGCGGCCGCACCACCAGGGCGTGTCGGACTCGGCCCGCGCGGCGTACTCCCACAGGGCCTCGTCCGGCAGGCGCAGCCCGGTGCGCCAGCAGACCTCGCGGCAGCGCAGCCAGCTCACGTTCTCGATCGGGTGGAGCTCGAAGTCCTCGAGCGGCGGCTCGCCGCCCTCGAGCCGGAACCACTGCTCGCTGGTCATCTCGTACTTCGACAGGAAGGTGGCCGGCACGCTGCGCGCATGGACCGGCGCCTCGTTGCTGCGCACGTCCGGATCGTAGTTCGGCTTGAGCGGGTCGCTCTGGGCTCCCATCAGGAACGACCCGCCCGGGAGGAGCACGAGCACGAGCCCGCTCGCGCGCTGCAGCTCCAGCCGGCCGTCGGGGCCGCGCGTGGGTGGCTCGCCGCTGGCGAGGTGCGCGAACTCCCACAGGCCGGAGTCCGGATCGGGCCCCAGCGGCAGCAGCCCGAACTGCGGGGCCAGCTCGAGGCCGCGGTAGTGGGGGCTGGCGCGGATCGCCGCGCTGGCCTGCTGCCAGAGGGCGCGGGCCGCGGGCGAGTCCGCGCCGCGCTCGCGCAGCTCCTGCAGGAGCTCGAGCCGGCGCACGATCCCGGAGCCGTGCCCCGGGGCGATGCCGGCCGAGCACAGGCCCTCGTGCTCGTCCCCGAGGCGCCGCAGCTCGTGGACGAGCTTCAAGAGCTGGGCGTGCCACCAGCGATCCTCGTCGTCGGCGATGCGTGGCCCGCCACCCACGGAGCCGGTCGCGCCCGCCTCCAGCTCGGCGATCGTGGCCTCGTGGGCCGGGATCTGCGCGAGCAGGGCGCGCGCGCGCACGAGCCACTCGCGGTAGGGCCGCTCGAGCGCGGGCGCGATCGGCCACAGGCGGTCGGCCTCGCGCACCAGGTCGTCGAGCTCCTGGAAGGCCGAGAGGCGCAGGACCTGCTCGGCCCGCTGGCTCGCGGCCAGGGCCTGGGCCTGGGCGCGGCGCTCGTTCTCGCCGGCCAGGACCTCGTTCGCGTGCGCGTCGAGGTACAGGGCCGAGCTCATCACCGCGCCGCCCAGCAGGAACAGCAGCGCCGCGGCCAGGGCCCCCGCCAGGGCGCGGTTGCGGCGCACCCACTTGGAGAGCTCGGCCCAGGCCCCGCCCTCGTAGGCGTGCACGACGCGGTGCTCGAGGTAGGCGCGCAGGTCGTCTGCCAGGGCGCGCGTGTCGGTGTAGCGCCGCGCCGGATCGCGGGCCATGGCCTTGGCGCAGATCGCCACCAGCTCGACCGGTGCGTCCGGCGCCAGGTGCTGGATCGGCGTCGGCGGGCCCTCGATCACGCGCGCCAGCACGGTGTGCTTGGAGAGCCGCGCCCCGGACGGCACGTAGGGCACGCTGCCCGTCAGGAGCTCGTAGAGCATCGCGCCCAGCGAGTACACGTCCGAGCGCGGCGAGAGCAGGTGCACCTCGCCACGCGCCTGCTCGGGCGGCATGTAGGCCGGCGTGCCCACGACCACGCCGTCCATGGTCACGAGCGGGCTGTCGGGCGTCTCCTCGCGCGCCTCGCGCCGCTCGGTGTGCAGGCTCGCGCTCTCCTCCACGGGGCGCAGGCGCAGGTCGTGGACCTCCTCGCGCCCCATCGCGCGCGCCAGGCCCCAGTCCATCACGTACACCTCGCCGTAGCTGCCGACCATCACGTTGCTCGGCTTGAGGTCGCGATGGATCACGCCCTTGGAATGGGCGTAGGCCATCGCCTCGCAGGCCTTGAGCAGCACGCCCACGGCGCGCGTCGGGCTCCAGCCCTCGCGCCCTTCCCGCACGCAGGCGAGGATCGCGCGCAGGTCGCGCCCGGCCACGAGCTTCATCGCGAAGTAGACGTGCCCTCCGGGGCCCACGCCCAGCTCGTGCACGGGCACGATGCCCGGGTGGTCGAGCTGGGCCGTGATGCGCGCCTCCTCCAGGAAGCGCGAGACGGCCAGCGCGTTGGCGGGCGTGGCGGGGACGATCTGCTCCTTGATCGCCAGCGTGCGGTGCAGCTCGCGGTCGAGCGCGCGGTGGATCACGCCCATGCCGCCGCGCGCCAGCTCCTCTTCGCGCTGGTAGCGCGCGCCACGCTCGATCGGGCGCGCGAGGTCCTCGAGCGAATCCTGGGGTCGGGTGGGCTCGGCAGGGGGGGTGGTCATCCTCAAGGGCCTCCAGGGGTCGGGGCGCCTGCCGCCTCCCGACGCTTCCCATACTAGAGGCTCGACCCTTCGACTGGCCCGGTGCGCACCGGGTTCCGTGTTCCGCGGCCGGCGCGGGTATCCTCCGCCCACGATGAACGCTCCCTGCCGCGTCCGAGCCCTCGCGCTCTCCCTCGTCGTCCCGGTCCTGGCCGCCTGTGCGCGCTCGCCGCGCGCCGCGCCGCCGCCCTCCGCCGCGCGGCCGGCGACCTCCGCGGCGGAGCACGCTCCCACCGCGCTCGCTCCGGTGGAGGGGGCGCTGGGGATCGGCGACCCCTACTACGCCGGCATCGGCAACGGCGGCTACGACGTCGAGCACTACGAGCTCGTGCTCGAGCTCGACCTGGCGGCCGACGAGCTCGTGGCCACGGCGACCCTCCGCGCGCGCGCGCGCGAGCCGCTGGCGAGCTTCGCGCTCGACCTCTACGGTCTGGAGGTGGCCGCGGTCGAGGTCGACGGCCGCGCGGCGAGCTTCACGCGCCCGCCCGGCGGGGTGGCCGAGGACGGGCGCGCGCTACCGCCCAGCGAGCTGGTCGTGCGTCCGGCCGCGCCGCTCGATGCGGGCGGGGCCTTCACCGTGCTGGTGCGCTACTCGGGCGAGCCCGGCCTGCGCCCCGACGCCGCGGTCCCGTTCCTGCCGGGCGTCGGCTGGGCCCGCGCGGAGTCCGGCGTGTACGTCGTCTCGCAGTGCATCGGCGCCTCCTCCTGGTACCCCTGCAACGATCACCCGCGCGACAAGGCGACCTACTCCTTCCGGGTGACGGTCGAGGAGCCCTACACCGTCGCCGCCAACGGCCTCCTGCAGGAGGTCGTCGACCACGGCGAGCGGCGCACCTTCCACTTCGAGGCGCGCGACCCGATGGCGAGCTACCTGGTCACGCTCAACGTGGCCGACTTCGCGCACTTCGACCTCGCGGGACCGCGCGGGATCCCGGTGCGCATCTACCACCCGCAGGACGCCAGCGAGGAGGAGCTGGCCGGCTTCCGCCGCCAGGTCGAGGTGCTCGCCCTGCTGGAGGAGCGCTTCGGCCCCTACCCCTTCGAGGCGGCCGGCGCGGTGCTCTCCTACGAGCCGCTGCCGGGCGCGCTGGAGTGCCAGACGCTGCCGGTGTACGGGCGCGGCGCCGGGCTCCTGCCGGTGATCGTGCACGAGCTCGCGCACCAGTGGTTCGGCGACTGCGTCAGCCCGGACCTGTGGCGCGACATGTGGCTGAACGAGGGCTTCGCGAGCTACGCCGAGTGGCTGTGGAGCGAGCACGACCTCGGCCCGGCGGCCTACCGCGGCCAGGTGACCGAGGCCTACCGGCGCCTGCGGCGCGGCAAGGTCGGCTCGCCCTTCGATCCGGGCGTGGGCGCCGTCTTCAGCGGACGCACCTACACGCGCGGGGCCATGGTGCTGCACGGTCTGCGCCAGGAGGTCGGCGACGAGACCTTCTTCCGCATCCTGCGCTCGTGGGTCGAGACGCGCCACGACGGCAACGGCAGCACCGCCGACTTCGTGGCCCACGCCGCGGCCGTCGCCGGACGCGACCTCGGGGCCTTCTTCCAGGAGTGGCTGTACTCGGCCGTGACCCCGTACGTCGAGGAGCTCGAGCCCGCCGAGCCCGGCGCGGCCGCCCCGGGGGAGGCTGGACCGGGCGGTTGAGCGGAGCAGGCGGCAGCGCGTGGACGCGGAGAGGCGCGGGGGCTCGAGGCGTTCGTGCGAGGGGCCGCCGCGCGGGTGGGGGGCG
>DASVAP010000008.1:0-3752 GCA_036376275.1 Planctomycetota bacterium | reverse complement strand
CCTGCGGATCGGCGGCGCGACTTCACGGCTACGCCATGTCGCGGACCGACTCCTGGCTAGCGGGGGCGTGCGCGCCCGTGCCAGTGCGGGCAGCCCTGGCACGCTTCCTGGCCTCGTTCACGCTCCAGACGAGGATCACCGCGAGCGTGACCACCCACCACATGATCTCGACGCGCTGCCAAGGGGCCGCGAGGAGCATCGGACGCGCGTTGTGGAGCGCGTGCAGCCCAACGCACAGGAACAGGTTCCCCGTCACGAGAAAGACCACCGTCAGCAAGCCTCCGAAGCATGCTGCCCAGAGCACGGCCAAGCCCACCCCAGCGGGAAGGTCCTCGGGCGACCCAATGAATCGCGGAACGTGGGCGAGCACGAACAGGAGCAGGGCGCCCAGCGCCGCACACCACCACGCCGCCCTCCGACTGCATCGGAGCACCATCCGGCGAAACAGCTGCTGCAACAGGTAGCCGCGGAAGAACGTCTCTTCCAACCAGGAGTTTCCGAGCAGGTCCGTCGCCATCGGCAAGACCAACCGGAGGAGACCTGAATCCGTCGCGGTCAGCGCGGGTCGATCACGGAGGGCGAAGGCGAGAATGCACAACCCAACCTGCATCAAGGCCCAGCACAGGAGCGTGATCCCCAGCGCAGGCGCGAGTGCGGACGCGTGCCAGCCCACGTCCGCAGGCTTCAATCGGGCGATCCAGAAGATCACAACGGCGAGGAAAGCGAATGCAGCCAGCGACATCAGGAACCGCGCGGGCAGCAGCCCCGCGGTCGCGTGTTGCACTTGGCCAAGGGCCTCGAGCACAGGCCCGGCCCAGAGGCTGTTGGCCGCCACGAGCAGGAACCCGTATCCACCAGAGGCCACCACCGTCACCCACCAGGGCGCGATCCGCACGTCCTCGGCCTGGAGCCGCTGGCTACGACCGTCCATCCACGTTGCGCCGGATCACCCAGCGATTCTGACGGTGCTCCCGGAGGGGATTGTCCGACGCGGCCAGCTCCGGATAGAGCCCTGCAGGCCGGTCGCTGCTCCTGATCGAAGCGTGGAACAGCGTGTAGTGTCGCGCGGCGATCGCCTCGATGGCCTGCGAGGGCATGAAGCCCTCGACGAGCAGCAAGAGCAGCGCCGCCTTCGTCCCGGGCTCGATCACCCCCATGCAATCCCCTTGGACCCTCAGGTGAGCATTCGGCACCCCCGTGCGCACTCGGCCCAGGAGCGAGCCCCCGATCCAGGCCTCGAGAGAGCCGTTCAGGTCCAGCTCGCCGCGCAGGTCCCCGCCGATGAAGACATGAGTGATGCCGTCCCCGCGGACCGAGATCCCGTCTTCGAGATCCCCCGCAAGGATCACCTCGCTGTGAGTGCGCACCTGGATCGCGCTGCGGCAGGCGCCGCGGACGATGAGCACGCCGCCCTGCGACAGCTCGCAAGGTGCCGTCAGGTCGCCCTCGATCACGACGAAGGCCCGTCGAGCGAGCACGAGCGGCTCGCTGCACGCCGCCAGGACACGCTGGTCGTGCCAGAAGCTCCCGGGCTCGATTCCGTAGAAGTAGGCCTCCGAGAACCCGAGAGCGTGCCCCATGGCCACGTTCGCGTGTCGGACGGCAAGAGCTAGCTCGAAGCGGTTCAGCACGATCCCTCCGGGTAGACCAAGATTCCTCGCGCGCGGGCGCCCGGTTCGGCGCGGCTCCGCGCCGGAGCGCTATCCTGCCGCGGCCTCCGACCCCCGGCGACCCCCCACCCGCAAGTCAACCCATGCTCATGCAGCGTCCATCGACCCTCCTCCCCGCCGTCCTCCTCGCCCTGCCGCTGCTCGCGTCGCTCGCGCCGGCCCGTCCGACGCCCGCGACGCCTGACGAGGCGCTCGAGCAGGCCATGGGGCAGATGAGCGCGTCGCTGAAGACGCTCGAGAAGGGCATCGAGGCCGGGACGGCCGCGGCGGCGCTGGAGGAGCTGGCGCGCTTCGAGCAGGCGGTGATCGCGGCCAAGGCGCAGGTGCCGCCCTCGGCCGCCGGGGTGGACGAGAAGAAGCGCCCCGAGTACGTGGCCGAGTTCCGCGCCAGCCTGTGCGAGGCGCTCAAGCTCGCCTGCGATGCGGAGATCGCGGTGACGCGCGGCAAGTACAAGGATGCCGAGAAGCTGGTGGGCAAGCTCGACGCGGCCAAGTCGACCGGGCACGGCAAGTTCAAGAAGGACTGAGCGCCGGCCCTCGCGGCCTCCGGCCGCGAGGCCGCCGCTCAGGATCGTTGCTGGGCGCGCGCTCCTCGCGCGCCCCCCGGGACCGCCAGGCTCCAGCCTGGCTCCGCGCGCCTTCTCCCTCCGTCTCCGCGCCCTCCGCGTCTTCCCTCCGCGTCTCCGCGCTCCTCCGATCGGAGAAGAAGAGGGCGCGGAGATGCGGAGGAAAGACGCGGAGGGCGCGGAGTCGGAAGGAAGCCCTTCCACGTCCCCTACAACGTCCGCTGCGACGGCACCACCACGCCCGCCAGCAGGAGCCCGCTGACCAGCGCCATCGCCACCGCCAGCATGCGCGCGACGAGCTCCACGCCCGGCAGGGAGTCCTCCGCCAGGAACGAGCTCACGCCGCGGAAGCCGAGGCTGCCCGGCACGAGCACGAGCAGGCCCGGGACGGTCGTGATCGAGCTCGGCCGCAGGCGCAGGCGCGCGAGCGCGTTGCTGGCCAGGCCCAGCACGAAGGCGCCACACCCGGCGCCGAGCAGCGGCCCGAGCCAGGCGCTGCCGGCGCGCGCGCCGAGGAAGGCGACCCAGGCCGCGCCGACGATCCAGGGCGCGTCGCGGTCGCGCGCCTGGAACAGGACCTTGAAGGCGAGCGGCGAGAGGAAGAGCGCCAGCCACAGCCCCCAGGTCGGCAGCGGCGCCAGCGCCTCGGCCGGGCCGGCCGCCGGCAGCAGCGCCAGGGTCGCGTCCGCGCCGGCCGTGCCGGCCGCGGCGCCGCAGGCCAGCAGGAACATCGTCGCCAGCACCCCGCCGAGGCGCGCCGTGCCCGAGGAGTAGTGGCGCGCGGCCAGCTCGTTCATCGCCACCGTCAGCGTGTAGCCCGGCAGCAGCACGATGATCGAGGCCAGCACGACCGACTCGCGCTCGAGCCCCGGCAGGACCGCGGTCACGAGGCCCGCCACGAAGGCCGCCGCGGCCGCCGCCAGGACCTCGAACAGGCGCGCCAGGCGCACGTGCCGCTCGGCCCCGGAGGCGAGCATCCCGACCACGGCCCCGATCGCGCCCGAGACCGCCACCTCGGCCGCGCGCGCGCCGAAGAAGACCGCGCTGGCGGCCGAGGCCAGCGCGAAGGCCGCCACCAGCGCCAGCGGCCCGTGCAGGTGCGGCTGGCGCTCGATCTCCGTCAGGCGTGCGCGCGCACCGGCCACGTCGAGCCGGCCGGCGTCGATGTCCTCGATCAGCTCCGCGAGCGCGTGCGTGCGCCCGAGGTGGATCGAGCCCGGCTGCACGCGCAGGAGGCGCACGTGCTGGCTCGCCAGCGGCCCGATCCCGAGCGTGAGGCCGGTCGGCACGGTGAAGACGTTCAGCTCCAGCCCGAGGCGCTTCCCGACGCGCTGCAGCGCGTCCTCGATGCGGTAGGCCGGCAACCCGTGCCGGTGCAGGGCCTGCACCAGCTCGAGCACGAAGGCCTCGGCGTCGCTCTGCATCGCGCGATTGTGCTCCCCCGGGGCCGTCTGGCTCCAGCCTGGGTCCTCCTTCCCTCCTTCCCTTCCGTCTCCGCGCCCTCCGCGTCTTCACC
>DASVAP010000419.1:0-16146 GCA_036376275.1 Planctomycetota bacterium | reverse complement strand
CGTGGACAACGTCCACTCCGCGGTCCTGTTCCGCACCCTCCACGTCGGGATCGCCGAGGCCCACGGGCGCTTCAACCGCATCTCGGACAAGAGCCTGATCGTGCTCGACCCGGATCCGGCCAAGTGCTCGGTGCTGCTGGTGGTCGAGGCCGACTCGGTCGACACCGCCAGCGAGAACCGCGACAAGCACCTGCGCAGCGGCGACTTCTTCAACGCCAAGGAGTTCCCCGAGATCGTCTTCGAGAGCCAGGAGGTCCGCGGCCAGGACGGCGCCTGGGAGGTCGTCGGCGAGCTCTCCTTCCACGGCGTGACGAAGGGCGTCACCGCCAAGGCCCGCCGCGTCGGCCAGGGCGAGTTCCAGGGCAAGCAGAAGGTCGGGCTGGTGGCCGAGCTCGAGATCGACATGCAGGACTTCGGCATCGAGATGGTGAAGAAGAACCCGGGCGCGGTCGGCCCCAAGGTCGCGCTGACGATCAGCCTCGAGTGCGAGAAGAAGTAGCGCCCGCGGCGTGAGCGCCCAGGACGACCTGCTGGCCGCCGCGCTCGCGGCCCAGGCCGGCGCCGGCGGCGCGGCGGCGCTGGTCCTGGTGGCGGCGGCGCGGCCGTGGCGCGGACGCCTCGGCGTCACGCCCGCCTGGGGCGCGCCGCTCGCGCTGGGCGCCGGCAGCGCGCTCGGGTTCTGGCTCACGCGTGGCGCACCGGCGTTCCCGCCCGCGCAGGCGACCCACTGGCTCTTCTACGCGCTGCTTGCGGCCACGCTCGTGGGGCTCCTTGCCGCTCCGGCCCCGCGCGCGGCGCGGGTGGGCGGCGCCGCCCTCGCGCTCCTGCAACCGTGGCTGTTGCTGGCCTTCCAGCGCGAGCGCTACTGGGGCCGGGCGGAGGGGCTCGCCTGGTGCGCGCTGCTGGCGCTCGCCGCCCTCGGCTCCTGGGGTGCGCTCGCGCGCGCCTCGCGCTGCCACGGCGCCGCGGCCGAGCTCGGCCTCGCGCTGGCCCTGGCGCTCGTCGCCGGAGCCTACGGGCTGGGCGGCGGAGCGCTGCTGGCCCAGCTCGCGGGGGCCTTCGCCCTGGCGGCGGGCCTGTGCGCGCTGCTGGGCCTCTGGCGGCGCGCGCCCGGGCTCGGGACCGGCGGCGCGGGCACGCTCGCCTTCGTGCATGCCGGTCTGGCGGCGCTCGCGCACTGGCTGTACGAGCTCTCGACCGTCGCCTTCGTCCTGGTGGCCGTGGTGCCCTTCACGCCCCTCGTGGCCGGCCTGGCCGGGCGCGAGCGCCCGCGCACGCGCGCCACCCTGGCGCTGGGCGCTCCGCTGCTCGTCGCCGGCGCGGCCCTGGCCCGCGAGCTCGTCGGCCTGGACGCGAGCGCCTACGGCTGATCAGGCGGCCGCGCGCGGGCGCTGCGCGTCGCGGTAGTCCAGCGTCAGCGCCCGGCGGCGCGTCGCCAGCGCCCACGCACAGCGCAGCACGCCGACGGCCTCGTCGAGCTTGCCGAGGGTGATCCAGGTGGCGTACTCGCGCGCGCGCGCCGGCGAGTCGCCGCGCCGCAGGCGCTCGGCGCGGATGCGCGTCCAGGGCCGCGCGTAGAGCAGCAGCCCGAGCAGCGAGGCCCCCCCGCTCGCCCAGAGCCCCGCCACGACGAGCAGCGGCAGGAGGAGTCCCCAGAACACGATCGACGCCACGGCGCGCTGGTTGTAGCGGCCGGGAGTGCCCCAGTGCCGGGCCGCGCCGTGCGCGTAGGCGTAGCCGCCGCGCTGGTGCCGGCGGCGCCAGGCCGCGAGCCGCAGCAGGGCCACGTCGTGCCGTGTCATCTCGCTGGCAAGGCGCCGGATGCGCCAGCCGGCGCGGCGCAGGCGGAAGGCCAGCTCGGGGTCCTCGCCCTGGTTCAGGCTCTCGTCGTAGCCGCCGCACTGGCGCAGGGCCGCGACGCGCACGACGACGTCGCCCCCGAAGGCCTCGGCCTCGCCGACGGGCGTGTCCCACTCGCAGTCCACGAGGCGGTTGAAGACCGAGCGCTCGGGGTGGCGCTCGCGCCGGCGGCCGCAGACCGCGCCGAGTCCGGGATCGCGCTCGAGCTCCGCCCGGGCCTCGGCCAGGAAGCCGGGCGCGACGCTGCAGTCGCCGTCGACGAAGAAGACGTAGCGCAGCGCGGGCCGCAGCTCGAGCAGCCGGGCGTGGCCGGCGTTGCGCCCGCGCGCCGCGTTCAGCGGCTGGCGGGCGTCGAGCACGACGACCTCGGCGCCCAGGGCACGCGCGCGCGCGGGGCTGCCGTCGCTCGAGGCCGAGTCGGCGTAGACCACGGGCACGGCCGCCGGGCTCAGGCTGGCGAGGCATTCCAGGAGCCGCTCGCCCTCGTTGCGGCCGATCACCACCACGCCCAGGTCTGCGGGCGCGAGGCTCACGGCGGGCCGAGCTTCCGCCCCAGGAGGTTGAAGCGCACGAAGTCCCACCAGAAGCCGGGCGGCTCCTGGCGCGGAGCGCCGCTCAGCGCGCGGCGCAGGTTCCACAGCAGGTTCCCGCCGGCGAAGGCCAGGTCCGCCACGAGGCACGCGAGCCGGCCACGGTTCTTGAGGAGGAAGCGCCGGCGCGACTCGAACCAGTAGGCCGGCATCCGGCGCTCGAGCTCACGCCCGGCGCTGGCCCCGGTCGAGGCTCCGGCCTCGTGCAGGGCGCGCGCCTCGGGCACGTACCACGACTCCCAGCCGGCGGCCGCCGCGCGCCAGGTGAGGTCGACCTCCTCGAAGTAGAGGAAGTAGCCCTCGTCGAACAGCCCGACCTGCTCGAGCACCTCGCGCCGCAGGAGCACGCACCCGCCCGAGAGCCAGTCGGTCGGATGGGCCTCCGCCCGGGGCGGCGGGGCGAGCTGCCAGCGGGCCAGGAGCCGTGTCAGGGGCCCGAAGTGAAGCCCCTGATCCAGGGCGTTCAGGATCCCCGGGAAGCGGAAGGCGGTGGCCCCGGGCTGCCCCGACCGGATCTCGGTCCTGGGCCCCACGAGCCCGACCCGGGGGTGGCCGGCCAGGAAGCCCAGCAGGGCCCGCAGGCTGCCCGGATAGAGGGCGGCGTCCGGGTTGACGAGGAGGTAGAAGTCGGGTGGGGAGGGCTCCGCCAGGGCTGCCCGGAGGGCCAGGTTGTTCCCGGCCCCGAAGCCCCCGTTGACGGGGCTCTCCACGACCTGGACCCAGGCCCCCCACCCGCGCTCCTCGACGGCCCGCTGGAGGCGCTGGGCGGAGCCGTCTCCCGAGGCGTTGTCCACGACCACGGCGTCCAGGCGCGGGACGGCGGAGCGCTCGGCCGCCAGGGACTCCAGGCAGCGCAAGGCCAGCTCGGCCGAGCGGTAGTTGACCGTGACGGCCCGGATGCGGGCCGTCGCCGGGAGCCCGGCCGGAGCCGTGGAACGGGAAGCCTCTTCCGCCCGCGCGGGGGGCCGGACCAGCGAGTCCTGCGGCATCGAGACCTGGATCGGCCAGCGCGCCCCGCAGGGTCCTCCCGGAGCCTCGATTTCTCGAAGAGATCCCGGTTTCGACCCCCCCGGGGGGAGTGTGCGGCTATCATCCGAACGGTCAATCCCTCGAATGCACCACGTTGGCGGATCCATCGGGCCGTTGCACCCGTCCTGTAGTCCTGACTCGGGGTTCGCCTCGAGCTCCGGGTCGGGGTACGGTTCGCCGTATCCACCAGCGTGAACGCAACCCTGCGTGCGCACCGAGGCGTCTTCACCCTGTCACAATCTCTCAGAGAAGAGTGCACCCTTAGGAAGGTGAACATGATGGTTCCCAAGAAGTCCCTGTTGCTCGCTGGCGCGGCCCTCGCCCTGTTCGGGGCCACGTCCAACGCGCAATCCCAATCGGGCAAGGTCTTCGCGCGCTACAACAAGCCGCTGAAGTCCGCGACCCTCGACCTGGCCACGGGCACGATCACCCGCGGTCCGGCCGTCAACAACCGTGCTGCGACGACCGTCGTCGACTTCGCCAACAACGACCTTGGCGGGTTCGTTGGCGTCGACACGGGCGGCGGGTTCTGTGAGTGGTTCGATGCAGGCGTCAAGGGCACCGGTACGGGTGCCACGGCCGGCGTCGTCAACAACAGCGACCTGATGAACAGCATCGTGTTCGCGTACTGCTCGGCCGCCCTGACCCCGGGTTCCGGTGGTCCTGGCGGCTCGGTCAAGCTCGGCTTCTACGAGGGCTACACGCTCTTCGGCGGCGCGCCGACGACGGGTGTGGCGGCCTTCACGCTGACGGGCCTGCCCGCCAACTCCGCGAGCTCGTCGTTCTTCGGCGGCTTCAGCTGCTTCTTCATCCGCATCGTCTTCCCCACGCTCGTCTGCTTCGCTGACGGGCCGATCGGCTACTCCTGGAAGTTCCTCGACAACGGCACGGGCACGATCAACCCGATCGGCGCGACCCTGGCGGCCACCTGGCCGTTCCTGTCGTGCACCCGTAGCTGCTCGTCGGCGATCCTCCAGGTCGACGGTCAGGGCATGACGGACGCCATCGACGAGTACTGCCCGCCGGGCTACCTGCGTGCCACGTTCACGTTCGGCACGACGAGCGGCTCGTTCACGTCCATGTCGATGCACGTCGAAGAAGTGGTCGACCTGACCGGCACGATCGCTGGCTACAACTCGACGACGAACCCCAACCCGGACACGCTCACGGCGTCGCCCGCGGTGGTGGGTGCCAACTTCACGTCGGCGGTCACCCTCGGCCTCGGCCGCACGAAGGGCACCTTCACGTGGCAGTTCTACGCCGGCCTGTCGAAGATCGCGCCGCCCAGCGGCTCGGCCATCGCCCAGTTCTCGAGCGGTCTGAACTTCGGCACGAGCAAGCGTGGTCGCATGCTGCTCTGCAACCTCAACACGACGGGCTTCTCGTGCACCGGCACCCACTCGGGTGTGAGCGGCAGCACGTCGAACCCCGCCTGCAACCTGGCGCTTCCGAAGACGCTCGGCCTCGTGTGCCGCACGTGGTGCGCCCAGGCCGTCATCCTCGGCAACCTCTCGGGCGCGGACGGCGGCGGCAACGCCCGCCTGTCCTCGGCCGTGGAAGGCGTCATCGGCACGAACTAGTGCCTGAGCCTCGGACCGGCCGGCGCTAGCCGGCCGGGCGAGCACCGGGGGCCGCAGCCGCAAGGCTGCGGCCCCTGTTCGCTTTCAGGGAGGCTGAGCAGAACGCCACGGCCGAAGGCCGTGGCGTTCTGCCAGGCTCCCTGGATCGTCCTGGCGCGCGATCCTCGCGCGCCCCTACCGCCCTGGTCCAGGCCCCCGCCGCCGCGCTCGCCTCAGCTCGCAGCGTCGCCCGGCAGGTGCTCGCCCCACAGACCGAAGGGGCTGGCGCCGTCGATGCGCACGACCACGCTCCGGCCCACCAGCTCGGCGGGCCCCTCGCAGGCGACCGGCAGGTTGTGGCGCGAGCGCCCGCGCAGCCGGCCCGCCTGGTCTGCCTCCTCGACGAACACGTCGAGCTCGCTCCCGAGGGTCGCGTGGTGGCGCGCCAGGGCGACCTCCTCGGAGACCCGCAGGAGCGCCTGGTTGCGCTCCTTCTTGACCTCGGCCGGGACGTCGTCCGCCAGGTCGAAAGCGCGCGTCTCGGGCCGGGGGCTGTACTGGAAGACGTAGTTCTGGATCGTGCCCAGCTCGCGCAGGAAGTCCTGCGTGGCCGCGAAGTCGGCCGCGGTCTCGCCGGGGAAGCCGACGATCCAGTCCGAGCCGAGCTCCAGGTCGGGCACGGCCTCGCGCAGGAGCGCGACCCGCTCGCGGTACAGCTCGCGCGTGTAGCCGCGGCGCATGCGCTTGAGGACCGCGTCGGAGCCCGACTGCGCCGGCAGGGGCAGGAAGCGGTCGACCTTGCGGCACTCAGCCAGGGCGCGCGCCAGGGCGCGCGTGACATAGCTCGGATGCAGCGTGATCAGGCGCACGCGCTCGAGGCCCTCCAGCTCCTCGAGCGCGTAGAGCACGTCCGCCAGGGCCGGGCGCCCGTCGCGCCCGGCGCCGCGCGGCTCGCCCGGTCCGGGGGCCGGCAGGTCCTCGCCGTAGGAGTCCACCGTCTGGCCGAGGAGCGTGATCACGCGCGCCCCGCCGGCGACCATCCAGCGCGCCTCGCGCAGGAGCTCGGCCACGGACCGGCTCTGCACCCGCCCGCGCACGCGCGGGACGATGCAGAAGCTGCAGTTCAGGTCGCAGCCGCGCATGATCGTCAGGTAGCCCGCCGCCCCCCCGGCGTAGACCTCGCCCTCGCGCTCGACCGCGACCGGCTCGTCCTGGCCGACCTCCAGCAGGCGCTGCTCGCGAGGCGCGAGGCCCCGGTTGCGGCGCGCGCGGACCTCCTCCACCAGCTCCGGCAGGCGGTGGATCTTGCGCGTGCCACAAACGAGGTCCACGTGCCCGGCGCGGCGGAAGATCTCGTGCTCGGCGCGCTGGGCCATGCAGCCGAGCACCCCCACCACGAGCTCGGGACGCGCGGCCTTGGCATTGCGCAGCTCGCCCAGCCAGGAGAAGACGCGCTCCTCGGCGTGCTCGCGCACCGAGCAGGTGTTGAAGAGCACGACGTCGGCCGCCCCGAGCTCGTCCGTCAGGCGGTAGCCGTGGGCCCGGAAGCGCCCCTCGACCAGGAGCGAGTCGTACTTGTTCATCTGGCACCCGAACGTCACCACGTGGACGCTGGGTGCCCCCGCCGCGCGGGGCGCCTCCTCGGCGCGGGTCTGGACGCGCGGCAGGGTCATCGGGGCGAGGATTCTACGGGCGCTGGGCGGACCGGACCAGCCGCGCTCAGCCGGCGGGCGCCCCGGCCTCGTGGCGATACACGCCTCGCTGACCCGGGGTCTCCTCGACCGAGAGGCTGAGGACGCGCACCTCGACCTCGGGGTGACGCTCGCGCAGCCGCGCGAGGAGGCGCCGCCCGAGCAGGGCCGAGAGGTTCTCGGCGCTGGTGTTGTTGATCGGCAGGAGCAGCACGTCGTCCGCCGGCGCGGCGTAGTAGCGCTCGCGGTAGCGCACCTCGACCACGCCGTCCGCGCGCCTCGTGGTACGCAGCTCGGGGTGCTCGGCCGGCACCAGCCAGCGCTCGTCGAGCTCCTCGACCAGGGCCCGGATCAGCGGCTTGATGTGCTGGAAGTCGAGCACCAGGCCGTGGGGCGAGAGGCGCGCCTCGAGGGCCACCGTGACCCGGTAGTTGTGGCCGTGCAGGCGCTCGGCCGTGCCGTCCGGGAAGATCAGGAAGTGGGCCGCCGAGAACTTGAGGTACTCCTTGTCGACCTCGATCGACCAGCGCTCCATCGGCGCGAGGGTAGCGCGTCCGGGACCCTGCACCAAGCCGTACCCGACGTGCGTCGGGCCGCCTCAGGAATCGGCCCCGCGCGGACGATACAGCCCCCGGACCCGCGTCCTTTTCTTCCGCCTCCCCCGCCCATGCCCACGCGCCGCCAAGCCTTCACCCTGATCGAACTCGTGGTGGTGATCTCGATCCTGGCGATCCTTTCGGGGGTGCTGGTGCCGCGCGTGACGAGCCACCTGAAGTCGGCCCGCGACGCGCGCCGTCTGGCGGACCTGAAGGCGGTGCGCACGGCGATCGAGCAGTACCGCCTCGACCGCGGCGTCTACCCACCGGCCAACGCCAGCCCGGCGATCGGCGGCTGGGACGTCTCGTTCGACGGCGACTTCATCCCGGCCCTCACCGAGGAGGGCTACCTGGACGAGGAGGCCCTCGACCCGCTCAACGACTCGACCTTCCACTACCGCTACTACGTCTACGCGCGCTCGTCCTACGGCTGCGTGGGCACCCAGGACTTCTACGTGCTGGGCATCCGCAACTTCGAGAGCAGCGATTTCGCCGCCAAGAACAAGGGCTTCTTCTCGTGCTCCGGGCGCGACTGGAACGAGGAGTTCGCCTACGTGACCGGCGGCGGCGTGGACCTCTAGCCCGCCCCTGGGGTCGGCGCGCTCCGCAGGTTAGGGTCTCGGCATGGCGTTCCTGGCCGATTTCCACACGCACTTCTTCTCGCGCGCCCTGTTCGAGGCCCTGGCGGCGGCCTCGCCGCTCTCCGGCAGTCCGCGCGAACGGCTCGAGCGCGTCACGCGCTCGCTCGGCCTGGCGCTGCCGCCGGCGGACCACGGCGAGCACCTGGCGCGCTGGCTGGACGAGATGGAGCGCCACGGCGTCTCGCACCTGGTCAGCTTCGCCAGCGCGCCCGAGGAGGAGGAGGTCCTGGCGGCCCTCGTCCCGCGCGCCCAGGGCCGCATCACCTTCTTCGCCTATGCCGACCCGCGCCAGCCGGACGCGGCCGCGCGCCTCGCGCGCGGCCTCGAGCGCGGAGAGGTGCGCGGCGCGCTGTTCTTCCCGGCCCTGCACCACTACGACCTCGACGGACCCGAGGCGGCGCGGATGTTCGAGGTGCTCGAGGCCCACTCGGCCCCGGCCGTGGTGCACTGCGGGCTCCTGCGCATGCCGCTGCGCGAGCGCTTCGGCCTGCCGCTCGGGGTCGACCTGCGCCACGGGAACCCGCTCGACCTGGTCCCGCCGGCCGAGCGCTTCCCGCACGTGCCCTTCGTCGTGCCGCACTTCGGAGCCGGGTTCCTGCGCGAGACGCTGCTGGCCGGGTCCCAGTGCGCGAACGTCTACGTCGACACGAGCTCGTCGCAGGCCTGGCTCGCGAGCGAGCCCGCGCGCCTGACGCTGCCGGACGTGTTCGAGCGCGCCCTGGCGGTGTTCGGACCCGAGCGCATCCTGTTCGGCACCGACTCCTCGGTCTTCCCGCGCGGCTGGCGCCGCGAGCTGCTGGTGGCGCAGCGCGAGGCCCTCGGCGCCTGCGGCGTGCGCGAGCCCGACCGCGCCCGCATCCTCGGGCTCAACGCCGCCCAGATCCTGCGGTTGTCCCCCTAGGGGGAGACCGGATGGAGACGGGGGCGCGCGCGTCGCACGCGCGGGCCGGACCCGTGCCCGACCGAGGTCGTCCCGGCGCGGCCTGGGCCGCGTCGGACGACCTCAGTTCGGCACGCCGCCCTCGACGCGCGGCTCCTGGCCGCGCAGGACCGAGTTGTCGGCGAACAGCTGGCGCTGGTCGATGCTGGGCTTCGCCAGCAGGGCCTCGGCGTCGATCTGGCCCGACTGCCCGTAGGCCTCGAGGGCGTTGTGCCAGGTGACGCGCTCGACCACCTCGGGGGCGATGCCACGCTCGAGCATCAGCTTCGCCGTGCGCGGCACCGCCAGCGGGTCGCTCACGCCCCAGTCCGCCGAGCTGTCGACGATCACGCGCTCGGGACCGTACTTCTTGACGATCTCGACCATGCGCTCGGAGCCCATCTTGGTGTGCGGGTAGATCGTGAAGGCGGCCCAGGCCCCGGCCTCGAGCGTGCCGGCCACGGTCTCCTCGTTGTTGTGGTCGATGACCAGCTTCTCCATCGGGAAGCCGAGCTCGCGGGCGATGTCCAGCGAGCGCCGGATGCCGCGCTTCTTGTCGCGGTGCGGCGAGTGCACCATCACGACCATGTCGTGCTCGCGCGCGAGCTGGACCTGGGCCAGGTAGGCGCGCTCCTCGGCCGCGGTGATCTCGTCGAAGCCGATCTCGCCGATCGCGACCACGCCCTCCTTCAGGGCGAAGCGCGGCAGGAGCTCGAGCACTTCCCGCGCGAGCTGCTCGTTGTTGGCCTCCTTCGAGTTGAGCCCGATCGCGCAGTAGTGCGCGATGCCGAACTGCGCGGCCCGGAAGCGCTCCCAGCCGAGCAGGCTGGCGAAGTAGTCGACGAAGGAGCCGACCGTGGTGCGCGGCTGACCGACCCAGAAGGCCGGCTCGACGATGGCGCGCACGCCGGCCGCGGCCATGCGCTCCAGGTCGTCGGTCGTGCGGCTGGTGACGTGGATGTGCGGATCGAAGAAGCGCATGGTTCAGGAGAGGAGCTGCGCCAGGTGCCGGAAGGACGGCGCGTCGGTCTCGCCGGCGCGCGCGCGCGCCAGGGCGTCACGCATGGCCGGGTCGGTCTCGTCCTTCTCCAGGCGCGCCAGGCGTCCGGTGTCGCCGGCGCGGGCGAAGGCCAGCGCCGCCGCACAGCGGCCGGCGCGGTTCGGGTTGGTCGAGGCGAGCTCGCCCTCGAGCGCGTCGAGCCCGCGCGCCCCGCCGTAGGGCCCGAGGCACAGCCACAGCTCGTGCGGCACCGGGCGGCCGGCGCTGCGGCGCTCGTCGGCCAGGTCGAGCGCCATGCGCGCCAGCTCGGGCGAGAGACGCTGGTCCAGCCCCCACAGGCGCCACAGCGGCGCCCCGACGAACAGGCACTTGACCACGCACTGGCGCCAGGCGTCGTCGCCGAAGTGGAGCGCCGGGTAGGGCGTGTCGAGCGCTGCCGCCTCGTAGACGCTGCGCATGTTCGAGCGGCAGCCCTCGCCCGCGCGCCACAGGAAGCGCTCGCCGCCCGGCACGAGCCCGAGCGCGCGCAGCAGCGCGCACAGCTCGCCCTCGTCGGCGTAGCGGAAGGCCTCCTCGAGCGCCAGGGCGCCGCCGTCCCCCGCCAGGTCCGTGCGCGCCAGGACCAGGCCGACCCGCACCGCCTCGAGCACGTCCCAGCGCTCCGGGTTCCAGCCCGGCACGCAGCGCCCGGCGGCCTCGACCTCGGCCGCGGCCGGGGCGAGGGGCGCGTGCTTCACGTGCCGGGCGGCCTGCGAGAAGAGCGCGCAGAAGCGCGTGTTCGTCGGCCCGTCGGCGATCTCGTTCGTGGTCGCGCGGAACCAGCTCGTGGCGCCGGTCGCCAGGCGCGCCTCCAGCAGCTTGCGCAGCAGCAGGAACGGCGTCATCGCCTGGGTTCGCCGGGGGCCATGGGCTCGACGCTCTGTACGCGCGGTTCGAGCCCCAGACCGAGCGCCAGGGCCGAGAGCGCCGTGCCGGCGACCTTCATGTACGCGCTGGTCAGGAAGTCCGTGCTGGAGCCGTCGGCGCGCATCACCTTGACCAGGTGCGGACGCAGGCGCGCGTGCCAGCCCTCGCGCTCCGCTTCCGGCAAGAGCTCGATCACGCGCGCGGCGTAGTAGTGCCCGAACAGGTAGAAGTACCCGGAGTTCTGGTAGTAGGCCTCGTGCGGCACCGGGTCCATGTAGGCCACGTCGAGGAAGCGGTGGTGCTCGAAGAAGCTCTCGAGGCCCGTGCGCAGGCGGTCGAGCGTGATCTTCGGCTCGCCCACCGAGTACAGCGCCCAGTGGCAGACCTGGATGCGCGAGAGGCTGCCCTTGACGTCGTTGACGCTGTCGCCGACGACGCGCGGGATGATCGAGAGGTCGTAGGCGAAGGCGCCGCTCGGCAGCGCACAGCGGCTCACGTAGCGCGTGGCCCGCGAACGCATGGCCGGATCCGTGACCCAGCCCAGCTCCTCGCCCGCCTTCAAGGCCGGCAGGACCAGCGCCGTCGAGAAGCTCGTGGCCCACTTCGGGCGCTGCGAGTAGACCGGGTCGTCGTAGTACCCCCAGCCGCCCTCGGCGATCTGGTTCTTCGCGAGGATCGCGAGGAAGGGCTGCGCCGCGCGCGCCAGGCGCGCCGGCCACTCGCCCTGCTGGAAGCGCGGGTCGGCGGCGAGCTCGGTCAGCGCCGTGAAGCCGTACAGCCCACCCCACACGTAGTCGATGTCCCAGTCGCTGCCGCGCTTCGGCGGACGCGTCGTCTCCAGCCAGGCGATGCCCTGCTCCAGCGCGGCGCGCCGGGCCGGGGTCTCGGGCGCCTCGCGCAGGGCCAGGCAGGCGAGCGCGTTCGAGGCCACCTGCCAGGCGTAGAACGACTCGATCGAGAAGCCCAGCTCGAGCAGGCCGTCGAGCACGCCCACGGCCCACGAGCCGTCGGCGTTCTGGTTCTCGACCAGCCATTCGAGCGAGCGCTCGAGGGCCGTGCGCGCCTCCTCGGGTCCCAGCGTGGCCGGCACCTCCAGGTGCTGCGCGCTCAGCGGGCCCGCCAGGGCGGCCAGCGCCAGCCAGGACGCGGGGCGCGGGCTCACGAGCCGCCGGCGGCGTCCTTGTCCGCCTGCTTCCCGTCCTTCTCCTGCTCCACCTTGGCCTTGGCCAGCTTGCGCGCCAGCTCGTCGACCTCCTGCTCGGCCTTGGCCACGGCGATCTTCTGCGCCAGGCGCTGCTTCTCGAGCCCCTGCTCGGCCTCGGCCAGGCCCTTCTGCGCCTTCAGCTCGCCCTCCTCCTGCTCGCGGTCCTTCTTCGGCAGCTCGAAGCCCTCGGCCTCGCGCAGGCGCCGCTCGGCCAGGTCGAGCGCGCGCCGGGCGAGCTCGAGCTGGCGGCGCCCGCGGTTGAGGACCAGCTCCTTGGTCTTGGTCGCGAACTCCTCCTCGGCGTACATCGCCTCGAGCTCGGCGAGCTCCGCTGCGGCGTCCTCCACGCGGCCCTTCGACTGGTCCACCGCCAGGCGCGCCTCGTCCAGCTCGCGCGCGCGCCCGAGCTGCACGTAGCCCTCGCGCTCGAGCCGGGCCTGCTCGGCCGAGAGCTTGGCCGCCTGCAGATCGCGCTCGGCCTGGTCGAGCTCCTGGCCGGCCTCCAGACGCGCCAGGTCGAGCTCGAGGCGCGCCAGCTCGAGCTTGCGCGTCAGTTCCTCGATCTCCTCCTGCTTCTTCTCGTCCCCCTCCTTGCCTCCGCCGGAGCCCTCGCTTTTGCCGGCCGGCGCGCTCGCACAGGCGCTGGCCGCGGCGAGAACCAGCGCAGCGAGGAACGTGTGCGGGAGCGCGAAGGTTGTACGCAGACTCGGCATGGATGGAGCCTCCAGGGCGATCGGGGCGTGGGGTACCGTAACATGATGCCAAGCGGCCTCCGGTGCCGCGCGCCCCTCGAGACGCCCCCACTCCTTCCATGAGCCTCGGCCTCTTCCGGACACCTCCCCCCCGCAACGAACCGGTCCTCGGTCACGCGCCGGCCAGCCCCGAGCGGAAGCGCCTGGAGGCCGAGCTCGCGCGCCAGGCCGGCGAGGTGATCGAGATCCCGCTCCTGATCGGCGGCCAGGAGGTGCGCACGGCGCGCCAGGCGGACGTGGTCATGCCGCACGCCAGGGGCCACGTCCTGGCCCGCGTGCACCTGGCCGGCGCCAGGGAGGTGGCCCAGGCGATCGAGGCGGCGAGCGAGGCGCGCGCCGCCTGGCAGGCCTTCCCGTGGGAGGAGCGCGCGGCGGTCTTCCTGCGCGCGGCCGAGCTCCTGGCGGGCCCGTGGCGCGAGCGCATCAACGCCGCGACCATGCTCGGCCAGTCGAAGACCGTGCACCAGGCCGAGATCGACGCGGCCTGCGAGATGATCGACTTCTGGCGCTTCAACGCGCACTTCGCCGAACGCCTGTACGGCGAGCAGCCGGAGTCGGCCGCGGGCTGCTGGAACCGCCTCGAGCATCGCCCGCTCGACGGCTTCGTGCTGGCGATCACGCCCTTCAACTTCACCTCGATCGGCGGGAACCTGCCGAGCGCGCCGGCCCTGATGGGCAACACGGTGGTGTGGAAGCCGGCCACGACCGCGGTGCTCTCGAACCACTGGCTGATGCGCCTGATGGTGGCCGCCGGTCTGCCCCCGGGCGTGATCAACTTCGTCCCCGGCGGCGGGGCCGAGGTGGGCGACGCGGCCGTCTCCGACCGGCGCCTGGCGGGCGTGCACTTCACCGGCTCGACCGGGGTCTTCAACCACATCTGGGGCAAGGTCGGGACGGGGATCGCGCGCTACGGGCAGTACCCGCGCCTGGTCGGCGAGACCGGCGGCAAGGACTTCGTCTTCGCGCACCCCTCGGCCGACCGCCAGGCCCTGGCGGTGGCGCTGGTGCGCGGAGCCTTCGAGTACCAGGGTCAGAAGTGCTCGGCCGCCAGCCGGGCCTACGTGCCGAAGAGCCTGTGGGGCGATCTGAAGCAGCGCCTGGCGGCGGAGCTGGCCCAGGTGCGCATGGGCGACGTGCGCGACTTCAAGAACTTCATGGGCGCGGTGATCGACGCTGCCTCCTTCGCCAAGCAGAAGCAGGCCATCGAGACCGCGCGCGCGGCCCGGGGGCGCGCCCAGGTGCTGTTCGGCGGCGAGTGCGACGACCGCACCGGCTTCTTCGTGCAGCCGACCGTGATCGAGGCCCTGGACCCGGCCTACGACACGATGTGCACCGAGCTCTTCGGCCCGGTGCTGACGATCCACGTCTACGACGACGCGCGCTACGCCGAGACCCTGGCGGAGTGCGCCACGCGCTCGGAGTACGCCCTGACGGGAGCCATCTTCGCCGACGACCGCGCGGCGATCCGCCAGGCGCTCGAGGCCCTGCGCTTCGCGGCCGGGAACTTCTACGTCAACGACAAGCCGACCGGCGCCGTGGTCGGCCAGCAGCCCTTCGGCGGCTCGCGCGCCTCGGGCACGAACGACAAGGCGGGCTCGATCCTGAACCTCATGCGCTGGGTCTCGCCGCGCACGATCAAGGAGACTTTCGTGCCGGCCACGGACTGGCGCTACCCGTTCCTGGGCTAGGAAGCACCGTCCTCCCTCCGCATCCTCCGCGCCCCGACGCCGGGATCGAGCCGAGACGAAGAGCATGGCCAGCACGATCGAAGCCCCGCGCTTCCACCTGCCGCCGGACCTGCCGGTGTGCCAGACGGACCTGCCGCTCGACTGGTACCAGGAGGAGTTCAAGCCCTACGCGGAGGAATACCTGGCGCTGCCGGATCGCCGGCCGGAGACGCTCTTCCGCTGGCTCGACTCCTACGTGAAGCCGGCCCAGGCGCACTTCGGCGACGCCCTGCTCCTGCTGGCGCACTTCTACATGGGCGGCGAGATCGTGAAGCTCGTCGAGCGCTACGGCGGCGTCGTCTCGGACAGCTACCAGCTCGCGCTGGCGGCCCGCAACCGCCCCGAGAAGCGGGTCATCGTCGAGTCGGCCGTGCACTTCATGGCCGAGGCGATCGCGATCCTCGCGCGCCCGGACCAGGCCGTGTGGATCACGAACCCCAAGGCCGGCTGCACGATGGAGATGCTGGCCAAGGACTTCCTCGTGCTGCCGGTCGCGGACCAGCTCGTCGAGCGCTACGGCGACGGGCTCACGACCGTCGCCTACATGAACACCGGCGGGCGCCTGAAGGCCCTGGCCGGGCGCACGGGCGGGGCCGTGTGCACGAGCTCGAACGCGCACCAGGTCGTCGCCTGGTGCCGGAAGCAGGGCAAGAAGATCTTCTTCGTGCCCGACGAGCACCTCGGGCGCAACACCGCCCACAAGCTCGGGCTCGCGCCCGAGCGCGTCGTGGCCCTGCCGGACCCGCGCCGCGGGCAGATCGCTCTCTCCGACGTCGGCCTCGAGCGCCTCGACCGGGCCGAGATGATCCTGTGGGGCTCCTCCTGCGGCGTGCACACGATCTTCACGCCGGCGATGGTGCGGCACTGGCAGGAGCGCGGCTACCGCGTGCTCGTGCACCCGGAGTCGCCGCTCGAGACCGTGCTGGCGGCGGACGGCTCCGGCAGCACGAACTTCCTGTGGAGCGAGTTCGAGAAGGCCCCGCGCGGCGCGAAGCTCGCGATCGGGACCGAGGGCCACTTCGTGAGGAACGCGCGCGACCAGGCGCGGCCGCGCGGGATCGAGGTCGTGCACCTGGCGGAGGTCCCGGGCTCCACCCTGGGCGGGTGCGGCTGTGCGACGATGAGCCGCAACGATCCGCCGCACCTGGCCGGGATGCTCGATCTCTTGCGCCAGGGGCGTCCGCCGGAGATCAACCGCGTGCTGGCCGGCGACGTGATGAACGAGCGGACGCTCGGGCGGGATCGGCTGGACGACGCCGAGCGCGCCGAGCTCGTGGCCGAGGCACGCCTCGCGCTCGAGCGCATGATCGCGGTGGTCGAGGGGCGGGGCTGAGGGGCTGAGCTGAGGTGTCGCGACCGAAGGCCGCGGTATTGGCGGGCGATCCTTGCGCGCCCTTCTGGGCCTGGCTCAGGGTCTGACCTGAGACGCGCAGGCTGCGGGCAGAGGTTTGGCCGCGCGGGTCGGGCCCGAGGCCCGGTGCCCGGCTGAGCTGGGCCTGGGGACCTGCAGGAGGACTCTGCGCCGGCGGATGGGCCGGTGGGGCGAGATTGCGCGCCCGCCGGGGCCCCGCCGCTGCTCCGTGGCGCTGCCGCCGGACCCGTGGCGCCGTGCAGTCGAGCTCTCGAGGCTCCACGCGGTCCGGAGGCGCGCGCTTCGCGCGCTCGCGGAGCG
>DASVAP010000417.1:0-21811 GCA_036376275.1 Planctomycetota bacterium | reverse complement strand
TACCCGGTTCCGTGGAGCTGTCGCCCGAGCATGCGTTCAGGAACCTGTCCCGAGCCGCGACTTGTCCTATGGGCGGATGTGGCCATGAAGACCGTTCTCGTCGTTCGGGTGCTGGGGCTCCTCGCGTTCGGCCCGAGCTTCGGGCTCGGGAGCTGTGGGAGCGGGAGCGGGAGCTCGCAGGGCGCGGTCGTCCAGCCGAACGTGGTGGTGATCGTGCTGGACGACGTCGGCACCGACAAGCTGCGCGTCTACGGTGAGTCCGAGAGCCCGCGGCATTCGGCGCCGCCCTTCTGCGGGGTGCAGAGCGATCCGCTGGACTATCCGCCGACGCCGAACCTCGACGCGCTCGCCGAGGGGCGCTTCCCTGGCATGCGCGGAGGCGGGATCCGCTTCGACCACGCCTATGCCGCTCCGGTCTGCGCCATCGCGCGCGCGTGCCTCCAGAGCGGCCGCTACGGGTTCCGGACGGGGCTCGGCGTCGTGGACGATGCCAGCGGGCTCCGCGAGCGCCTCGCGAACGAGGAGGTCCTCCTGCCGGAACTCCTGGGCCAGGGAATGCCCGCGCCGTCTTCCGCCGGCGCGCCGAGGCCGTACCGGAGCGCGGCCTTCGGCAAGTGGCACCTGTCCGCCCTGCCCGTGTGCGATCCGGTGCTCGCGAGCGACTTCTCCCATCCCGTCGACAACGGGTTCGAGCTCTTCCAGGGGACGATGGCGAACGTCGGCACCGGTGGCTCCAATCCCGGGGACCACTTCAACTGGACGAAGGTCAGCGCGGTGCCGGGGATGGTCGCGCTCACGCGCTACCAGGTGGGAGCCGAGGAACGGCTCGAGACCTTCCAGTTCAGCAGCGCCTGCGCGACGCCCGGCATGCTTCTCCAGACCACGAGCTGGTCTTCGGAGACGTTCAGCGCGAGCGTCACCCGACAGGACGCAGTGGCGTGGATCAACGCCCAGGACCAGCCGTTCTTCGCCTACGTGAGCTTCAACGCCCCCCACTTCCCCTACCAGGTGCCGCCGCTCGCGCTGCTGTCGCCCGAGACGCGGGCCGCGCTCGAGAACCCCGGCAACTGCCGCGGGCCGTACTGCGCCGGCCAGGTGGCTGCCGAGGACGGCGACTGCGGAACGAGCTTCTGTGGCGACGCGACGGCCTGCACGACGATCCAGCAGCACCTCTTCTTCGACGCGATGCTCGAGGCCGTGGACGCGGAGATCGGCGCGCTCCTTGCGCAGATGCGTCCGGAGGCGCTCGCGAACACGCTCGTCGTCGTCGTGGCCGACAACGGGACACCGGGCGCGGCCATCCAGAGCGCGTTGCACGATCCGACCCACGGCAAGGGAACGTTCCACGAGCTCGGCGTGCGCGTGCCGATGATCGTGTCCGGCCGGCCCGTCCCGGCGGGTCGTCACGCGAGCGGCGCGCTCGTCCACGCCGTCGATCTGTGGCGCACGCTCGCCGACGTCGCCGGAGCCGACGAGGCGCGGGTCGCCCCGCTGCAGCCGCTCGACAGCCTGTCCTTCGCGGACGTGATCCGTTCACCCGCTTCCGCGGGCGCCCGAGCGGAGGTGTTCACGCAGGGCTTCGTCTTCCCGGGACCCTACCTGCCCACCGAGTGGGGCCCCTACGAGCCGGGGTGTTCCGATCCGACCGTACCCGGCGTCCACGCCTGTACGCCACGTAATGTCGGCGGGCACGGCCGCAGCCTCGGCGACGGCCGCCACAAGCTGATCGTGCTCCTGACGACCCCGGGAGCCGATGGCTCGCCGCCTGGAGCACCCGACGTGCGTCCGGAGTACGTCGAGCAGCTCTTCGATCTGCTGCTCGATCCGGCGGAGACGACCGACCTCGTGCCGGAGTTCGCCGGGGACGCCGGCCTGGCCGCGATCCGCGACCGCCTCCGGCAGCGCATGACGCAGCTCAGCGGGTATTGATCCACAGCAGGCGCCGGCGATTCACGCTTCCCACTTCAGCCGCTCGCCACCGTGCCGTTGCGCGCGCGCGCCAGGGGTGTCCAGGCCCTCCTCCGCCCACGTGCAAGCGCTCGACCTTGGCATGGGAGGCGAGGTTCGCGACCCAGTGTGCATGGCGAAGTCCGCATGCCCAGCGGCCCACGCCCGCGCGCTCGCTCTCCGGCGACACGAACGGCGCGGGCGACGTGCACCTCGAGGCGGCGCCGGGCTCGCGCTGGACGGGCGACGGGCTCGTGCTCCTGACAACGTGAGCCACGGCAACGCCGTGCTCGCGCCCCTGGCGCAGGCCTGGGAGAAGCGCGAGCTGGAGGGGCGCAGCGGGCCGGTGCGTGCCGAACCGGCCGGGGCGCGCTGAGCGCGCGCGCCGCGACCAGAGTGCTCGGGGAGGCGCGCGGCGCCTGGCGCGATCAGATCAGGATCAGGACCAGCACGATGATCCCGAGGACGAGCAGGATCGTCCACAGGTTGTCGTTGGTGACGTCGCCGCCGCGGAGGTCCAGCAGCTCGTGCATCGAGGCCTGCTCGGCGAGAGCGAGGTCGGTGCGCTCGACGCTGCTGAAGGCCAGGGGCAGGGCGGGGGGCGCCGCGGTCCGAGGGGCAGGTGCCGTGGCGGAGGCCGCGCCGGGCCCGGCGGGCATCAGCGGGAGCAGGAGGGGCAGGGAAAGCAGGATCGATACGGTCGTCTTCATGGGGTCTCCGTGGGTTGTGCGCTCGTGACCTCGGCGTCGCGCGTGGGGCCTGGGCCGGCCGCACTCGCCTCCTCCGGCGTCTCCTCGCGCGGCAGGGCCAGCAGCGTGAAGCGCCGCGCGTTCGTCCACAGGTCGTCGAAGTCGTCGGTCCCGAGGCGCAGGTGGCCGCGCACCGGGTCGTACAGGTAGACCGACTCCGTCGAGCGGTCGTAGCCCGTGACCAGGCAGGTGTGCAGGGTCTCGCCGTCGCGCGAGATCATCACGAGCGGCAGACGCCCGTGGTCGATCTGGTGGTAGAGCCCCGTGCTTGCCCAGTCGAGACTGCCCTGGAAGAGGAACGCCTCCATGCCCAGCTCGATCAGCACGGCCCGGAGCTCCGCGCCCGAGAGCCCTTCCCACTCGCGGGCGATGGCGGCCAGTCGCTGCTGCTCGGCGGCCGGGATCGTCACGCCATGGAAGCCGCACAGCGTGGCGAGCGAGGCGAGGCCGCACTCGTGCAGCTCCTCCTGTGGGACGGCCGGCACCACGAGCAGGACCGTGTGCGGAGTGATCGAGAGCTCCTCGGGCCTGCGCGGCGACAGGACGCAGGCCGCGAGGCCCAGGGTCGTGCACAGGGCGAGGAGGGTCCGAGTGACGGGCCTCGTGGAGCGCCTGCCAGGCGCAGCGGAATGAGGGCGTGTCATGCTCGACGACGAGCGTAGGAGCCAGGACACGGCCCGGCCATCCGGGCAAGCAAGGAGTCTCGGCGTGCCGAGCAGGTACTGGGCAACTGGGCTTGTGGGCACGTCTCCTCGGCACGCGCCCGCGGCTTTCGGCGCGCGGCTCGGTGCTCGCGCACGCTGCTCAGACGTCGAGGCTCTCCGTCCGCCGATGAGGCACACGCGGAGCAGGACCACGGCCACGACCAGCAAGATGTGGATGCCCCCCCATCGTGTAGGAGGGGACCAGGCTCATGCGTAGGAGTGCCGCAGGACTCGGCAGCCGCCCGGAGCCCCGCGAAGATCAGCCCTCGCCCGGCCTGGCGAGCGCGCGCAGCTTGAAGTCGCGCTTGTAGATGCGCAGCAGGGCCAGGAAGAACGCGACCACCAGCGGGCCCATCAAGAGGCCCGCAGTGCCGAACGCGGCCAGGCCTCCGACGAGTGCGAAGAAGACGATCGCGCCGCTCATCTTCATGCCGGATCGGATGAGCAGCGGCTTGATCAGGTTGTCCACCAGGCCCACCACGACGAAGCCCCAGATCGCCAGGAACAGCGCCATGTAGGGATGGCCGGTCGTCAGCAGGATCAATGCCGCCAGCAGGCACACGGCGGCGGCCCCGATGGCGGGGACGAAGGCGGCGAAGAACGTCACCGAGCCGAAGAAGAGGGGATAGGGAACCCGCGCGATGGTGAACCCGATCAGCGCCGCCACGGTCTGCACCGCGGCCGTCACGACCGTGGACACCACCACCGCGTAGGTGACTGTCTTGAACTCGGACAGGAGCTCGCGCGTCAGTCGGTGTGGCAGGGGCAGCACGTCGTCGAGCCACGCCACCAGCTCGCCGCCGTGCCGCAGGAGGAAGAAGAAAGCGATGAGCATCATCACCGCCTGGAAGACCAGCGAGCCGGTCGCCTTCGCGGCGACGCCCACCGCTGCGGCGGTCTTCACGCCCGCCGCCGTGACCTCCTCGGCCGTCCTCCGGTCGAAGCCCCTCGGCTCCCAGTTCTCGGGCACGCGCGCGAGGCCCTCCAGCGCCCACTTCTCGAGCGGATCCGGCAGCTTCTTCACCAGCCCGCCCAGGCCTTCGCTGCGCACCAGGGTGGCGACGAATTTCAGCCCCTCGCCCCCCTCCCGCACGAGGAAGGTCGAGAGCGCCGCCAGCGGTACGACGAGCAGCAGCACCACGCCGAGCACGACCACGGTCGCGCTCACCTTCGGCCGGTTTCCCAGGCGGGCGGCCAGCTTGCCGTGGACGGGCCACAGCAGGACCGCCAGCACGGTGGCGAGGAACAGGGCCGTTGCGAGGGAACGGACCACGAGCACCATGAGCACCGTGGCCCCGGCGAGCAGGAGGTAGAAGAAGCGTCGGGCGGACGGATCCGAGATCATGCGCGCGCAAGGAGGGTTCACCGGATGAGCATCGCCTGCGCTCGCCCGCGACTCGGCTACCTTCCGGTCTTGGAGCCTGCGGCCGGGAGGCGCTCCGTGACCACCGCCTTGTCCGGGCGAGCGCCCTCGGGCCGGTCGTTCGTCTCGGATGCTTCCGTGAGCCGCACTGGCGCTGGCATGCGCGCATGCGCGCGCCGCCCGAGCCGGTGCACGACCCATGCTGCGAAGGCCGCGGCCGCGATCAGGATCAACCCCACCTCGAGCAGCCGTCGCGCGGCGCGATCGATGCTGCGCTCGCCGCGGGCGGCCGACTGCTCGACGACGCGCTGGAGCTCGGGCAGGCTGTGCTCGAGGTCGGTGAGCAGGGTGCTGATCTGGCTCGCGCCGGCGCCGATGCGCTCGGCCGCCTGGCCATACTCGGTCACGTCGAAGGGACGCGCCCGCGTTCCCGAGGGCTCGCTCGGCTCGTCGGGTCCGTCGAAGCGCGCCACGAAAGCGTCCAGCGTGCGCACGGCCCCGTTCACCTCGGCCGACATCGTCTCGCCGGCGTCCAGCGTGGCCCGCGTCGACTCGAGCAGCCGCCCCAGCGGTTCCTGGGCCTGCTCCAGGCTGTGCACGAGCTCCTCGCGCTCCTGCCGCACGGCCTCCGGCAGGGTCGCGGCCGTGGCCGCGACGCTCTCCAGGCTGACCGTCAGGCGCTCCGCATCGGACAGGACCTGGCGTGCCTCTGGCGAGTCACGCAGGCGCAGCAGGCGATACTCGAGCTCGGCCGCGACCAGGCGTGGCGAGTGCTGGAGGAAGAACAGCGCGCGCAGACCGAGCTGGCGCGCGCGCTCGACCTCGCGCGCGGCCGGCTCGAGGCCCGCGGTCGGGTCGAGCCCGATCAACCCGAGCAGATTGGGCGCGGCGCTCGCCGCGTCGGCCGGCTCGCCGGCCAGCAGGGTCCTGAAGCTCGGGGACTCGGCGAAGGACTCCTGGCGGATCAGCGGGTTGCGCGCGCGCCACTGGACGAGCACCCGGCGTGCCTCCGCGATCGCCGGATCGTCGAGGTAGCGCTCCAGCAACGCCCAGCCGTCTTCCTCGATGCGCTCGAAGGCGACCTGTAGCGGCCGCGCGTCCTCGCCCCACACCTCGGGGATCCAGTGGTCCTCCACCAGCCAGCGGAAGGTGGTGGCGAGCACGACCAGGTCCAGCGCGTTCGACAGGGAGTTCGGGCCCGCGGAAAGCTGCACGGCCCAGCGGATCGCGCCGAGGCGCCACTTGGCCGCCAGGACCTCCGCCTCCGGCTCCGCGGCCGCGAGCGCGAAGGCGAGCGAGGCCTCGTCGATGCGCAGCACCATCAGGTCGAGATAGCGCGTCAGGTCATCGAACTGCTGCTCGAGCGGGGGGCTGGGCTGCTCTCGATCCGGCAGCACCGCAGCGACGACTCCCCCGGGCAGCGCGGCGGCACTGCGCAGCAAGCCGCAGGCGCTCGCCAGGCCCGCGACGAGCGCGGACCCGAAGAGGAGGGCAGCCTGGCGGCGGAGCCGGTCGAGCGTGGGATCCATGTGGTGCCCCGCGCCCGCTCACTCCTGCCGGGCTCGAGTACCTCCCGGGATTCATGCGCTGCGGACGCGGTCGCTCCCGAAGAAGGTCATGGCTGCGCCCGCCACCGCCATCACGCCGCCACCGATGATGTACCACATGGTCTTGTCGGTGAAGCGCCCCGTCAGCCCTTCCTTGACCGTGTCCGTGACTGACTCGGAGGCGTTCAAGCCAAAGATCAGCAGGAAGAGGCCGAGGGCGAGGAGGACGACACCGAGGATGCGTTGAGAGCTCATGAAGGGCTCCTTTCTTTCGTTCCCGCAGCCTAGGGGCGCCACGCGGGCGCGACCATCGCCGGATCCACCGAGTTCCGGGGTGCGGGGTCGGGTAATCGCGCGAGGGCTGAGGAGTCTTCACGGGAGCCTCCCGAACCTGGCCGACCAGGAGCCGCTGCTGGCCCTGCTCGGCGCCGAGCGCCTCGGGATCACGCTCTCCGACGAGCACCAGCTGTGGCCCGAGCAGTCGACCTCGGCCCTGGTCGTGCACCACCCCGCGGCGAAGTACTTCACGATCTGAGCGGCTCCAGGTCGGAGGTGGGCGAGGTGCACCCGGGCAGGTGTACTTCCGGAGCCTCGCGCGGCCTGGTTGAGCTCGGGATCACCGGAGGAGGAGCCGGAGGACGACGGACCAGGAGCAGAAGACCCGGATGGGCTCGGCTGGGGGCCGTCCCCTACCAACCGAGGACGACGAAGGAGAGCAGGTCGGCCCTGGCGACGTCGGGAAAAGCCCCTGGACCACTACGGCTGGTCGGGAAACAGGCGCACGCCCGGAGTGACGAGCACGCTGGCGGGGTGCTCGCAGGCGACCTCGAGCCACAGCCGGCGCTCGGCGGCGAGGGGCCCGAGCTCGATCACGAGCGGTACCCACCGGCCCCCCTCGCGCAGGTCGGCGAAGGAGAGCTCGAGCTGCGCGAGCGCGGTTCCGGGCTCGGACTCCCAGGTGCAACGGACGCTCAGCCCGCCGGGGGGCTGGAGGTCGTCGGCGCCGGCGACGCGGAAGACGAGGCGCGACGGAAGCGGAGCGCCGGCGATCCCGACGCCGAGGCGCGCGGGACTCAGCTCCGTCCCGAGCTCCAGCACGGGACGCTCCAGGCCGAACGCGCGCCTGCGCGCGAGCGGCACCGGGCCGTGCCCGAGGTCCGCTCGCCAGCCCGCGAGCGGCACGGCTCGTCCGGTGTCGCGTTCCTCGACGACGAAGGACGACATGGCCGTCGCGCCCGGCGGCACGCGGGTGTCCGCGATGACCACGTCGTCGCCGCCAGCCCGCTCGATCCACACGCGCCGCACCAGCGCCACGCGACCGCGCTCGTCGATCACGAAGGGAACGGTCTGCTGCCACGGGATGCGCGTCATCCCCCCGGGTGAGCTCACGGCCCCCTCGACGGCGAGCGCGAACGGGACGACGAAGGTCTCGGCGGTGAGCTCACGGAGGTCGAGCCCGAGCCATGGGTTCAGGGACGTGGCGCCGATGTCCTGGCGCGCGAAGACCTCGCGCGTCAGCGGAACCATCGAGTAGTGGTAGAACCAGGCGGACGGTCGATCGAAGGTCTGGCGGCCGGTTCGCCCGGCACGCGCGCGGACGTCGAGCAGCACGAAGGTCGTGCCGGGAGCCGGATGGGGCACCACGGCCGCGAGCTGCTCCACCACGCTGCGGTCCAGGCGCGCGCTGTCACGGTAGAGCCCCTGCAGCCCGACCATGGAAGCCGCGAGCAGCACCGTGCCCGCGACGAGCGCCGCGCCGACCAGGCCGCTCACCCGGCGCATCGCCCGTGAGCGGGACTCGCGCAGGAGCGGCGCGCAGCTGCTCGCGGTGAGAATCGCCAGTCCGGCGGCGGGGACGGTGCACAGGCGGCTCCCGAGCGGTTGCCTCGGGAGCGCGACGACCGGGGCGAGGGCGAGCAGGACCACGCTCGTGCCGAACAGGGCGAGCCAGCGGAGGCGGCGCCCGTCCGCGGTCGTCGCGGCGCCGGAACCGGGCGTCCCTGGCGACGCCCAGCGGGCTGCGAACAGGACACCCGTGAACGCGAGCAGCCCGAGCGCGATCACCGCGCGGGCGGAGTGCAGCTCCTCCGAAGCGCGGATCAGGCCGCCGGTGAGGACGTCGCTCCCCCACCAGCCGACGCTCCACCGGGCGAGCTCATGGGCGACCTGGGCGAGCCGGGGGAGGAGCTCGGTGGCCGAGATGAACGAGCCCGCGCTGCCGCGCTGTCCCGCGGGCGTCGTACCGGCGAGGAGCACGAGGTAGAGGGCCAGCCCGACCAGGCACACGCCCGTGCCCTGCGCGGCGCGGCGGGCGACCCCCGCAAACTGCTGGTCCGAAGGCCGCGCCGCCAGACACAGCAGCGGCAACGCGGGGATGGCCGCCGCCGCCTGCTCGTTCCAGCACGGCACGTTGAACGCGAGCAGGAAGAGCAACCACGGGGACACCGCTGCGCCCAGCGCGTGCCGGAGCACGAACAGGGCCAGCACCAGGAACGCCGCGAGCGACGCGTCGTTACCCATCGCCGCCATCCAGAAGACCGATTCGTGACACTGCGGCACGACCAGGAACAGCAGCGCTCCTCCCGCCGCCGCCAGGACGCCGACGTGCGTTCGCCTCAGGACGGCGTAGAGCAGGAGCGCGACCGAGCCGTGCACGAGGGCCATCAGCACGTGCACGACCCACTCGCGCCCGTAGCAGAGCGTGACCAGGTTGTAGTAAACGAAGAAGTACACGGGCCGGAAGAAGAGCGGACGATCCCCGGCCTGGGTTGTCGGCAAGTCCAGCACCCCGGTCACCGGATCACGCTGCAGGACCGCGTAGTCGTCGGCCGCGCGCCCGAGGTCGCCGCCGAGGAACAACGTCGCCACGGCCCACAGGACGAGCGGGAACGAGAGCAGCGCGATGCTGGCCGCCCGGGAGGGTGCCCGGACCGCGGTCGTGTTCATGCCAACTGCTCCATATGCCGACCACCCAGCGGGGGTCGCCAGAGTATGAGGCTCCCTCGGCCCCGGGTGGCGCTCGGACCGTGAGAAGGTCCTTGGGGCCGCGCGCTTCGCCACCCGTGCGGCGGTAGAGCGCGGCGATCGACGCGACCTCGTCGTCCGCCGGCCAGGACGCGTGCTCGGGCACACCGTCGAGAAGCTCCTGGAGGCCCGATGCGGTCTGCGCCGCGCTCGTCGTCTTCTTCATCACGCGCCGACAGCAGGCTGCCGTCGACCGGCAGTGACCCGGCGCTGGGCGCGCGGTCAGCGTTCTCGCCGCGCCGCGCGCTGCTTCACGGCCGAGGTCGCGCGGGACTTGCCGCGCGGCGCGAGGGCGACCTCGAACACGTCGCCGACCTCGATCTTCGCCGCACGACGCAGGGCGTCGTCGACCAGGCGGAAGTGGCGGCCGAAGCGGCAGCCGATCCAGCCCTCGAACGCGCGCCCGTTGAGCGTGTCCGCGACGAGGTGGCCCGGGCGCTCGCCGTACGTTTCGCTCGCCACCGGGACCGGCGCGAGGTCCCACAGCTCCTGCGGGTCGAAGGGGACGAGGATGGCCGGCCCCCTGTGGCCGTCCAGCAAGCCGGCGCGGAATATCGTCCGCTTCACAGCCGCGGCGGGGCTCCGCGCGCGGCGAGGCGCGCGCGCGCGACCTGCGACATCAGGACGCCGGACAGGACGTAGAACATGTTGACGGCCGGGTGATACCAGCCGAGCCACACGAGCACGAGCGCGTGGGCGGCGACCAGCGCGGCGAGGGCGAGCGTCATCAGGCCCGTGTCGCGCCACCGGATCCGGCCGTGCGTGCCGCGCACCGCGAGGCCGCGACTCGCGAGCAGGAAGCCCAGACCGACGGCGAGCGGCACGAACGCGGCGCCGGTGGCGACCACCCGCAGCGCTCCGCCGGCGGAAGCCTGCTCGAGCATGGCGCGCCGATTGTAGCCGCTCGGCGCGACAGCGGCGCGCCCGTGCGCAGGCCGGCGACCACGACCACGAAGGCGGCCGGCAGGAGGAGCGTGCGCGCGGGGCGCGAGAAGCTGCCGGCTGTTTCCAAGGGCGAGGAGCGGCTCGTGTCCGGAGGCACGGGACGGATCGCGCGGGCGGAATCCTACCCGCCCGATCCCTCGCCGCCGCCGGACCCGCTCGAATGACGGGCCTCGAGGTCTGCCATGTACGCCTCGCAGCGGTCGAGCTCTGCGAGCGCCCGGCGGACGCCCTCGATGTCGTTCGCCAGGTAGGCCGCGGCGGCGTACACCCTTGCGAGGATGGCGCTCGAAGGGTGTCCCGCTCGCGGCCAGGACCTCGAGGTTCAGGCAGCCGAGTGGGCCGCCGTGGAGGGCCAGCTCAAAGGAGTTCCGTCGTCGAGTGCTATGACGATGGCGTCCACAGGGGCCTGTGCCAGGCCCAGCATGAGGAGCCACGTCAGCATCCGGCACGATCATGGTCCCCCGGGCGATTCTTGGCCCGGACTGGCGACGCCTCGGCCCGGAGCGGTTCAGAGACCCATGCGGAGCGCCCCGACCAGCGCGACCACGACCACGCCCGCGCAGACCAGCATCCAAGCCCAGCTGGAGAGGAGCGCCGACATGAGCAGGAGCGCGAGGCCGGCCAGGAGTTGCGGCAGCCGCAGCTGCTTGCGCCCGTAGACGGACAGTCCAACCCCGGCCGAGCTCACCAGGAGGGAGCTCAACAGCCAGCCTGTGGAGAGGTTCATTGTCCCGGCTATATCGGCTGGGCGAGCATGGGCGGTCCAAGCGCATGACACCTGGGCCCACCCTGTATGGTCCGAGCGTTCGGCCGTCTCGCAAGGCCCTGTCGGGCCCAACCAGGGAATCGAGAACCGGCTGATCGAGGGCGCCGCTCTTCCGAGCGACGGCGACGTGCAATGCCGAGAGCGCCTCGGCGGCCTACTCGAGTACTACCACCGGGCAGCCTGCGGCCGGTCCATGTCGGCAGGCCTGGCCGAAGCCCTCGGCGGATGTCTGCCCACACCTCACGGTCTCGCGGCCGATCGCGGGGATTGCGATGCGCCAGGGCACGTCGGCCGAGCAGTCAGACCATACGCGGCAGCTCACGGCCGTCCAACGACCAGCCCAGCCCACGTACTACCGGTCGCGGGCCTTGACACGTACATTGAAGGTCACGGACACCGGCGGCAAACCGTCGCCCTGGGCGGTGACGCTCACCGGGTGTTCCTCTTCGACCATGGCGCTATCTTTCGCGGTGATCGAGAACTCACGATTGTCATAGCCAGCCGGGATGTTCTTGTCGCCCGTGATCGTCACGCCATTTGGAAGCTTCGAGAACTCTAGACTGATCGGCCCACCGAAGTCGTTGCGGTCCACTTTCACCTTGAAGACCTCGGTATTGCCCTGGGTAACGTCCTGGTCCGTGGGCGCGGTGAGCCGCAGGCTCTTACCGACCGCCTTCGACACGTTGGTCTCGCCGCACGACGCGACGGTCCCGAGAACCGCCAGCATCATGGTTAGCTTTCCGATCATTGCGACTCGCATGACATACTCCTTTGCATCGTCCATCTCGTGGGTTGTGGCCGACACGTAGAATAAGAGAAGTGTCCGGAACCTCGACATCGGCAGAAGCGCTGAGTGTGACCGCGGAGAGCACGGAGTCGGTCGCGCTCCGGCGCTGGCGGCTCGCCCTCGGCGCAGACTTCCGACAATACCTGGCGCCAGATCGCACCCCTCTACCTCATCGTGGAGCCCACGGAGGAGTGACGCTGCCCGAGCCTGCCCTCGGACGCGGGCCTTGGTGCTACTTGCTCCGCGACCGCCGACATCCACATCGTCACGGAGGAGAGGGCGTCGCCCGTGTGGGCTCTCGGCGAGCGCAAGAAGCTGAACAAGATCCTCTCCAGCAGCTCGCTCCGTTCGAAGAGGAATCGCTTCCGCCGCCGGGGCGAATACCGGCTCGAGAGGATCCGGGACCCGGACCGTGCACGCGAACTCATGCCCATCCTGGCTCGCCAGTGCGACTGTCGCCAGGAGGTCATGCACGCAACCCGCCCCTTCGCCAACGACCCGCGCAAGGCGGCCGGCGGCGAAGAGCCGATCGCCTTCCAGCACGGAGCCTGCGGAGGGCCGATTCGGCGCCCCCCAGCCTGCTCGCGGCCGCGAGCGTCGCGCCCGAGGCCGGGCAGCGCGTGCAGGACCGCGTGAGCGCCGCGCTCTCGAACGTGACCGTCATCCGCGTGCGCGCGATCCTCGACAAGGTACGGCGCGTGCTCGAGCGCTCCGGCCTCGCCGTGCAGGTGCTGGGCGCCTTCACCGCTCCTCGTCGGCTCCGGCAACCTCTTGATCCTACAGACCGAGAACTACCCGCCGGACGCGAACGACGTCTTTCCGCGTCCGAACGACGCCGAGGACGGCGGCACGATCCGGTTCACGTTCGTGCGTCCGCTCGAGGTCCGGAGCCTTGCCCTGGTCGACATCGACAGCGGCGACGGGACGTCGTTCCTCCGGCTGACGGACGTGGATGGGAAGACCCGGGTCTACACCGTGCCCCCGAACTGGACGGGCGATCTCCTCGTCGACGGGCGGGGAAGGCGCCTGCTCGACTGCACGCGGCTCCAGCCCCAGCCAGGCTTCGGCTCGGTCGTCACCGCCGCAGAGGACTTCGGCTTCGACCCGCTCGCGGTCGCGTCCCTGAGCTTCACGATCGCGGGATCCGGAGCGCTCGACGAGCTGACCACGATCTCGCAGGCTGCGGGATCGACCGCCCAGGCCCGAAAAGCGAACGCGCGGAGCCGGTCCGGCCCCGCGCGTCCTCCGCGTTCGCTGTCGAGCGCGCGCGTCAATCGCGCGCCGGCAGCGCGGCCTCGCCGGCCACGCCGCCGTGTTCCGCTTGCACGCGCTCGCGCAGCCCGGCGCTGGCCGCGCTCACGCGCCCGTCGGGCTCGAGGGTGCCGTTCTGGATCAGGAGCCCTCGGTAGCGGCCGGGGAGCGCGCCCTCGTGCACCACGGTCCCTGGCGCGGGCAGGAAGTGGCGGTTCTCCCGGATGGGGCGATGCTCGGGCATGGCGGAGCGCTTGACCCCCGAGCGAGGCACACAGCTCGGCCGGCAGGGAGGCCGGGCGAGCGTCGCGGCGTGGGCGTAGCCGCTCGAGCGCGGGCTCGCCGCGGTCCGCCAGCGCTCCGCGGCCCTGGACGGAGGCCGCCTGGAGCTCGGCGAGGAGCGGCTCCTCGGGCTCGGCCTCGAGCTCCTCGAAGTCGCGCAGCCGCCGCCCCCGGCGCATGAGGTAGCGCCGCGAGGCGGCGCTGGAGGAGGAGCGTGACCTCCTCGACATCGCGATCGGTGAGCGGCGCGGCGGGATGGAAGCGCGGCCGGGTGAACGGATCGGGGCTGGCGTAGATGCCGTCGAGCACCAGCGCATGGAAGTGGAGGTTGAGATTGAGCGCGCTCCCGAAGCGCTGTGCGACCACGATCGCACCGGAGCGACCGTGAGCGACTCCGGCCCGCCCGGCATGCCAGCCGAACAGCGTGCGCACGAGGATGCGCCGGACGGCGGCACACAGGCGCGCGTCGTAGGCGAACGCGAGGCGCGCCGGGTAGGGGAAGGAGAGCACGAGCCTCGAGCAGCGCGCGGAACTCGCGCAGGATCCGGGCCGGCGTCGTGCGCACGGGGGCGACGGCGCGGACGAGGCACAGCTCGGGCCCCTGGCCGCGCGCAGCTCGTCTCCGGGACACGGGGCGAGGGGACATGCGGCGAGGAGAGATAGCGTCCGCCGCGTCTCCCAGGAAGCGTCCGGGTGCGGGCAGGGGGAATGCCGCGTCCCTCCCTCGACGTCCCGGAGCGGGAGGCGTAGCCTCGCTGCGTCGGTGGAGGTTGCCATGAAGATCGTTGCCTTCGTCACGCTCGCCTCGGCCCTGCTGGGAACCTCCGTGACGGCTCAGTCCCGCCGGCTGAACGGCCCGTTGCCGCGGCCGGGCGCGGCCGACGTGGAGGCGGACTACGCCTTCTCGGCGAACGGCGCGCAGCTCCTGTTCCGGGCCGACCTCTGGGTCGACGACGCGTTCGAGCTCTTCAGCTCCCCGGCCGACGCGAGCGGACCGCCCGAGCGCCTGAGCCGCCCGCTCGCCCCGGGCGGGGACGTCGTGCGCTTCGTGCCCGCCGGCTCCTTCGTCGTGTACCTGGCCGACCAGGACGAGGACGAGGTCTTCGAGCTCTACGCCACGCGCAGCTCGAGCCGGCCCCACGTGCTGGCGGTGGTCCACCGGCTGAGTGGTCCCCTGGCGCCTGGCGGCGACGTGCTCTCCTTCCACGTGACCCCCGACGGAGAGCACGCGGTCTTCCTGGCGGACAAGCTGGTCGACGGGCGGCCGGAGTTCTTCCGTGTCGCGCTCGACGGCCGCACGCCGCCGGTCGCGCTCGACCCGACGCCCTCCACCGATCCCGTCACGAGCTCATGGCTGGCTCCTGATGGCGCCCACGTCGTGCACACGCGCCGCGAGCGGCTGGGCGTGATCCTTCCCAACTACATCGAGCATCTCATCGCCTTGCCGGTCGACGGGAGCCTGGCGGAGGTGGAGATCGCCTCCTCGCTCTCGAGCCTGGGCTACTACGGCAGCTCGTTCCCCGCGCTCGAGTTCACGGCCGACGGCCAGCGTGTCGTCTACATCGATCAGGTCGACGGTGAGGACGGGGCCGAGGACATCCACCTCTTCAGCGCTCCCATCGACGGCAGCCAGGCCCCGATCGTGCTCAATCAGGGGACGTCCAACACCTCGCTCCTCTTCCTGTTGAGCCGGAGCCTCCAGCGCGTCGTCTACTCCGAGTTCGACAACCTCTACTCCGTCGCCCTGGACGGGACGGGGCGCGTCCAGCTCGATCCGCCGACCTGGACGCCCGTCGCGCCCTGGGCCTTCACCCCCGACGGCACCTCGATCCTGTTCCAGGCCCGTGTCGGCGGCAGGTTCGGCCCCACGGGCGGGCTCCTGCGCTCCCGCGTGGACGGGAGCCAGCCGACGAGCGTGCTCGTGAGCGGGAGCCTCGCAATCCAGCAGATCCTGGCCACCGATCGAGACGTCGCGTACGTGCAGCGCGACGGCACGCAGTTCGACCCCTTCGGCTTCCGCGGCCTGTGGACGCGAGCGCTGGACGGAACGGCGCCGGCGGTGCTCCTGAACGGACCCGCCCTGACGCGCACCGGTTGCGGCACCGCGCAGCTCGCGCCCGGGGATCGGCTGCTGTTCACGAACTCCTACTCGACCGAGTCCATCTCCGAGCTCTTCGTCGTGGCACGGGACGGGAGCCTTGCCCCGCGGCGCCTCAGCGCGCAGCTGTCCGGTGGTCGCGACGTCTCGACCTTCCTCCAGGCGCCGGCCGGCGAGGGCGTCGTGTACCGCGCCGACCAGATCCAGGACGGGGCCTTCGAGCTCTTCCGGACCGATCTGGGCGGGGCGGGCCCGGTGGCCTTGCTCGACTTGCCCGTGGGACCCGTGGTCGGGGACGTGCTCTCCTTCCGCTCCGCCGCCGACGGCCGCTCGGTCGTGTTCATGGCCGACCAGGACACCGACCAGGAGTTCCGCCTGTACCGCGTGGCCTCCGACGGGCGCACGGGCCCCACGCGCATCGGCAACTTCTCCTTCCTGCCGAGCTTCCTGTACGCGTACGCCCTGACGCCTGCAGGCGACCGTCTGCTCGAGCACCCCACTTCCTCCAGCCAGTTCCTCTACTCCGTGGGAACCGAACCCGGCGCCAGCGAGATCGAGCTCGACTTCGGGCGGGTCCTCGCTGCGCCGGAGTTCACGCCGGACTCCGCGCGGGTCGTCTACACGAACGAGGGCGGGTTCTCCCCCGACGAGCTGGTCAGCGCGGCCCTCGACGGATCGAGCACGATCAACCTGTACCGGGTCACCGACCGCGACGTGTTCGGCCACCAGCTCACGCCGGACGGCCAGACGGTGGTGTTCCTCGCCGAGGTGGACCGGAACGACACGTCCGAGCTGCTGCGGGTCCCGGTGGCCGGCGGCGTGCCTGCGCTGCGACTCAATCCCACCTTCGCCTCCAACCGCAGCGTGACGGCCTTCCGCGTCGCTCCGGACGGGCTGCACGTCGTGTACCTGGCCGACGCGCGCACGAACGACGTCTTCGAGCTCTACGTCGTGGCGCTCGACGGGCGCCGGCCGGCGCGGCGCTTGAGCGCTCCGCTCGTCGCCCTGGGCGACGTGGCCGACTTCGTCTTCGCGCCCGACGGCCGGCGCGTCGTCTACCGGGCCGATGCGCTGGCGAACGGCCGCGCCGAGCTCTTCAGCGTCGCGCTCTTGCCCTCCACGCTCGGCGGCGAGCGCCTGCGTCCGGAGAGCGAGCCCGACGTCCTGCGGCTCACGCAGCTCGGCGGAACCGACGCGGTGCAGGGCGACTACCGCGTCTCCGTCGACGGGAAGCAGGTCTTCTTCCGCGCCGTGCTGGACGGGCGCGCCGAGCTCTTCCGCGTGCCGCTCCTGGGCGGTCAGGCTCCCGAGCGCGTGAGCCTGCCGGACCACGGCGGCGTCGTCTCCTTCGAGCTCACCGCCGACAAGACGCGCGTCGTCTACCTCGCCGACCGGCGCGGCGACGGTGTGCACGAGCTCTACGCGACCAGCGTCTTCGGCGGCCCGGTGGTCGCGCTCGACCGGCTGCCGGACTTCGCCGACGTCACGCTCTACCGCGTCACGCCGGATTCACGTCACGTCGTCTACCTGTGCGACCGCCGGCTGGACGGGAGCGACGAGCTCCTGCGCGTGCTGCTCGACGGCAGCGAGGCACCCGGGTTCCTCAATGACCGGCTGCCGGCCGGCGGAGACGTCCAGGCGGACTTCGTCGTCCTGCCGGGCGGCGGAGTCGTCTACCGCGCCGACCAGGAGGTGGACGAGGTCTTCGAGCTCTACGTCGCGCTCCCGGCGCCACCCTGAAGCGACCGGCGTCGCCCCCCTGCACCGAGCCCCAAGTAGCTCCCCAAGAGTGCGAATGGAAGCCTGGCGGTGTCCGTCCGAGGACGAAGGAGTGAACGCCCTCTTGATTGGGGCCGACCTTCTCATGGAAGCGTTTCTACGCTCTCTCCCGAGAACAGAGAGCGGGGCGTCGGAACGGCCGAGTTCGCACCCACCAAGGCGACCGGTGCCCACGGGCAGGGTGCGAACAGAGAGCAGGCCCTCGCCCCAGAAACCGCCCCTGTCGCGCGCTTTGGGGGATCCGAGGCGCAACTCGGCGACCCCCACCCAAGCACCCCCAAGCCCCGCCCTCGCAGCCTAGGGGGAGGTTGGTACGCCGGTCAGGAGTTGAACCGGTGACCTTCTGCTCCGGAGGCAGACGCTCCATCCAGGCAGAGCCAAGCGAGCGCGCTCGAGGCGGCCGAGGGCCTGGCCGAGCACGTGCACGGGGAGATCCGGGCCCAGCTCGGCATCGCCGGCGACGACGCGCGCGACGTGCGCGCGCTCTTCAAGCAGGGCTACCGCGGCTCGCGCTACAGCTTCGGCTACCCCGCCTGCCCGAACCTGGCCGACCAGGAGGCGCGGCTCGCCCTGCCCGATCTTGGCGGCTGGCAACGAGCCCTCGGCAACATTGCCAGCCGCTCAGGATCGACCTGGCGCGCGCTCCTCGCGCGCCCTCTTCTGCCCCCAAACCGATGGGCCGGGACCGGCGTGGCAAGGAAAACGTCCGGTCCACGGCCCCCGGTCAGGAGGAGGGAGGAGGGGGTCACGGAGAGCCGCCCCGGGCGGATCGGCACCCTTGCGGGTGCCGGCCCGGACCCGGACGGAGGCCTCGGGGGAGGCGCTCCGGGACCGGACGCAAGCGTTCGAAGGAAGGCGGGCTGCCACGGCCGGGACCCGCTCTTCGCTGGAACATCCGCGGGCCGGGCTGGCCGACCCTCACGCTCCTGCGAGCCGGAGGCTGGCGGCGCTATCCTGGGCGCCGTGGGGGCACGCACCGACGATCGGCGCCAGACGCTCGCGCGCGCGGCCGGCGGCGAGAAGGCCGCCGAGCGCAGCCTGTTCGAGCTGGTCTACGCCGACCTCGTGGAGCTGGCGCGCGCGCGGCGCCGGAAGCTGGCCCGGCGTGACTCCCTGCGCACGACCGAGCTGGTGAACGAGGCCTGGCTGCGGCTCTACGGCGGCGACGAGCCGCAGTGGGAGAACCGCCGGCACTTCTTCGGTGCGGCCGCCAACGCGATGCGCAACATCCTGGTGGACCGCGCGCGCCGGCGCTCGGCCGTCAAGCGCAGCGCCGAGCGCCAGGAGCTGGGCGAGGACCTGCCGGAGCTGGTCACCGAGGAGCCCCTGACCGACGTCCTGGCCCTGCACCTCGCCCTGGAGGACCTGGAGCGCCAGCACGAGCGCCCCGCGCGCGTGGTCGTGCTGCGCTTCTTCGCCGGGCTCTCGATGGAGGAGGTCGCCGCGACGCTGGGGATCTCGCTCGCCACCGCCGAGCGCGACTGGCGCTTCGGCCGCGCCTGGCTGCAGCGCGCGATGGAGAGCGGCCAGCCGTGAGGCGCATGCCCCACGGGGCCGCGAGCTGAGGCCGATGCCCGAACGCGCGCGCGCCCGGGAGGTCGAGACACTCTTCCACGAGGCCCTCGACCTGCCCCCGGCCGAGCGCGCCGCGCTCCTCGCGCGCCGCTGCGGCCGCGACACGGCCCTGCGCGCGGCGGTCCAGGCGCTGCTGGACGAGGACGCGCGTGGCACGCGGGGCCTCCTGCGCGCACCGGCCCTGACGCCGCCGGCCGAGGCGCCCGAGCGCATCGGTCGCTACCGGCTCGTGCGCGTCCTGGGCGAGGGCGGCATGGGCACGGTGCACCTGGCGGAACAGGAAGAGCCCGTGCGGCGGCGCGTGGCGCTCAAGACGATCCGCCTGGGCAGCTTCTCGCCCGCGGCCGCGGCGCGCTTCGCGGCCGAGTGCCAGGCCCTGGCGGAGATGGACCACCCGGACATCGCCAAGGTCTTCGACGGCGGCCGCACCGAGGCCGGCCTGCCCTACCTGGTGATGGAGTACGCGCCCGGGCTGCCGCTGACGGACCACTGCGACCGCCACCGGCTCACGCTGGCCGGGCGGCTCGAGCTCATGGCGCGCGTGTGCGACGCGGTCGAGCACGCGCACCAGAAGGGCATCGTGCACCGCGACCTCAAGCCGGGCAACGTGCTGGTGGACGTGCGCGACGGCCGCCACGAGCCGCGCGTGATCGACTTCGGCCTGGCGCGCGCCCTGGCCGGCTCGCTCGTGCCCGGCGAGCCGCCGCAGCCGCTGGCGGACCGCCTCGGCACGCCGGCCTACATGAGCCCGGCCCGCCTGGCCGGCACCTCCGGGACCGACACGCGCGACGACGTGTACGCGCTGGGAGTGATGCTCTACGAGCTGGTGACGGGGCACCACCCGTTCGAGCCCGCCACGCGCGCCGAGCGTCTGCGCGCGCTCGATGCCCAGGCACGCGCGCCGAGCGCCACCCTGGCCGCCCTGGGGCCCGAGCTGGTCGAGGTCGCGGAGCTGCGCAGCACGACCCCGCGACGCCTGCTGGCGCGCGTGCGCGGCGAGCTCGACGCGCTCGTCCTGCGCGCGCTGGCCGGCGAGGCCGCCGCGCGCTACCCCTCGGCCGACGCGCTGGCATCGGACCTGCGCCGCTTCCTCGCCCACGAGACGCTGGTCGGGATCCACGCGCCGGCGCGCGTGCGTGCGCGCAACTTCCTGCGTCGCCACTGGATCGGCGCCGGGCTGGGGACGCTGCTCGTCCTCGGCCTCGGCCTGGGGCTCGTGCTCCAGGTGCGCGCCCGCGCCACAGCCGAGCTCGGCTGGCACGCGGCCGACGCGGCCCGCGCGGCGGCCGAGGAGGCGCGCGCCGAGGCCCTGCGCGTTCGCGACCGCGAGCACGGTGAGCGCGCCGAGGCCGACCTGCTCGTGCGCGCCTTCAAGGAGGCGCTGCTCCTGGCGCAGGCCGGCGAGGGCTCGGAGGAGCCGCTCGCCGTCGAGGACCTGCTGGGTGTGCTCGCCACCCACGTCGAGAACCTCGGCCAGGCCACGCCCGGCGCCGAGGCGGCCCTGCGCTCGGCCCTGGGACGGGCCTACCTCGTGCTGGGGCTCGAGCGCGAGGCGCTGCAGCAGTACCTGCGCGCCCTGGCGGTCGGCGCCGGCGCCCTGGCCGACGATCCGCTCGATCGCTTCGAGATCCTCGAGGGGCTGATCGAGTCCTCGCGTCGCACCGACGACCTGCCGGCCGCGCGCGGCTACGTGCGTCAGGCGCTCGCCACCGCGCGCGAGGTCTTCGCCGGACGGGACGCGGACTTCCACGCGGCGCTCGAGACGCTGCTGGCCCTGGCGGCGGGCGAGCCGACCGACGGCGCGCGGGCCGTGACGGCCCTGGAGACGCTGCTGGAGGACCTGCCGGACGCGGTCGTGCGCGGCGACGAGTCCGGCGTGACGGCGCGCATCCTGACGGAGGCGGCCGTGCAGCTGGTGCAGCGGCGCTCGCCGCAGGCGTCCGACTTCCTGGCCCGCCTGGAGGCCTGCGCGCAGGCCCTGCTCGCGCCGGAGGACGTGCGGCGGGTCACGTTCCTGTGGACGCTGGTGCACGTGCGCCTGCAGGAGGGGGCCGAGGTCGGTCCGGAGGCGGTCGCGGCGGCGCGCGCGCTCGTGCGCGCGGCGGAGCAGCGCCTGGGTGCCGGCCACTGGCTGCGCAGCGACGCGCGCCGGCTGCTCGGACACGCGCTGCGCGTCACCGGAGCGCTGGAGGAGGCCGAGGGCGAGCTCCTGGCGGCCCTGGCGGAGGCGCGCCAGCCGTCGCGCAACCCGCGCCGCCTGGAGCTCGCGCGCGCGGAGCTCGCGGACCTGGCGCGCAGCGTCGCGGCGCGCCCGCCGCCCGAGCTCGCGCGCTTCGTGGCGCGCTCGGGCGAGCTCCACGGCGCGCGCGAGGGGAGCTGGTGGCTGGTCCAGCAGCCAGGCCTCCCGGCGGAGCTCGGCGCCGCCGCGCTCCTCTGGCTCGAGGGGCTCCAGGACCCACGCACGCTCCCCCAGCGCGGCATGCTGCTCGTCCGCCTGCACCGCCTCGAGGAGGCCCTGCAGGCCTTCGCCGCGACGCCCGACGAGCTCGACCCACTCGCACGTGTCCTGCGCGTCGAGGCCCTGGCCGGCCTCGGCCGGCTGCCCGAGGCGCGCCGCGAGCTCCTGGCCCTGGCCGAGGTCGCCGGGCGCGGCCCGCGCGACCCCGAGCTGGCCGAGAGGCTCGCCGAGCTGCGCGTGGACTTCGGCCTCTAGCCCGCCTGCCGGAGGTCCCGTGAAGGCCCGCGCTGCGTCCGCGCGGATGGAGGGGCAGTGACCACCGTCCAGCCGCCCTCCCGCCGCTGCGTCGAGCGGGCCGAGCGCCTCGGGCCGCTCCTGGCGGCGATCGGCCGCGAGCTGCGCGAGCGCACCGACGCCCTGCAGGGCCTGCTGGTCGAGCGCGAGCAGCCGGCCCCGCAGCGCCGGCCCCTGGCCGAGCTGGAGGCCCTGTGCTCTGCCCACCGCAGCGAGCTGCGTCACGCGCACCAGGAGCTGGC
>DASVAP010000411.1:0-3701 GCA_036376275.1 Planctomycetota bacterium | reverse complement strand
GCGCCGCGCAGGTTGGTGGTGTAGATCGTGCGGTCGGGGTTCAGGCGCTCGGCGAAACGCAGGGTCAGCTCCTGGCCGGCCCGTCCGCGCACGGCGAGGCGCGCGAAGCCGGCGATGTTCTGGCCCAGGTCGCACACGAACGTGTCGGGGCCCGTCGACCAGATCTCCTGCGGCTGGAGCTCGGCCACCACGCGCACCGGCGGTCCGGGATGGGCGCCGAGCACGGGCGCGACCTCGGCCCCGACGTCGACCGGGCTCCAGGCAGAGGCGTCGAAGCCCGGCGTGGACCAGCCCGGAGGGTGCAGGCGCGCGTCGTGGCGCTCGCCCATCAGGAAATCGGCCTCGAGGGTGCCCCCGGTGCTCGCGCGCCAGCGCCCGTCGCTGGCCACGACCTCGCGCGAGCCGTCGGCGTGCTCGAGCTCGAGCTGCACGAGGGCACGCGTCTTCGTCCCGTAGTGGTCGCGCCGCCCGCCGTAGCCGACGTAGCCCGAGTACCAGCCGTCGCCGAGCCAGGCGCCCAGCGCGTTCGCGCCGCCCTGCACGAGCCCCGTCACGTCGTAGGCGCGGTAGGGGACGCGCTTCGCGTAGTCGGTCCAGCCGGGCGTGAAGAGCTCCTCGCCCACGCGCCGTCCGTTCAGCTCGAGGTCCACGAGCCCCAGGGCCGAGGCGAAGAGCGTTGCGCGCACCGGCCTCGCGCGTGCCGTGAACTCCGTGCGCAGGAGGCGCGGCGGCGGCAGGAAGAGCTCGACCGGCTCGAGCACGCCCCACGGTCCGCCGCCGTAGGGCGCCAGCTCGCGCGCGCGCGCCCAGGCGGCGTCGTCGAGGTCGCGCCCCTCCCAGCCGGGGACGGGCTCGGGGTGGACGCTCCAGGAGGCGTCGCTCGCCAGCGCGAGGCGTGTGCCGTCCTCCAGCTCGACCTGGAGCCGCGCCAGCAGCCCGGCCGCACCCGGGGCCTCGTTCCAGGCGCGCACCGCGAGCACGTTCTCGCCCGGCAAGAGGCGCTCGAGCACGTCGAGCTGCGCCGGCCGGCGCCAGGCGTCGTTGCCCTCGCTCTGGTGCACGCGCGCGCCGTTGACGAAGAGCTCGCACTGGTTGTCGGCCGAGAGCGCCAGGCGCGCGCTCTGGGGCTTGCCCGGCAAGGTGATCGAGGCGCGGAAGAAGCGCTCGGCCGCCGGCGCCTCGTCCGGATCGCCGCCGAACCAGATCCACTTGGCGCCTGCGAAGGGGCTGCTCGGCTCGGGCCGCCTGGCCGGCGCGTCGAGGCCGATCCACTCGGCCCGCCAGTCCGCGGGCGCCAGGAGCCCGGTCGAGAAGCGCGCGACCGCGCTCCAGGCGCTGGCCACCCCGTCCTGGTCCCACACGCGCACCTTCCAGACGCAGTGCGCGTTCGAGCCGAGCGGCGCGCCGGCGTAGGCGACGTCGACCGTCTCGCTCGACTTCACGCGGCCCGAGTCCCAGCGGTCGCCCTGGTCGTGCGCGAGACGCTCCTCGTCGCTCGCCACCAGGATCTGGTAGGCGCTCTGCGCGAGCCCGCGCGCGTGCACGTCGAGCGCCACGAGCTTCCACCCCAGGCGCAACGGGAGCGCGTCGACGCCCAGCGGATCCGTGCGGTGCTCGCAGGTGAGCTGTTCTACGGCGAGCGTCGGACGTGGCCCGACCGCGCCTGCCTGCGACACCGGCGGCTCCTCCCCGCGGCTCGCGCAGGCGCCGGCCAGGACGAGGAGGGACAGGGCGGCGAGGCGGTGGCGCGGCATGTCCAGAGGCTATCAGGCCCCGAGGCTCGCTACTTCACGCCCGAGAGATCGAAGGTGAACACCTTCTTCCCGCTGGCCACGTACAGCGTCGCGGGCTTCTCGGCCAGGACCAGCGCCTTGATCGGCCCGGCTCCGGTCCGTCCACGCGCCAGCACGACGTCCTTGGTCAGTGAGCGCAAGAGCACCTGGCCGTCTCCGTCCCCGTAGGCGAACCAGGCCGCTCTTTCCGGCACCACGACGTCCCACACGGGCGCTCCGCCAGGGGCGAGCTCGAGCTCGAGCTTGTTGGTCGCGAGCTTCCACAGCCGCACGGAGCGATCCTCGTGGGCGACGATCAGCACCTTGGGGCCAAAGGCCAGGGCACTGACGGGGCTGGCAGGGCCGACCAGGACGCGCTTCTCGTCGACGCTCGCGCCCTGCGCGTTGGCGAAGCGAACCGTCCCGTCCTTGCCGCCCGCAGCCAGCAGCTTGCCCGTCCCGTCCAGCGCCAGACGAGTCACGCCCCCGTTCTCGAGCGGTCGCCGGTTGAAGGTCTGCACGTCCCCCGGGACGAGCCGCACGAGGCCGTTCTGGGTCCCGATCCAGACCCAGCGCCCGTCCGGGTCGGCCACGAGGGTCGCTGCCGGGGGATCGGGGTAGCCGTTGGCGGTCACCCGGACGCCCGTCTCGGGATCGAAGAGCAGCGCCGCTGGGAACGCACCCGTGCCGAGCAGGCCCGTCTTCGCCGCATCGATGGCGACGAGGTGTTCGTCGGCGTGTCGCCAGTCCTCCACTCCGTCCTTCACGTACCAGGCCGAGCGTTCCCTGGTCTCGGTCAACGTGAAGAGCCTGGCTCCGTCATGGGCCAGGGCCAGGTCGAGCACCGGCGCGGTGCACTCGACCCAGGGCTGCGCCACCAGCTCGAGCGGCACAGGAGCGGCCTGGAGAACGATCAACGACGCGAGGATGCCGTTCATGGACATCGAGACTCCCTCCTGACTGCCATCCTAGCACTGGCGTTCGACCCCCGAATCCTCGAGCGAGATCTCACGAGCCGCCGCGCCGGCACCGCAGGGGTACACTGCTACCCAGGTCGGGAGGGAGTCCTGCGAAGGAGGAAGACTGGTGAGCACTGGTCGCTACTCGGGGATCCTGGTCGAGCTCGTGCGCGGAGCGCGGGTCGCGCCGCTCACCGCGTTCACGTGCTTCGCATGCCTGGTCGTCACCGCGGGCGCCTGGCTCGAAGGGGGCGCGGAACCGGAGAGCTGGGAGCACATGGCGCGCTGGGGCGCCCTCTCCGGCCCGGACATCTGGGAGGGGAGGATCTGGGGCCTCCTGACCAGCGTCTTCGTGCACGGCGACCTCCTGCACCTCGTCTTCAACGTGTACTGGCTGTGGACCTTCGGTCTGGTCCTCGAGCGCGTCCTCCCGCGCGTTGCCTTGCTCGGGCTGCTCGTCGCGGCGGGCGTGGTCTCCTCGGCGGCCGAGCTCGCCGTGACCGGCGATCCCGGGATCGGCGTCTCGGGCGTGCTCTACGCATGGTTCGGCGTCCTGTGGAGCGCGCGCCGCGCGGTCCCGAGCTTCGCGGCGGCGCTGGACCAGCGCACGATCGGGCTGTTTCTCGTCTGGCTCGTCGTGTGCATCGTCGCCACGCACCTCGAGTACTGGAACATCGGCAACGCCGCGCACCTCGGCGGGCTGCTCTTCGGCGTCGGCGTCGGGCCCTCTTTCCTCCCCGGGCGCTGGCGGGCCCAGGCGCGGGCGGCGACGGTGATCGGGAGCGCGGGTGTGCTCGTGGCGGCCTTCTGGTGCCCATGGAACGCGGAGTGGACGTTCCAGCGCGCGATCCGGCAGCACGAGCGCGGCGAGCTCGAGCAGGCCGAGCGCTCGTACCGGCGCAGCCTGGAGCAGGGCGTGGAGCCAGAGCGGGCCTGGGGTGCCCTCGCGTACCTCGCGCAGGCGGCCGAC
>DASVAP010000400.1:0-11818 GCA_036376275.1 Planctomycetota bacterium | reverse complement strand
GTGCACACCGAGCCAGAGGCTCTGCAGCAGGTGATCGACGTCGGCGGTGCGGAAGAGAGCCGCGCCCGCTGCTGCACCACAGGAGGTGCTCCTCCTACGATCGATCAGTTCGCGGGTGGGACAACAACCGAGATGTGATTGGAGTCCAGGGTGTAGAACCCCGGCCCAGCGATCCCGATGAGGGGAAAGATGAAGAAGACTCCCCCCACGATATCGAGGATCCCGGTCGCGGAAACTGAAGTTCCGACGCTCGCAACTCCAACGCGATCTCCCACCCGGGCCATGATCGAGTGACTCTCGTTCCGCCTCACCCTCGTAGAGGCAACGCCCCGGCCCACCGAAGCACCATCCACGAAGATTTCCGCTCTGGGATCAGTAGCCGTGATCGAGAGAGTCGTCATTGACGGAACGAACAGGGAGCAACTCTGGGCCAGCCAGGTCGTCGCGAGGAGCGCAAGAATACGCAGCTTCATCGGTGGGGATCCGAATTGGTTGGACGGGGGTTCTCCCCCTATCGGTCCCAACCTGAAAGCCCCTGAAGGTAGACCTGGTGGCCTGCGAGCGTCCGGGGCTCGTAGGGTTCATTCCGCGAAGGGTCACCTGTGAGGGGAAGGCGCGACTGTCGAGCTCCCTGGATCTCGTCCCGCCTCTCGGGGGCGACTTGCTGCTTGCCGCTGCTGGGAAACTGGCTGGGCTCGCAAGCCCCTCGCAATCTGGCTGGCGCACCTCACTCCAGCCGCAGCCCCAGCACGCTGTCCGCGCGCCCCAGGGCCTGCACGTAGTCGGCCAGGTGCCCCGGCGGGCGGTCGATCGAGAAGGTGGCCACCAGGCGGTGCTGGCCGCGGTCGAGCTCCATCGACTGGGCCTGGTCGAGGGGCGGCAGGCCGAGGCGGGCGTAGTCGTCGCTGGTGAGACCGAGGCGCAGCTCGACCGTGAGCTTGCGCTCGTGCACGCCGAGCCAGCGGCTCTGCAGCAGGTGGTCGACGGCGATGACCATCCAGATCGCGGCGTAGACCAGGGCGGCGATTGAGTACTGGCCGATGCCGAGGGTCAGGCCGAAGACGGCGCAGATCCAGATCGTGGCGGCCGAGGTGAAGCCGACCACGCGGTCGGCGGTGCGGAAGAGCGCACCCGCGCCGAGGAAGCCGACGCCGGTGACGACCGAGCCGAGCAGCGGCAGGGGGTCGTTCGGGCGAACGGCCTTGGCCGTCAGGGCCAGGGCGCAGGAGCCGAGCGCCACGAAGATGAAGGTGCCGAAGCCGACCGGCTTGCCGAGCTTCTGGCGCACCAGCCCGAGCGCGAAGGCCAGCACGAAGGCGACGCCGAAGCGCGCCAGGACGAGGTTCGTGTCCATCGGGGAAGACGCGAGGAGCGCCGCCGCCGGGCCGGCGGCGGTCACTGACCGGCCGTGCCCGCCAGCTCGAGGCGCACGCCCTCCCTCGTGCTGCGCAGGAACAGCGCCCCGTCGCTGTAGGCCGGCATCGACCAGCACTTGCCCTCCAGCACGTCGGCGCGCGCGTGCTCCTGGTAGGCACCGGGCTGGGCGGCGACCAGCACCAGCTCGCCCGCATCCGAGAGCGCCGCCAGCGTGTCCCCCACCCGGATCACGTTGCCGGGGCCGAAGCCGTCGCGCGACCAGCGCTCCTCGCCGGTGGCGAGCTCGACGCACTTCAGCGGGCCCTTGCCGTACTCCTTGAAGCTGAACATGCCGTAGAGGTGCCCGTCGTGGGCGACCGGCGTGCTCCAGTGGTTGATGAGCTTGTTCGCGGCGCGCCACAGCAGCGTCGGGACCAGCGCCTCGCCCTGCTTCTCGACGCGCCAGGCGGCCGCGCCGACGCCGTAGCCGGCCGAGCAGAAGACCACGTCGCCGTGCACGACCGGCGAGGCGGCGGTCGAGGTGCGGTACGGGAACTCGGTGCGCCACAGCTCGTTGCCGGTGTCGGGCTCGACCGCGATCAGGCCCGACTGGACGAAGAAGATCACCTGGCGCACGCCCTGCAGCGTGGCCGCGGTCGGCGTGGCGTGGGTCATGGTCTCGTCGCCGCGCGCCCAGACGACGGCGCCGTCCGCGAGGTCGAAGGCGAGCAGCGACTCGTCCACGCCGCCGCCGACGACGAAGACCTTGTCGCCCTCGATCAGGGGCGAGGCCGCGTTCTGCCAGCGGATCGTGCGCCCCGAGAACTCGCCCTTCACGTCGTGCTTCCAGAGCGCCTTGCCGCTCGCGGCGTCGAAGCAGGCGAGGCCGAGGCCCGCGTCGTAGACGACCACGCGCCCGTCGGCCACGCTGGGGGTCGAGCGCGGGCCGTCGCCGCCCTTGTTCTCGTCCGTGCCGGCGTCGGCGCCGCCGTCGTACTCGCTCGCGCCGAGGGGCGCGGCCCACAGCTCCTTGCCGCTCGCCGCGTCGAGCGCCAGCAGCGTCTCGCGCCGCTCGCGCGTGACCAGGGTGTAGGCCTTGCCGCCCGCCACGGCGAAGGAGCTGAAGCCGTCCGCCAGCGGCACCTTCCAGGCGCTCCTCGGCCCACCGCCCGGGAAGGCCCGCGCGGCCAGCTCGCCGGCCGCGCTGCGGTCGCCGGAGGGCCCCGAGTACTGGGGCCAGTCGGTGGAGGAGAGCAGGGCCAGGGCGACGAGCGCGAGGGACATGGGGAACTCCGGGTGAGGGTCGGGGGCAGTGTAGCGATCCAGGTGAGCTCAGGAGCGCCCGCGCAGTGAGCGCTGTGTCGAACCGAGCGCGGGGACGCGGAGCGAAGACGCGGAGGACGCGGAGAGGGAAACAGGGAAGAGCGTCGCGGCTCGATCCGGGGTTCCCGAGGCGATCGAGCGTCCGTCCGCCTCGACGCCTGGCCTCGCCGGCCCCCCTTGTCCTCTTCCTCTTCTCCCTTCCCTCCTTCTCCGCGTCCTCCGCGTCTTCCCTCCGCGTCTCCGCGCCTGGATCGGCTCTGTTCCGTTCTGCTGCTCGCCTCACCCCGCCCGCAGCCGCCGCACCGCCACGCTCACCAGGAACGCCGCCAGCCCGAGCAGCGCCACGCTCGCCACCGCGTTGATCAGCGCCGGCACGCTCTCCCCCGCCCTTCCGGCGTTCACGATCACCATTCGCCCCAGGGCCCAGCTGGTCATACCCAGCACGAACAGCATCGGCACGAAGGCCAGCGCGCTCGGCTTGCCCGCGCGCGCCAGCCAGTAGCCGATCACGAGCAGCGTCAGCGCCGCCAGGAGCTGGTTCGAGGCCCCGAAGAGCGTCCAGTAGTCGCGGTAGGCGCCGGGGGCCGAGTTCGCCAGCACCAGGGCCGGCGCCGCCATCGTCGCCAGGGTGGCCACGGCCGCGCCGGCGCGCGTGCGCCAGCCGAGCAGCTCCTGCACCAGGTAGCGGCCGAGGCGCGTGCACACGTCGAGCGTGTCGAACACGAAGGTCGAGAAGGCCATCGCCCCGAAGGTCGTGGCGAAGCGCAGGTTCTCCTCGCCCACGAACAGCGTCAGGAAGCGCCCGAGGCCGTTGCCGTAGATCGTGCCGGGCGCGAGGCCGGCGACCTCGGCGTCGCTCATGATCATGAAGGTCGCCAGCGCCAGGAACGCGAGCAGGCCCTCGGCCAGCATCGCCCCGTAGCCGACGAAGCGCATGTGCGACTCGCGCGCGACCTGCTTCGAGGTCGTGCCCGAGCAGACCAGGCCGTGGAAGCCCGAGCAGGCGCCGCAGGCGATGGTCACGAACAGGAACGGGAAGAGCGGGCCGCTGGCCGCCTCCCAGCCCTTGAAGGCCGGCTGCTGGATCGCGTGGCCGCCGAAGAAGACGCCCGCCAGGCCGGCAGCCAGCGCGCTGAAGAGCACGAAGCCGCCCAGGTACCCGCGCGGTTGCAGGAGCAGCCACACCGGCGTGACCGCCGCGACCACGCAGTAGCCGAGGATCAGGAGCCCCCACGTGCGCTGGTCGAGGCGCAGCCAGTCGGAGTGCAGCGTCGCGAACCAGACCAGCGCGAAGGTGGCCGGCACGAAGACCAGCGTCGCCAGCCAGAGCGGCGGGCGCAGGAAGCGCTGCACGAGGCCCATGACCAGCGCGAGGCCGAGGTAGAGCACGCTCGCCAGCGCGACGGCCCCGCCCGGATGGAACTCCGTCGTGCCCGCCAGCTCCTCGGTGCCCGCCGCGAAGGCCCCGGCGGTGATGTCGGCGAAGGCCACGATCACGTACACGAGCGCGATGGCGATGAAGGCCATCAGCGCACGCCCGGCCGGGCCACCGAGCTGCGCGCGCGTGACCTCGGCCACCGAGCCGGCCCCGTGGCGCACCGAGGCGAACAGCGCCGTGAAGTCGTGCACCGCGCCGATCAGCACGACCCCCAGCGCGATCCACAGGAGGCAGGGCAGCCAGCCGAAGTCGCGCGCCGCCAGGATCGGCCCGGCGATCGGGCCGGCCGCGGCGATGGCCGAGAGGTGCTGGCCGAAGAGGTAGAAGCGCGGGGTCGGGACGAAGTCCTGGCCGTCGCAGCGCTCCGTGGCCGGCGTGGCGCGCGCGTCGTCGGGCGCGAGGCGCGCCTCGACCCAGCGGCCGTAGGCCACGTAGCCGAGGACCAGCAGGCCGCCGAAGACGAGCGCCAGGAACGGGAGCACGCGGGCGTGCTCCGCGCCCTCAGGCGAAGAACACCAGCGTGACGATCCCGAAGATCGGCAGCAGGATCAAGCCCGAGTAGCCCATGTACCCGAAGAAGCTCGGCATCTTGACGCCCGACTCCTCGGCGATCGCCTTGACCATGAAGTTCGGGCCGTTGCCGATGTAGGTGTTGGCGCCCATGAACACGGCGCCGCAGGAGATCGCCATCAGGAGCCGCGGGCCGATGCCGCCCCCCTCGGTGTGGGCCAGGAGGTCCGCCAGGAAGCGCCCCTGCAGCGGGATGCCCTCGAGGCCGCAGGCGGTCGAGGCGAAGGTCAGGTAGGTCGGGGCGTTGTCGAGGAACGAGGAGAGCATCCCCGAGGCCCAGAAGAACTGCCACGGCTCGCGCATGTCGAAGGCCATGCCGAGCACCGAGCGCGTGCCCTGACCCCAGGAGTTCAGGATCAGGAGCGCCGGGGTCATGGTCACGAAGATGCCCGCGAAGAGCACGGCCACCTCGACGATCGGCGTCCAGGTGAAGCGGTTGCGGGCGCGGTTCTCGGCCTGCGTCGTGAACCAGGCGCCCAGGGCCAGGGCCGCCATCGCGCCCTCCTGCAGGCCGAACCGCCAGGGCTCGCCGCCCGTGCCCACGCCGGCGCCGGCGCAGTAGATCACGGCCACGATGCCGAGCAGGAACAGGAAGTTGAGCTTGCCCTCGAGGCGCAGCGGCTCGTGCTTCATCACCTCCTCGAGCTGCGAGCCGGGGCGCGCGCGCTCTTCCGCCGCCAGGACCTTCTGGTCCCACACGTTGAAGAGCACCAGCAGCGTCCCGTTGACCAGCAGCCACTCCCTCCAGAGCTGGAGGGTCCACTCGAAGGGCACGCCCTTGAGGTAGCCGAGGAAGAGCGGCGGGTCCCCCAGCGGCGTCAGGAGGCCGCCACAGTTCGAGACCAGGAAGATGAAGAACACGACGATGTGCACCTTGCGCTGGCGCGAGGCGTTGGCGCGCAGGAGCGGACGGATCAGGAGCACGGAGGCCCCGGTCGTGCCCACGAAGCTCGCGATCAGCGTCCCCAGCGCGAGCACGCCGGTGTTCACGAGCGGCGTGCCCGAGAGCGAACCGCCCACGTAGACCCCGCCGGTGATCACGAACAGCGAGCCGAGCAGCATGATGAAGCTTGCGTACTCCATCGCCTTGTGCTCGAGCTCGTGCACGCCGCGCTCGCCGAAGACCGTGACCTGGTAGACCACGATCGGCACCGAGAGCACGAGGGCCAGGATGGCCTTGTTCTTGTTGTGCTCCCACCAGTGACCGGCCACCAGCGGCAAGACCGCGATGGCGAGCAGCAGCAGCACGAAGGGCAGGACGGTCCAGAGCGGCAGGATCGCGCCGATGTCGTCGGCGAGCGGACCCAGGGAAGCGAGCGGCATGGGGTGGAACGGAGGAAGGACGGTCAGCGGTCGGCGCGCGGCCGCGGGTGCTCGTAGCGCGCGACGAACAGCGTCGCCGCCAGGTCGCCCGTGACGTTGACGGTCGTGCGCGCCATGTCGAGCAGGCGGTCGATGCCGAGGATGATGGCGATGCCCTCGGCCGGGACCCCGAAGGTGGCCAGGACCCCCATCATCAGCGGGATCGAGCCGCCGGGCACGCCGGCCGCGCCGATGGCGGTGACGACCGCCAGCAGCACGAGCACGGCCTGCTGCGCCAGCGACAGCTCCACCTGGAAGACCTGCGCCAGGAACAGCACCGTGACGCCCTCGTACAGCGCCGTGCCGTTCATGTTCATCGTGGCGCCCAGCGGCAGCACGAAGCCGGCAATGCGCCGGTCGAGGCCGAGCTCCTTCTCCGCCACCGCCAGGTTGGTCGGCAGGGTCGCGTTGCTGGAGCTGGTCGAGAAGCCGGTCACGACGCTGGCCTTGGCGGCGGTCCAGAAGCGCGCCGGGCTCATGCCCCCCAGGAAGCGCACGAACAGGGAGAGCGTCACGCTCGCGTGCACGAACAGGCCCACCAGCACCACCAGGGCGTACAGCCCGAGCGGCACGAGCAGCGCCCAGCCGAACTCCCAGGCCTTCACTGCGATGAGGGCGAAGACGCCATACGGGGCCAGCCTCATACCGAGGTCGATCAGGCGGGTAACGATCTCGCCCAGGCCCTCGACCACGCGCGTGATCGGCTCGGCGCGCTCGCGCGGGAGCTTGGTCAGGGCCCAGCCGAAGAGCAGCGCGAAGAAGATCCAGGCCAGGAGGTCCATGCGCGCGGCCGCGTCGACCGGGTTCTCCGGCACGATGGCCACGAACCATTCGGCAGAGAGCTGCTTCGGCGTGGGCATCTTGCCGGCGTAGTCGGCCAGGAGCTCGGCCCGCACCTCGGGCGCCAGACGCTCGCCCGGGCGTACCCCGTTCACGAGCGCGAGCCCGAGCAGGGCCGCGCACACGGTCGAGAGCAGGAAGAAGCCCAGCGTCAGGCCGCCGAGGCGCCCGAGCGTGCGCGTGTCCCCCAGCCCGGCCACGCCCAGCACGATCGAGGCGAACACGAGCGGCACGACCGTCATGCGCATCCAGCGCAGGAAGACCTGCCCGATCGGCCCGAGGAGGTTGTCGGCCACCCAGCCGACGGCCGGGGCGTCGGGCGCGAGCGCGTGGGCGCCGACGCCGACCAGGAGGCCCAGGACGAGGCCCAGCAGGATCTTGTTGTGGAGCTTCACGCGGCGCCCGGGCTCTCCGAAAGGCCGCAGAGCCTACTCGCCGCCCGGGGGGAAGGGGCAGCGCCGCCGATCCAGGCCGGACGGTGTCGCCCCCGCACCCCGCCCGGCCGGGCCAGCGGGAGGCCCCCTCCGCGCGGGCCGGGGACGCCAAATGGGCATGCCTGGTTTTGGAAACGCGCAGTAGGATCCTGCTCGTCCATTCCGCGCTCCGCGCGAGCGGGGCGCGCCACCCGAGCCATCCTGGAGAGGAAGAGGTCATGAAGCACGAAGAGGAAGTTAGTGGGACGGGTGCGCCCTCGCCGGCGCACGAGTCGGTTCCGGAACAAAGCGTCGATCGGCGCCTGTTCCTCGGCCATGCCGCGGGCGTCGGCGCGGCCGGTGTGCTGCTCGGCGCGGCCAGCACCGCGCAGCAGACGCTGAGCACGGGCTCGGTGCCGCTGGTCTCGACGCCCTGCACCGACGAGTCGATCCGACCCCAAGGCACGAACCAGCGCCGCACGCGCTCCTTCAAGAAGCGCGTCGAGGCCGCCAAGCTCGAGTTCCACCAGCCCCACGCCTGCCACGACCGCAACGACGACGAGGCGCTCTATGCCGACCAGCGCGGCAGCTTCTCGAAGGGGCTCGTGCACGACGCGCTGGGCGAGGTCGATCCCGGCTCCTACGCCTCGCTGCTCGCCGCGCTCCAGAGCGGCGACCCGGCCGACTTCGAGCTGATCCAGCTCGGCAGCCCCGGCGGGGCCGGACCCGCGCCCGGCAACACGCCGATCCACAGGATGATCAACCCGCAGGCGGGCATGGCCTACGACCTCGAGGGTGCCGACGCCCAGGCGCTCACGATCCCGGCCGCGCCGCCCTTCGCCAGCGCGTGGCAGGCGGGCGAGGGCATCGAGAACACCTGGATGGCGCACCTGCGCGACGTGCCCTTCCGCCTGTACGGGAGCGATCCCGACGCCGCCGCGGCCATCGCCGACCTGAACGCGGCCTCCGACTTCCGGGGGCCCAAGCAGGCGGGGCTGGTGACGGCCCAGACGCTCTTCCGCGACCCGTTCCCCGGCTGCACGGTCGGTCCGTACCTGTCGCAGTTCTTCTACCGCCCGCAGCCCTTCGGCACCCAGGACATCGACCCGCGCTCGAACACCTACGCGGCCGGCGTGGACTACATGACCACGCAGGCCGACTGGGTCGCACGCCAGAACGGCGTGAGCCCGGCCTTCAGCAACGCCCCCGGGGGCCTCGTCTACATGCGCAATGGGCGCGACATCGGCGCCTGGGTGCACGTGGACGTGCTCTTCCAGGCCTACTTCCAGGCCTTCCTGGTGATGGCCTCGAGCGGGGTCCCGGCCAACCCGGGCAACCCCTACAACACCTCGGCCACGCAGATCGGCTTCGGCACGCTGGGCGGGCCGAACTTCGCCGCGCTGGTGTGCGAGGTGGCCACGCGCGCGCTCAAGGCCGTGTGGTTCCAGAAGTGGAACCTGCACCGGCGCCTGCGCCCCGAGGTCTACCTCGGCCGCACGCACGTGCACCTGACCGGGCAGAAGCTCTACGACCAGCACGCGGACATCCTGAACTCCGCGGCCGTGGCCGAGACCTTCAGCCGCCACGGCAGCTACCTCCTGCCGATGGCCTTCCCCGAGGGCTCGCCGGCGCACCCCTCCTACGGCGCGGGGCACGCGACCGTGGCCGGTGCCTGCGTGACGATCCTGAAGGCGCTGTTCGACACCAGCCAGCCGGTGAGCAACTACTGGGCACCGGTCGAGCCGACGGACAACGGCCTGGCCCTGGTGCCCTACCTGGGGGCCGACGCCGGCCTGATGACGATCGAGGGCGAGCTCAACAAGATCGGTTCCAACGTCGCCACGGGCCGCAACATCGCGGGCGTGCACTGGCGCACGGACGGCGAGGAGTCGATGCGCCTCGGCGAGGCGGTCGCCATCGGTCTGCTGCGCGACACCAAGGACATGTACAACGAGTCCGCCAGCTTCGTCTTCAACCGCTTCGACGGCACTCCGATCACGATCTGAGCCGGCGAGCAAATGGAGGCGGTTCCTCCTGGGCCCGAGTCCCCTGGCCACGGTCGGGGGCCTCGGGCCCGCTCGTTTGCACGAGCCTGACGGCGTTTTTCGGCGTCGGGACGCGCGAAAACCGGTGCCGCGGGGCCCACCCCTGGAGCCCGACGCCCGGTGCCCCTTACGCTCGGAGCCCTTTTCGTCGATCCTGGCCCCCGACCCAGGCCTGGCCCCCGACCAGGCCCACCGGCAAGGAGAACCCATGGCCCCGCGCACCAGCTGGAAAGGCTTCCTCAAGCTCAGCCTCGTGTCCGTGCCCGTCAAGGCGTACACGGCCAACAACACGGACGAGGAGATCCGCCTCAACCAGCTCCACGGCGAGTGCCACGGGCGCGTGCGCTACAAGAAGGTCTGCGAGGCGCACGGCGAGCTGAAGAGCGAGGACATCGTCTCCGGCTACGAGTACACCAAGGACCAGTACGTGGTCATCGAGGAGGAGGAGCTGGCCAAGGTCCGCAAGCAGTCCGACCGCTCGGTGGCGATCGACGGCTTCGTGGCCCCCGACAAGATCGACCCGGTCTACCTGGCCGGCAAGACCTACTACCTGCTGCCCGACGGCGTGGCCGGCAACCGTCCCTATGCCCTGCTCGTGCGCGGCATGGTCGAGGCCAACGTGGTGGCCGTCGCGCAGGTCGTGCTCTCGGGCCGCGAGCAGCTCGTCATGCTGCGCCCGCAGGACGGCATGCTCGTGATGAGCGTGCTCAACTATCCCAAGAAGGTGCGCGCGGCGACCCCCTACCGCGACGAGCTGCCCGAGGAGAAGCCCAGCGCCAGCGAGCTCGCCCTGGCGAACACCCTGATCGGCGCCTCGACCCTGGCCGAGTTCGACTTCCAGACCTACCGCGATGCCTACGTCGAGAACCTGACCAAGCTGATCCAGCTCAAGGTCGAGGGCCGCGAGATCGTGCGCGCCCCGGACCCGGAGGAGCCCAAGATCCTGAACCTGATGGAGGCCCTCAAGAAGAGCGTGGCCGAGCTGGGCGTGCGCAAGATGGCGCCCAGCGTGAAGGGTCCCGAGGGCGAGGCCGCGGAGGCCGAGGCCGCGCCGGCGCGCAAGAAGAGGACGAGGAAGACGGGCTGAGGCGAGTGGACGGTCCCGCGGGGCCGAAGGCTCGAAATCGAACCGGGCGCGGAGACGCGGAGCGAAGACGCGGAGGGCGCGGAGGAGGGAGGGTAGGCGAGATCGGAAGCGCCTCGTTCCTGGAGGACGTTCCGCCCCAGCGCGCGCGACACATGGCGCCACGCCTCTTCCGCTCACTCCTCATCCTCCTTCTCTCCTTCTCTCCTCCGCGCCCTCCGCGTCCTCCCTCCGTGTCTCCGCGCTCCTCCTCTCTCCCCCAGAACGCGCCCACGCCCCGTTGCTACCCTCTCCCCCGATGCCGCTGCCCGAGTTCGTCGCGCCCATGCTGGCCACGCTCGTGCCCGAGCCCTTCGACTCGGATCGGCACCTGTTCGAGATCAAGTGGGACGGCATCCGCGCCCTCACCTTCGTCGAGGACGGACGCCTGCGCGCGCTCACGCGCAACCGCCAGGTGCTGACGCCCTCGTTCCCCGAGCTCGGGCCGCTCGCGCGCCTCCCCTCCGGCACGCTGCTCGACGGCGAGCTGGTGGTCCTCGCGGACGGACGCCCGAGCTTCTCGCGCGCGCTCGAGCGCATGCAGGGCAAGGCGCGCCTGCGCATCGAGGCGCTGGCGCGCACGCTGCCGGCCCAGTACGTCGTCTTCGACCTGCTCTACCAGGCCGGCACCGCGCTGCTCGCGCGCCCGCTGGCGGAGCGTCGCGCGCGCCTGGCGGAGCTCATGACCGAGCTGGCCGAGCCGCACCTGGTCTTCTCCGAGGGCGCGGTGGGCCCGGGCAAGGCCTTCTTCGCCGAGGCCCGCGCGCGGGCCCTGGAGGGCATCGTGGCCAAGGAGCTCGACGGCGCCTACCTGCCGGGCAAGCGCACGCGCTCGTGGATCAAGGTCAAGACCACGCGCACGGTGCCCTGCGCGATCCTCGGCTGGACCGCGGACGAGCGCGGCGATCTCGCCAGCCTGGTCGTGGCGCTCGAGGAGCAGGGCACCCTGGTGCCCGTCGGGCGGGTCGGCAGCGGCCTGACGGACGCGCTGCGCGCCCGGCTGCGCGAGCTGTGCCTCGCGCGCCCGCGGGCGCAGCCCTTCGTGCCCTGCGCCGAGGAGGGCCGCTGGGTCGAGCCGGGGCTCTACTGCACGGTCAGCTTCCTCGAGCGCACGCGCAACGGCCTACGCGCGCCGGTCTTCGTCGAGCTCCTCGAAGAGGGGTAGCTGGCGGCGGGTCGCGGGCCGCGCAGCACGACGCTCCGCGGCCGGCGGCTCGCCGCTAGACGCGCGCGCGCTTCTTGCCTCCGCCCCTGGCGATCTTGCTGGCCTTCCCGGCCGGGGCGACCCTTTTCTTGGCCGGCACGACCGGCGCGACCTCCTCGCGCGACTGCCGCGCGCAGATCGAGG
>DASVAP010000376.1:0-28482 GCA_036376275.1 Planctomycetota bacterium | reverse complement strand
CACCACCCGCTCCATCGCCTCCACGAAGCGATCCACCTCGCTCTCCAGCGTGTACACGCTGGGCGACACGCGGATGCCCGAGAACTCCGCGTGCTCGATCGCGACCACGAAGATCCGATGCTGGGCCCACAGGTGCTCCGCCAGCTCCTTCGAGTCGACCCCCTCGATCTCGACCAGCGCGAACCCGCCCGCCAGCCCGGGCTTGCGGCTGGTGTGGAAGCGCACGCGCTCGTGGCGCGCGAGCGGCTCGGCCCAGCGCTCGCGCAGCTCGACCAGGCGCGCCAGCTTGCGCGCCGGTCCCAGGGTCTCGTGGAACACCAGCGCCTCGGCGATGGCCAGCGCGTTGGCGGCCGGATGGGTGCCGATCTCCTCGAACTTGCGGATGTCGTCGCGCTGCTCCTCCTTGGCCGCCATCAGCGGCCACAGGCCGCCGATCCTGGCGCGGCGCACGTAGAGCAGCCCCGTGCCGTGGGGCGCGAAGAGCCACTTGTGCAGGCTGGTCCCGTAGTAGTCGCAGTCGAGCTCCGGCAGGCGGAAGTCGAGGTGCGCGAAGGCGTGCGCGCCGTCGACGATCACCGGGATGCCCTTGCGGCGCCCCAGGGCCACGACCTCGGCCACCGGCAGGACCTGGCCCGTCAGGAAGACCACGTGCGAGACCAGGATCAGGCGCGTGCGCGGCGTCAGGTTGGCCTCGAAGAGCCGCACGATCTCGCCCGGGTCCTCGCAGGGGGTCGGGATCGAGAACTGCTTCAGGACGATGCCCTCGCGCTGCTCGCGCTGGCGGAAGGTCGTGAGCATGCGCGGGTAGTCCTGGGTCGTGGTCAGGACCTCGTCGCCGCGCGCCAGCTCGAGCCCGAGCTGGCAGGTCTCCAGGCTCTCGGAGGCGTTGCGCGTGATCGCGACCTCCTCCGGATCGACGCCCAGGGCCTGGGCCAGGCGCGCGCGCACGCCCTCGCGGCCCGGCTCGAGCAGGCGCCACATCGAGTAGGCCGGGGCCTCGTTCGAGACGTCCAGGTGGCGCTTCATCGCCTCCTGGACCAGGCGCGGGCTGGGCGAGACGCCCCCGTTGTTGAGGTTGATCATCGCGCGGTCGACCGTGAAGGCACGCGCGATCTCGCCCCAGAAGCGGCGCGGGTCGTCCTGGACCTGCGCGGCCCGCGCCAGCGCCGCGCGCGCGGCCTCCGGCTCCAGGCGCGGCGCGGCGCAGGCGACGACGGGAGCCGTGAGGGCCGTCAGGAACTCGCGGCGCTGGAGCGGTGCGGGCATGGCGACGTGCGGCGCCCCGCGCTCTTCGAGCGATCCGGCGCGGACCGCTGCAGGGGCACGAAGTCGCGCCACGGGAAAGGTATCATCCGCACCCCGAGAGCCCCCCGTGCCCACCGCCTTCTCCCAGTCGGTCCGCATCCAGTTCAACGACCTGTCGCGCGGCAGCCCGGCCTTCCTGTGCCTGCCGGGCTGGTGCGAGAACAAGAGCACCTTCGGGCGCATCACGCATGCGCTGGGGCGCTCGAACCGCGTCATCGCGCTGGACTGGCGCGGGCACGGCAAGTCGGCCGCCGCCGGAGGCGAGTTCGGGCACGCCGAGCTGCTCGAGGACGCCCTGGCCGTGATCCGCACGACCGGCGTGGGCACGGTCATCCCCGTGGCCGTCTCCCATGCCGGCTGGGTCGCGCTCGAGCTGCGCCGGCGCCTGGGCGAGCGCGTCGTGCGCCTGGTGCTGCTCGACTGGCTCGTCTCCACGCCGCCCAAGGCCTTCCGCGAGCTGCTCACGGCCCTGCAGGACCGCAAGCTCTGGCTGGCCACGCGCGAGGCGCTGTTCCGCCTGTGGATCGCCGACTGCCGCGAGCCCCACGTCGTGCGCCACATCCGCGAGGAGATGGGCAGCTACGGCTTCGAGATGTGGTCGCGCGCCGCCCGCGCGGTCGAGGCGACCTACGCCGACGGGACGCCGCTCGAGGCCCTGGCGCGCCTCGATCCGCCGTGCCCGACGCTGCACCTCTACTCGCAGCCGCGCGATCCCGCGCTCCTCGCCCAGCAGCAGGACTTCTCGCGCCGCAACAAGTGGTTCAGCGTGCGCCGCCTCGACACGCGCAGCCACTTCCCGGCCCTGGAGGAGCCCGAGGCCGTGGTCCAGGCGATCCTGGCCTTCGCCAGCGCCGGGCCGAAGCGCGTCGGGCCGCTGGCCTGAGGCCCCGGGACAGCCGGGCTCCTGCCTGGCTCTGCCCTCCTCCTGGTCCGTTCTCCTTCGTCTCCGCGCCCTCCGCGTCTTCTCTCCGCGTCTCCGCGCTCTCCGATTCCGACCAGAAGAAGAGCGGACGCGGAGACGCGGAGGGAAGACGCGGAGGGCGCGGAGACGGAAGGGGAGGAGGGGGAGGAAGAAGAAGAAGGAGCCGGGCTGGAGCCCGGCGGTCCCAGGGAGGGGAAACCCCTACTTCGGCTGGGCGACCGTGCGCAGGTAGGGCTTGATGGTCTTGAAGCCCTGCGGGAACTTCTTCTTCGCGTCCTCGTCGGAGACGCTCGGCGGGATGATGCAGTCCTGGCCCGGCTTCCAGTTCACGGGCGTGGCCACGGTGTGCTTCGCGGTGAGCTGGCAGGAGTCGAGCAGGCGCAGGACCTCGTCGAAGTTCCGGCCCGTGCTCATCGGGTAGACGAGCATCGCCTTGACCTTCTTGTCCGGCCCGATGACGAAGACCGAGCGCACCGTGGCGTTGTCGACCGCCGTGCGCTTCCCGCCCGCCGCGTTCGGGTGGATCATGTCGTAGAGCTTGGCCACGACCAGGTCCTGGTCGCCGATCAGCGGGTAGCTGACGGCGCTGCCCTGGGTCTCCTCGATGTCCTTGACCCACTTCACGTGGTCGCTCACCGGGTCGACGCTGAGGCCGATGATCTTCGTGTTGCGCTTGTCGAACTCGGGCTTCAGGCGCGCCATGTAGCCGAGCTCGGTCGTGCACACGGGCGTGAAGTCCTTGGGGTGCGAGAAGAGGATCGCCCACTTGTCCCCGATCCACTGGTGGAAGTCGATCTTCCCCTGGGTGGTCTCGACGGTGAAGTTGGGGGCCTCGTCTCCGATGCGAACGGTCATGGCGTGTCCTCCTGAGTGGGTCCGGTTGGAACGAGAAGGTAGCGCGGCGGGCGGCCCCCGGTCAGGGGGCCGCCCCGCGCGCGGCTACTGGACGATGGCGATCAGCTCCACGTCGAACACGAGCGTCGCCTTGGGCGGGATCGGGCCGTTGCCGCGCGGGCCGTAGGCCAGGTCGTAGGGGATGATCAGCTTGCGCTTGCCGCCGACCTTCATCGAGCCGACGCCCTCGGTCCAGCCCTTGATCACCCCGTTGAGCGGGAAGTCGATGGGCTGGCCGCGGTCGACCGAGCTGTCGAACTTGGTGCCGTTCAGGAGCCAGCCGGTGTAGTGGACCTTGACCGTGGTCGTGGGGCCGGCCGGCTGCTCGCCAGTGCCGGGCACGAGGTCGTAGTACTTGAGGCCCGAGGCGAGCTCGGTCCAGGCGCCGGCCGTGGGCAGGCCCGGGAAGCGCGCGCGCTTCTCCTTCGACGTCACCGCGCCGCTCTTGCCGTCGACCACGACCACGTGGTGCGCGTCGCTCGTGAAGACCTGCACCGTCACGCTGCCGTCGCGCGCGATCGAGGCGTCGCGCGCCAGGCCGCCGACCTCCTTCTCGGCCGCGGCGATGGCGGCCGACAGCGGCTGGATCGAGGTCAGCACGGCGTGCACCTCGCCGGCCGCGGGCGGGATGGTGGTGTGGTCCTCGGGCGCGAGGGCCGGAGCGGCGACGAGGAGGGCGGCGGCGGGGATCGCGAGCAGGGTGGAGAGGTTCATAGGGGCGACGATTCTGGCGCTACCCGGCCGCGGCGGCCAGCCCCGGCCCCCGACCCGTAGAATCCCGCCCCATGACGCGCCCCCGCTGCCGCTCCGGCCTGCTCCTGGCCCTGACCGCGCTCGCCGCCTGCCAGGCCCCGCGCGGCGTCTGGGAGTACCCCGAGGCCACGCGCGAGGCCGTGGTGGACGAGTACCACGGCGAGCGCGTGCCCGACCCCTACCGCTGGCTCGAGGACCCCGATGCCCCCGCGACGCGCGCCTGGATCGAGGCCGAGAACGCGCTGACCGAGTCGTACCTGGCGACGATCCCGGCGCGCGAGGGCCTGCGCCAGCGCCTGACCGAGCTGTGGGACTTCGAGCGCACCGAGCTGCCGGTCCAGGAGGGCGGGCGCATCTTCTTCCGCAAGAACGACGGCCTGCAGAACCAGTCGGCGCTGTTCGTGATCGAGGCCGAGGGCGAGGAGCCGCGGCTCCTGCTCGACCCCAACGCGCTCTCGAGCGACGGCACGGTCGCGCTGATGAGCTACGTCCCGAGCCCGGACGGGACGCTGGTCGCCTACTCGCTCTCCGACGGCGGCTCCGACTGGCGCACGTGGAAGGTGCGGCGCGTGGCGGACGGGCAGGACCTCGCCGACACGCTGACGCGCAACAAGTTCGGGGCCCTGGCCTGGGCCGCGGACGGCAGCGGCCTCTTCTACGCGCGCTACGACGCGCCGCCGCCGGGCGAGGCCCTGCAGGCGCGGAACGCCCCGCCGGACGTGTGCTTCCACCGCCTCGGCACCGACGAGGGCGCCGACGTCCTGATCGCGCGCCGGCCGGCCGCGGAGGGCCGCAGCCAGTCGTTCCGCCTGTCCGAGGACGGCACGGCGCTGTTCCAGGTCGTGCTCGACGTCGCCAGCCGCAAGAACGAGCTCTACCGCCTGCCGCTGTCACGGGTGGAGGCCGGCTGGGTCGCCACGGGCGCGAGCGAGCCGCTCGTCCAGGGCTTCGACGCGCGCACCTTCCCGATCGGCGACGAGGGCGGCGTCGTGTGGTGCCAGACGGACCTCGGCGCGCCGCGCGGGCGCATCGTGGCGCTCGAGGTGGCACGGCCGGAGCGCGCGCACTGGAGGGAGCTCGTGCCCGAGGCCCCCGAGGCGATCCAGGGGGCGGACGAGCTGGGCGGGAAGCTCCTCGTGGAGTACCTGAAGGACGCGCGCTCCCTCGTGCGCCTGTTCGCGACGGACGGCGCGCCGCTGGGCGAGGTCGACCTGCCCGGGATCGGCACCGCGGGCGGCTTCGGCGGCGACCGCGAGGACGGGACGACCTTCTACAGCTTCACCAACGCGACCCAGCCGGCGGCGATCCTGCGCTTCGACCTCGGGACGCGGAAGAGCACGCCCTTCCGCCCCGCCGCGCTGCGCTTCGATCCGGCCGATTACGAGACCGAGCAGGTCTTCTACGCCAGCCAGGACGGCACGCGCGTGCCCATGTTCCTGACGCGCAAGAAGGGCCTGGCCCGCGACGGCGCGCGCCCGACGTACCTGTACGGCTACGGCGGCTTCGGGATCTCGATCACGCCCTCGTTCTCGGTCCCGAACCTGGCCTGGCTCGAGCTGGGCGGCCTGCTCGCGATCCCCTGCCTGCGCGGGGGCGGCGAGTACGGCGAGGCCTGGCACGAGGCCGGCACGAAGCTCGAGAAGCAGAACGTCTTCGACGACTTCATCGCGGCGGCCGAGTGGCTGGTCGCGAGCGGCTGGACGCGCCCGGACCGGCTCGCGATCGGCGGGCGCTCGAACGGCGGCCTCCTGGTGGGTGCCTGCCTCACGCAGCGCCCGGAGCTCTTCGGCGCCGCGCTGCCGGCGGTGGGCGTGCTCGACATGCTGCGCTACCACCGCTTCACGATCGGCTGGGCCTGGGCCGGCGACTACGGCACCGCCGACGACGCCGCGCAGTACCGCGCGCTGCGGGCCTACTCGCCGCTCCACAACCTGCGCCCGGGCACGCGCTATCCCGCCACGCTGGTCACGACCGCCGACCACGACGACCGCGTCGTGCCGGCCCACAGCTTCAAGTTCGCGGCGGCCCTGCAGGCGGCCCAGGCGGGCCCGCGGCCGGCCCTGATCCGCATCGACACGCGCGCCGGGCACGGCGCCGGCAAGCCGACCACGATGGCGATCGAGGAGGCCGCCGACTGCCTCGCGTTCCTGGTGCGCGAGCTCGGGCTGGAATGAGCGCCGCGCGCAAGCTGGCGGTCGTCGCGCTCGTGCTCGCGCTGGCCGTGTGGCTCGTGCGCGGCCGCGGCGGCGACAGCGAGGAGCCGGTGGTCGAGCTCGGACGCGACGTGAACGAGTGCACGGAGAACCTGCGCGCGATCCACGCGGGCTTCCTGCGCCACGCGCAGCGCACCGGCGGGGCCCTGCCGGAGGGCGCCGGCGTGGCCGTGCTCGGGGCACTGGTGGCCGAGGGCGACCTCCCCGACACGCCCGCGGTCCGCGCGCAGCTCACCTGCCCGGGTCCGGGCGCCCACCCGGTGTCCGCCGTGGACTTCCGCCGGCCCGAGGCCCTGGGCGGGGCCGACTCGGCCTACGCCGTGCGCGACCTGATGGACTTCCCGCTGGCGCGCTTCCCGGCCGGCGGCGGCGCGAGCGAGGCCCTGGTGGCCTGCGACAACGCGCGCGGCATGAACCACGCCGGCTGCATGAACGTGCTCTACACCGACGGCAGCGTGCGCACCTTCACGCTGCCCCAGGAGATCGAGCGTGGCACCCTTCCCCCCGGCACGCGCACGATCCCGGTCGGACCGGGGTCGCCGCTCCCCGACCTGCGCGTGCTGTCGCCGGACTGAGACGGAGAACGAGCATGGCCCTCCCGAAGATCGGCATCCTGACCGTCTCCGACCGCGCCACCCAGGGCGTGTACGAGGACCTCTCCGGCCCGGCCATCGAGGCCGCGCTGCGCGCCTACCTGGCCACCGAGTGCACCTACGACAAGCGCCTCGTGCCGGACGAGATCCCGCTGATCCAGTCGGCCCTGCGCGACCTGGCGGCCGCGGGCTGCGCGCTGGTGTGCACCACCGGCGGCACCGGACCGGCCCTGCGCGACGTGACGCCCGAGGCCATGGCGGCCGTGTGCCAGAAGATGCTGCCGGGCTTCGGCGAGGCGATGCGCGCGGCCTCCCTGGCGGCCGGCGTCCCGACCGCGATCCTCTCGCGCCAGAGCGCCGGCATCGTCGCGCGCACGCTGGTCGTCAACCTGCCCGGCAAGCCGGCTTCGATCCGCGTGTGCCTCGACGCGGTCTTCCCGGCCATCCCCTACTGCATCGACCTCCTGGGCGGCCCCTATCTCGAGGGTCGGCCCGAAGTGGTCAAGGTCTTCCGTCCGAAGTAGGGCCTCGGGGGTCGGGTAGGATCCCCCGCCCCCGATGTCGTCCCCCACCCCCGCGACCCGCGGAACGGCACCTTTCGTGCTGCCGCTCTACGCGGCGACGCTGTGCCTGTCCGCGTTCCTCCTGTTCGCGGTGCAGCCGATGTTCACCAAGATGGTGCTGCCGCTGCTCGGAGGCTCGGCGGCGGTGTGGAACACGGCGGTCGTGTTCTTCCAGGGGACGCTGCTGCTCGGGTACGCCTACGCGCACTGCTCGACGCGCTTCCTCGGGCCGAAGCCGCAGCTGGTCCTGCACATCGTCGTGCTCGGCCTGGGTTTCCTGGCGCTCCCGATCGGGGTCGCGGCCGGCTGGCAGCCGCCGCGCGGCGAGACCCAGATCCCGTGGTTGATCGGGCTCCTGGCGGCCTCGATCGGGCTGCCGTTCTTCGCGGTCTCGGCCACGGCCCCGCTGCTCCAGAAGTGGTTCGCGCACACCGACCACGCCGCCGCCGGCGACCCCTACTTCCTCTACGGCGCCAGCAACCTCGGCAGCCTGGCGGCGCTGCTCGCCTATCCCTTCGTGCTCGAGCCGGTGCTCGGCCTGCGGGCCCAGGGCGGGGCGTGGACCGTGGGCTACGGCCTCCTGGCGGCGGCCATCGCGACCTGCGGCCTGATCCTGGTGCGACGCTGGCGGCCGGTGGGAGCGAGCGCGCAGGGCGACGCGGGCGGCGGGCTGGTGGCCGAGGTGACCTGGCCGCTGCGCGCGCGCTGGCTGGCGCTGGCCACCGTGCCCTCGGCGCTGCTCCTGGGCGTGACGCTGCACATCGGGACGGACATCGCCGCGGCCCCGTTCCTGTGGGTGATGCCGCTGGCGCTCTACCTGCTGACGTTCGTGATCGTGTTCGCGCGCCGGCCGATCCTGCGGCACACCTGGATGGTGCGCGCCCAGGTCGTGCTGCTGGTGCTGCTCGCGGTGCTGTACCAGATCCCGGCCCTGGTCGCGCTGCTCGTCCTGCACGTGGGCGCGATGTTCGTCACGGCCATGGTGTGCCACGGCGAGCTGGCGCGCCTGCGGCCGCGCGCGACGCACCTGACCGAGTTCTACCTGTGGATGTCGGTCGGCGGCGTGCTGGGCGGGATCCTGGCCGCGATCGTGGCGCCGCTCGTGTTCGACGCCGTGTACGAGTACCCGCTGGCCCTGTGCGCGGCGCTGCTGCTGCGCCCCTGGCCGCAGGGCCGGCGCGGCCCGTGGCCGTGGGTGCTCGACCTGGTCCTGCCGGCGCTGCTCTACTGGCTGCTGGCCGGGGGGAACCCGCTGGCCGAGCCGCCCGCCGCGGAGGGCTGGTGGCGGCGCGCGATCACGGCGGTGGTGGCAGGGCTCGGCGGCTCCGAGCGAACCGTGCTGCTGGCCTTCAAGGGCACGCTGGTGCTCGGCCTGTTGTGCTTCGCGAGGCGGCCGCTGCGCCTGGCGCTCGCCTTCCTGGTGACGATGTTCGTGCTGGCCCCGGACGTCCTGAACCACCCCGAGAACCGCCTGATGCGCGAGCGCAGCTTCTTCGGCGTGTACTCGGTCAAGAAGATCGAGCACCCGCTGGGCAAGGTGCACCTCCTGCTGCACGGGCGCGTGTTCCACGGCGGCCAGAACATGGACAACCCGGCGAGCCCGATCACCTACTACACGCGCGAGGGCCCGATCGGGCAGGTGATGAGCGTGCTGCGCGACTGGCCCGAGCGCGTGGAGCGCATCGGCGTGGTCGGCCTCGGGGTCGGCCAGATGGCCAGCTACGTCGGGCACGACCAGCGCCTGACGTACTTCGAGATCGACCCGCTGGACGAGCGCATCGCGCGCGACGAGCGCTACTTCACGATGCTGGCGGACGCCGGCGAGCGCGTGGAGGTGCACATCGGCGACGGGCGCCTCCTGCTCGAGGAGGAACCCGACGGGGCCTTCGGCCTGCTGCTCGTGGCGGCCTTCAGCGGCGACGCGATCCCGGTGCACCTCCTGACGCGCGAGGCGCTGCAGCTCTACATGCGCAAGGTGTCCGAGCGGGGTCTGGTGCTCTTCAACGTCACGAACTCCTACCTGGACCTCCTGCCGGTGCTGGGCAACCTGGCCGCCGACCAGGGTCTGGCCGTGCGCCGCAGCCCGAGCATCCAGCTGACCACGCCCTTCGCCCTCGAGGCGGACTACGTGCTCGTCGCGCGCCGGCCCGAGCTGCTGGCACGCTTCGGCTTCCTGCCCCACCCCTGGCCCGAGCTGCCGCCGGAGCCGAGCATCGGCCTCTGGACGGACGACTTCTCCAACCTGCTCGAGGTCATGCGCTGGGAGGGCTACGACTTCCTGATCGAGTAGAATCGACGAGGCATGCCCCTGGACCGTGGAGCGGCCCCGGCCCGGGCCGGAGCGCCGTTCGTGCTCCCGCTGTACACGCTGACGCTGTTCCTCTCGGCGTTCCTCTTGTTCGCGGTGCAGCCGATGTTCACCAAGGCCGTGCTGCCGCTGCTGGGGGGCTCGGCCGCGGTGTGGAACACGGCGGTGGTGTTCTTCCAGGCCACGCTGCTGCTGGGCTACGGCTACGCGCACGTCTCGACGCGCTGCCTCGGACCGCGCGCGCAGACGCTGACGCACGCCGGGGTGCTCGCGCTCGGGGCCCTGGCGCTGCCGATCGGCGTGGCGGCCGGCTGGAGCCCGCCGGCCGGGGGCACGCAGATCCCCTGGCTGATCGGCCTCCTGGCGGCCTCGATCGGGCTGCCGTTCTTCGCGGTCTCGGCCACGGCGCCGCTGCTCCAGAGGTGGTTCGCGCACACCGACCACGCCGCCGCCGGCGATCCCTACTTCCTCTACGGCGCGAGCAACCTCGGCAGCCTGGCGGCGCTCTTCTCCTACCCGTTCCTGGTCGAGCCGCTGCTCGGCCTGGCGGCCCAGGGCTGGGCCTGGACCGCCGGCTACGCGCTGCTCGCGCTGGCCATCGCGGGCTGCGGCGTGACGCTGGTGCGGCGCCACCGCGCGGTGGGCGCCCCGCAGGCGGAGGAGGGCGGGCTCGTGCGCGAGCTGAGCTGGAGCCTGCGCGCGCGCTGGCTGGCGCTCGCCACGGTGCCCTCGGCGCTGCTGCTCGGCGTCACGCTGCACGTCGGGAGCGAGATCGTGGCCGTCCCGCTGCTGTGGGTCGTGCCCCTGGCGCTCTATCTCCTGACCTTCGTGCTGGCCTTCGCGCGCCGGAGCTGGATCGCGCCGGTGTGGGTGCGGCGCGCGCAGGTCGTGGTCGTGGTGCTGGTGGCGGGCATGTTCCAGAGCGGCGCGCCCGGGCCGCTGTTCCTGGTCGGGCTGCACGTCGCGGGCCTGTTCCTGTCGGCCTGGGTGTGCCACGCCGAGCTGGCGCGCCGGCGGCCGGTGGCCGCGCACCTGACCGAGTTCTACCTGTGGATGTCGGTCGGCGGCGTGCTGGGCGGCGTGCTGGCCTCGATCGTCGCGCCGCTCGTGTTCGACTCCGTGCTGGAGTACCCGCTGGCGCTGGTGGCCGCCCTGCTCCTGCGGCCCGCGCCGGAGTCCCCCGGCTGGCTGGCGCGCGCGCTCACGCCCGGCCGCGGCGCCGCGGCGCGCCTGCGCGCCGAGCGCCTGCTGGATCTCGCGCTGCCGGCGCTCCTGGCGGGTCTGCTCGCGCTCGAGCAGGCCAGCGGCGCGAGCCTGTGGCGCCACGCGGCCCTGGTCCTGGCCGGCGGCGAGGCCCAGGGCGAGCGCGCGGCCCTGCTGCTGGCCCTGGGCGTGGCGCTGGCGTGCGCGCTGACCGCGCGCCGGCCGCTGCGCTTCGCCGCGCCACACGTCCTGGGCGACCCGCCCGACCGGCTGCTGCGCGAGCGCAGCTTCTTCGGCGTCTACTCGGTGATGGGCGGCGAGCTGCCCTTCGGGCGCTTCCACTGGCTCCTGAACGGGACCACCAACCACGGGATGCAGAACCTGGCCAGCCCGCTCGCGCCGCCGATGTACTACACGCGCGAGGGCCCGGTCGGGCAGTTCTTCTCGATCCTGAAGGACACGCCCGGCGGCCGCGGGCGCGTGGGCGTGATCGGCCTCGGGGTGGGCGCCATCGCCTGCCACGCCGCGCCCGGGCAGCGCCTGACCTTCTACGAGATCGATCCGCTGGACGAGCGCATCGCGCGCGACGAGCGCTACTTCACGTACCTGTCGCACTGTGGCGAGGACGTGGACGTCGTGATCGGCGACGGGCGCCTGACGCTGGCGCGCGAGCCGGACGGGGCCTTCGCGGCGCTCGTGGTCGACGCCTTCAGCGGCGACGCGATCCCGGCGCACCTCCTGACGCGCGAGGCCCTGGCGCTCTACTTCGCCAAGCTCGCGCCGGACGGGCTGCTCCTGATGCACGTGACCAACTCCTACATCGACCTCCTGCCGGTGGTCGCGGCGCTGGTGGCCGACGCCGGGCTGGAGGCGCGCGCGAGCCTGGGCGCGGTGCCGACGCAGACGCCGATGGGCACGCCCTCGGACTGGATCGTCGTCGCGCGACGCGCGGCGCTGCTCGCGCGCTTCGGCTTCCAGCGCCCGGCCTGGACCGCGCTGCCGCCGGCCGGCGGCGGTCGTCCGTGGACCGACGACTTCACCAACATCCTCCCGCACCTGCGCTTCGAGCTGTACGGGCTCGGCCCGTAGGCTACGGGCAGTCCGCCAGGGCGTCCCCGACCCGGACGAGCAAGCCGTCCGAGAGCTCCCAGTCGGCGAAGAGCACCCCCGCGCCCGGCCGGCGCGCCAGGGCCTGCAGCGCGAAGACGCGGCCCTCCAGGGCGATGTCGTTCGGGATCGGCACGGGGTGCACGGCCAGGCCGGCGGCGTCGCTCGTGACGAGCGAGGCGAGCACGGGCCGCGGCCCGAGCAGCAGCTTGCAGGGCGGGAAGGAGGCCGTGCCGGCGCCGGGCGTGAAGTACAGCGCGCTCGGCTGCTGCGCGGCGTTGCCGGCCGAGCCGAGGGCGAAGCTCGCGTTGCCGAGCGTCGCGCGCGGCGGGGTGCCGAGCGGGAAGAGCGTGGGCGGCGGGCCCAGCGCGCAGCCGGGGCCGGTGTGGACGGCGTGGAGCGCGAGCGGCGCGCGGCCCGGCAGCGCGAAGTGCGCCGGGCGGCTCGGCGGCGCGCCGGAGGAGAGCTGCAGGGCCGCGTCGGCCGGGGCGGCGTCGCTCTCGAACCAGAAGTTGTGGATCGTGTTCCAGGGGAGCAGCGCGGAGCGCGCGGCGAAGACCAGCTCGTTCCCCTTCCGCTCGATCGACCAGTCGCTGGCCGGATCGCCGTCGGCGTCGCGGAAGCCGGCGGCGCGCACGCGCGCCCCGGAGCACAGCGGGATGCGCAGCGCGCCGATGCCGCGCGCGTTGTCGCGGTTGTGCAGGGCGTACTCGTAGCGATAGAAGCCCTGCACGGGTCCGCTGACCACCAGCCCGCAGTACACGCGCCCGTCCAGCGCGCCGTTCGTGGCCGAGGTGATCTCCGCCCCCGGCCACTGCGCCAGCACGGTGCCGGCGACGAGCGGTGAGCTCGGCGCGAGGCTCCAGGCGCTCCCGCTCCAGGTGGCCGTGAAGCCGCGCGAGCCCAGGTTGTCGTCGCGCGTGGCCTCGGCCTGGCCCTCGACCACGTAGTGGCCCTGGAAGAAGAGCGGTCCGCCGGCCAGCAGCTCGGCGTCGCGCACCTGCACGCGGCTGTGCACCGGCCCGAGGGCCGCCGCGGCCGTGCGCGTCAGGCTGCGGCGCCCGTCGCAGTCCTCGGGCGCGGCCACGGCCGGGAAGCCGCGATCGAAGAGCGAGCAGGCCTTGTCCCAGGTGCCGAGCCACGGATCGATCTCCTCCGCCGGCCCGAGGTAGAAGTTGTCGCCGTTGTTGCTGATCGCGTAGGTGTCGGCGCAGCCCACGCCCAGGTACTCGCCCGGATCGCCGGCCGGGCGCATGCAGGGCGTGCCGCAGCCCGGCGAGTTGGCCGCGAAGAAGCCGTGCTTGACGAAGCTGCGCCCGGAGAGCTGCACCAGACGTCCGTCGCGCAGGCCCGCCACCAGGAAGGCGATCTTCGGGTGGCGCACGTTCATCGGCTGGAACCAGGGGACCTCGACCGTGCCGTCGTTGCACACGGTCGTGTCGAAGGCGATCCCGTTGATCCCGTCCGGGAAGCTGCCCGTGCGCCCGATCGCCGCGATCGACCGCATGGCCGAGAGGCGCACGTCGAGCCCGGGCACGACGTTGGCCTGGGCCGCGAGGGCGTGCGGGAGCGCGGCGAGGAGGACGGCGGGGAAGGCGAGGGCGCGGAGGGGGGAGGACATGGCGTGCAGCGGCGGACCACGGCTCATTGTGCAGGCACGCGCGGGAACGGGCCACGCGAAAGGGCTTCGTGTGGGGAGGGCCACCGCGGAACGGGGCGCCCGTCGCGCCCGGGAGCTCGCCCGACCCGGAGGCGCGAGTATCCTCCCTCCATGATCGCGACCCTCTCCCACGGCGACGTCCAGGAGCTGCGCCTCGAGCGCCCGCCCGCCAACGCGCTCTCGCCCGAGCTGATCCACGCCCTGCTGGAGTCCCTGCGCAGCGCCCCGTCGCGGGCCCGGGGCCTGATCCTCTCCGGCCGCGCGGGCCTGTTCTCGGCCGGGCTCGACGTGCCGCTGTTCGTGACGCTCGACCGCGCCGGGGCGCGTGCGGCCTGGCGCGACTTCCTCGAGCTGATGCGCGTCCTGGTCGAGCTGCCGATCCCCGTGGCCTGCGCCGTGACCGGGCACGCGCCGGCCGGCGGCTGCGTGCTGGCCCTGTGCGCCCACTGGCGCGTGATGGCCGCGGGCGCCTTCCGGATCGGCCTCAACGAGGTGGCGGTCGGCGTGCGCGTGCCGGAGCCGATCTGGGCCGTGGCGCGTCACGCGGCCGGCGCGCGCGTGGCCGAGCGCATGCTGACGGGCGCCGAGCTGTTCGAGGCCGAGACGGCGCGCCAGCTCGGCCTCGTCGACGAGCTCGTCGCACCGGAGGAGGTCGTGCCGCGCGCACGCCAGTGGGTCGAGGCCCAGCTCGCCCTGCCGCCGGCGACCCTGCGCGCGACGCGCGCCCTGGTGCGGCGCGAGCTGAGCGAGTCCTTCGCGCGCTGCGACGGGCGCGCCCTGGAGGGCTTCCTCGACGAGTGGTTCGGCAGCGAGAGCCAGGCGGCCCTGCGCGCGGTCGTCGCGCGCCTGGCGGCGAAGAAGAAGTAGCGCCGGGCGTGGCGCTCCCGGGCGAGGGCGCCGAGAATCGTCGCCCGCATGTCGCTCCTCCTCGCGCTGTCCCTGCTCCAGGCCCCGCGGATCGCCGCCGAGCCGACCCCGACCTTCGCGCTCGAGGTCCCGTCCGAGGCGCCCGAGCAGATCAGCCTGGCCACACCGCTCGGCGAGCTGCTCCTGGCGCGCCACGCCCTGCGCGCGCCCGGTGTCTTCGTGCGCGTGGTCGGGGCGGCGGGTAGCGTCGACGCGCCGCCCCCGCCGGCGCGCACCTACCGCGGCAGCCTGCGCGGCGTCGACGACAGCGCGGTCGTGGCCGCGCTCGGGCTCGACGGCTGGAGCGCCTGGATCGAGACGCGGGCGGCGGACGGCGCGCAGCAGCTCCACGAGCTGGAACCCGCGGGCGCGCCCGGCCGGCACCGCCTGCGGCTGGCGCAGCCGCCGGAGCCCTTCGCCTGCGGCGCCTCCGACCTCCCGGCGCCGCTCCCGGCGGGGCTGCTCGCGCTGGGGACGCGCGCGGACCGCCGGCGCTGCCTGGAGCGGGCCGAGATCGCCTTCGACGCCGACTTCGAGTACTTCCAGCGCAAGGGCTCCTCGGTGCCGGGCACGGTCGCGGCGATCGACGCGATCCTGAACCAGGTCGACTTCTTCTTCGCGCGCGACGTGCAGATCACCTTCGCGCTGACGGCCTACGTGGTGCGCACGGCGCCCTTCTACCAGCCGACCGGCGGCGGGAACCTGCTGGACCTCTTCCGCACCGAGTGGAACACGAACCAGGCTGCGATCCCGCGCGACCTGGCGCACCTGATGACCGGCAAGCCGGGCAGCCTGATCGAGTACGGCGGCCTCGCCTACGTGGGCGTCGTGTGCAACACGGCGGTCCACTACGGCTGGAGCATGGACGGCGCGAACATCGTCGGCCACGAGGTCGGACACAACTTCGGCGCGGGCCACTGCCACGACCTCGAGCCCTGCAACAACATGTGCGGGGCGTGCTTCCTCGTCGCGCCCGAGACGCGCCGGATCATCACCGGCTTCCGCGACGGGCTGGCCTGCCTGCAGCCGGTCGCGGACCGCCCGCAGCAGCTCGCGCCTTACGCCATGCCGGACCGCGCCGTGCAGCGCAAGGACCGCCTGGCGCAGGGGCTGGCCCTGGACGTGCTCGCCAACGACGCCGACGGCGATTGCCAGCCGCTGTTCCTGCTCGGGACCGACGCCACGAGCGCGCGTGGCGGCACGGTCGCGCGCGTGAGCGACGTCGGGCGCGAGCACCTGGTGTACTCCGGACCGGACGAGCCCTTCGTCGGCACCGACACCTTCGCCTACGAGGTGAGCGACGCGCGCCGCAGCACGAGCGGCACGGTCACGCTGGTCAGCACGCCGCTCGAGCTCCACGGCTACTGGCCGCTCGACGAGGGCGCCGGCATGCAGGCCCTCGACCGCAGCCGCGGCGGGCGCGACGGCACCCTGGCGGCCAGTCCGAGCTGGGCCCCGGGGCTCTTCGGCGGCGCGATCTACTTCGACGGCATCAACGACCGCGTGCACCTGCCGGCCCTCGACCTCGACGCGAACCGCGTGACGATCACGGCCTGGGTCCGGCGCCAGGGCCAGCAGGACGCCTTCGCGGGCCTGGTCTTCGCGCGCGCCGGCAGCACCGTGGCCGGGCTGTCCGTGACGAGCGGCGGCGGGCTGCGCTACACCTGGAACGACGACCCGGCCACCTACGGCTTCGGGAACCCGCTCGCCCTGCCGGACGACCAGTGGGCCTTCGTGGCGCTGGTCATCGAGCCCGAGCGCGCCACGCTGTACCTGCGGCACACCACGCTGGCCTCGGCCGTGCACCTCCATCCCCACGCGCCCGAGGCCTTCGACGGGCGCACCGTGATCGGGCGCGACGAGCTGGGCGGGCGCCAGTTCCAGGGCTGGATCGACGACGTGCGCGTCTACGCCCACGCCCTCGACGCGGGCGAGATCGCGCGCCTCGCGGCGGGCAGCGGGCCGGCGGATTCACCCCTGCCGCGCGACGGCGGCAAGGTCGCCGATCCAGGCGCGCCGCTCCAGTGGGGACCGGGCCTGGACGCCACGCTGCACGACGTCTACCTCGGGACGAGCCACGCCGCCGTGCGCGCCGCGAGCCCGACCGCGCCCGAGTTCCTCGGCACGCACGCGGTCGCGAGCCTGGCGCCGCTCGGCCTCGTGCCCGGCACGAGGTACTTCTGGCGCGTGGACGAGCACACGCCAACGGGGATCGTGCCCGGTCACGTGTGGGAGATGCAGCCGGCGCGCCAGCACCGCTGGCCGCTGGACGAGACCGCCGGCACGAACGCGGACGAGCCGCTGGGGGGCCTCGACGGGACGTACCAGAACGGCGTCGCCCTGAACCAGCCCGGCGCGAGCCCGAATCTCGGTCGCTCCGTCGCGCTCGACGGCACGAACGACCGCGTGCAGCTCCCGGCCCTGAACCTGGGCACGAACCGCGTCACGCTGAGCTGCTGGCTGCGCCGCAACGGCGCCCAGAACGGCTGGGCCGGGCTCGTCTTCAGCCGCGCCGGCAGCACGGTCGCTGGGCTGCACTTCGGCACGGCCCAGGAGCTGCGCTACACCTGGAACGACGACGGCTCGAGCTGGGGCTGGGACTCGGGCCTGGTCGTGCCCGAGGCCGAGTGGGTCTTCGCCACGCTGGTCGTCGAGCCGGCCCGCGCCACGCTCTACCTGGGGCAGAACGGGGTGCTCGCCAGCGCCACGAACGCGATCCAGCACGCGGCCGAGGCCTTCGACTCGACCCTGTGGCTCGGCCGCGACCCGAGCTCGAGCGCGCGTCACTACCGCGGCCTCCTGGACGACGTGCGCGTGTACGACCACGCGCTGACGCCGGCCGAGGTCGAGGCGCTCTACCTGGGCTCGCTCTAGGCTCGAGCGCAGCTCGAGCCAGAGCAAGCCGAGCCAGAGCGGGTTCGTCCTGCCGCTCGACCCGCGGACGGGCGCGTGCGCCCGTCCGCGGCACGAGCGGCCCTCCTGGACCACCGCGACGCAACCCTTGCCACCCCCAGCGCTCGGGCGCACCCCGCACCGACTAGGCTGGACGCCCCCACCACGGAGACCGACCCATGACCCGACTCCTCCTCGCTCCCCTGCTGCTCGTCCCGCTCGCACTCGGCGTCTCCCCCGCCCCCTCCGACGAGCACGCGGCCGTCGAGGCGGCCGTGCGCGACTACGTCGAGGCGCTCTACCTCGTGAAGCCGGAGCGGATCGAGCGCAGCGTGCACCCCGCGCTCGAGAAGATCGGCCTCTACCGTCCGCCGGAGTCGGGCGCCTACCGCACGCCCGGCAAGATGACCTTCGAGCAGCTGCGCGAGCTGGCCGGCGCCTGGAACAAGGACGGGCGCGAGGGCCAGGACCTCCCCTACCAGATCCAGGTCCTCGACGTGCTCGACGTGACCGCCAGCGCCAAGCTCACGGCCAAGTGGGGCGTCGACCACATGCACCTCGCCAAGCAGGGCGACCAGTGGAAGATCGTGCAGATCCTCTGGCAGAGCCCGCCACCGGCCAGGTAGCGGGCCGGCGAGCCTCAGGAGCCCGCGACGCGCGCCGCCAGGACGTGCGGCGTCTTCCCGGGCTCGGTCCACAGGGCCCAGGCACCGCGCTCCTCCGCCGGGGCGAGCCGCAGGAAGCCGGCCGCGCGCTCGCCCGAGATCGGCGCGAGCACGTGCACGGAGCCGAGGCGCCCGTCCGGCCACACGCGGCGCAGCTTCCAGGCCACGCGGCCCTCGTCGTGCTCGAGCCAGCCGACGAGCAGCGCGCCGTCCGCCAGGAAGACCGCGTCGCCGCGGCCCTCGCCACCGCCCTCGTCGACGCGCACGGGCGCGGCGAAGGCGCTGCCGTCGGCCGCGCCGAAGGCGACACGCACGCTGCCGTCGATGCCCGTGTACCAGGCCGCGGCCACGTGGGTCGCGCTGGCGGCCAGGCGCGGGCCGTTGACCGGGCAGCCGTGGATCTCCCAGCCGTCGGCGTGCAGCGGCGCGGGGGCGCTCCAGCGCGCGCCGTCGAAGCGCGCCAGCGAGATGTCGCGCACCTCGTCCTCGCTGCGGTCGCGCCAGGCGGCCAGGACCGTCCCGTCGGCGAGACGCACGAGGTGCGTCGGGCAGCAGGAGCAGGCCGAGGGATCGACCACCGTCTCCGGCCCGAGCGTCCCGTCGCGGGCCACCGTGCGCGCCAGCACCTGCATGTGCCCGCCGCCGTGCGCGTCCATCGAGCGTCCGTCGAGCCAGAGAGCGAGGAAGCGCTCCGCGTCCAGGGGCACGAGCGAGACGAAGCCGTGCTCGCCGGGCCCGGCGTGCTCCTCCAGCCGGCGCGGCTCGGCCTGCGGATCCCCGGCCGCGTCGAAGAGCTGGAAGCGCGTCCCGTAGGAGTGTGCGTGCCCCTGCGTGGTCTCGAGCCACACCGCCAGGGTCGTCCCGTCCTCCAGTCGCGCCACCGCCGGGATGTCGGCCCAGTTGAGGAACCAGCCGCCGCCCGCGGGCCGGACGCGCTCGTCGCCGGCCGCGCCGAGGACCTCCAGCACGAGCTCGGCCTCGGTCGCGCCGCCCACCACGCGCGCGAAGAGCGGCGCGCCGCCGCCGGAGACGAAGGACGGCAGCGCGCCCGGCACGGACCGGCCCGGCTCGATGTCCAGGCGCTCCGCCTGCTGGGGCGCGAGGAGGGCGAGGGTCAAGGGGACGAGCACGATCCGGGGCGCCGCCAGCAAGCTCACTCGCCGATCAGGAGGTCGAGCGCGTTGCTGAGGGCCGCCGGCGCGCCGGCGCACAGGCCCTGCACGTGGACGCGCAGCCCGACCAGGTCGAGCGCGCGCGGCGTGCGCAGCGTGATCGTGGTCGCGACGCCCGCGTTCGGCAGGACGTACTGCGCCAGGCGGTGGCCGGCCACCAGCACCTCGCCCTCGGGGCGGAACACGCCCGCGCCCGGGCGGTCGTACACGGCGAAGGTCGCGAAGCCCGGGGCGTGGCCGCTGCAGTCGAGCGTCACGCTCCACAGCTGCCCGATGGCGGGGTCGGCGGCCTGCGACAAGAGGCGCGGGTTCGGGAGCGAGCCGTCGCGCACGAAGTCGGTGGCGAGCGTGAGGATCCACACCGCCCCCGTGTCCACGCCCGCGACTCGGTCGTAGAGCGCGCCGACGGCGAGCTCGGGCGCGCCGTCACCGTCCAGGTCGCCGAGGTAGCGCGGATGGCACCCGAAGCCCGTGCTCGTGGGCACCGCGCCCATCCCGCCGCTCTCGTTGCCGAGCGGCAGGTGGACGCGCGCGGAGCCATCCGGGTGCAGGAAGGTGATCACCGCCGCCGTGTCGTTGCGGCCGCCGCCGGGCAGGTCGAAGCTGTTGCTGAAATCGAGCACCAGCTCGTCGCGCCCATCGCCGTCGAGATCGCCCAGCGAGGAGGCCCAGCGCGTGGCCTGGGTGGAACCGGCGCGGTAGCGCACGCCGTACTCCTCGGCGCCGAACTGGGAGTGCTGGAACACGCGCTCGCTCGCGTCGAGGTACAGGACCCAGAAGGAGCCCCGCGGCTCGGCGCCCGGGGCCGTCACGCCCAGCTCGGGGCAGCCGTTGCCGTCGAGGTCGCCCAGCAGCGCGATGCCCGTCCCGAGCGCATCGCCACCGAAGCCGCTGCCGCTCGGCTGCAGGTCGCCGGTGAAGCCGCCGATCAGCTCGGCGATCTCGTGTGCCTGGCGCGGCGCGCCGCCCGGTCCGAGGCGCAGGATCCAGAGCCCCCCGGCGCGGGCGTGGGCCTCGGGCGTGCCCAGCGCCAGGTCGGGGAAGCCGTCGTGGTCGAGATCGCCGAGCGCGGTCAGGACCGGCGCGAGGAAGCGCGCCTGGAGCTGGCCGCCGAAGGCCGCGTCGGCGGCCAGGATCTCGCGCTGGCCGTGCAGCGTGCCGTCCGCGTTCAGCAGCAGCACGTGGAGCCGGTTCGGCTGTCCGCTCCAGACCACCAGCTCCGGCACCCCGTCGCCGTCGAGGTCGTCGACGCGCGCGAGGGCCGAGCCGAAGGCGCTGCGATCGGCGAGCACCCCGGCGAAGCCCCCGCTGGTCTGGCTGATCTTCGCGCTGCGCGCGACCGTGCGGTCGGGCTTCAGGAACAGGATCCAGACCGCGCCGCGCTCCGGGCCGCCGTCGTCGTCGCCGGGCGCGCCGACGGCCAGGTCGGGCACGCCGTCGCCGTCGAGGTCGCCGAGCGGCGCGAGCTCCGAGCCGAACCAGTCCTCGTGCTCGAGCGGACCGGTGAAGCCGCCGAGCTGGCCGTTGATCCGCTGCGACGCGCGCACCGTGCCGATCTGGGCCGTCGCGGGCCCGGCCAGGAGCGCGAGCAGGAGCGGAAGGAGCGAGGACCGGCTGCACATGGGAACCTCCGGGCAGGGGAAGCGCCCGGGCACGCGGGCCCGGGCCATCGAGGATAGCCCTGCCCTGCGGAGTGGCCGCCCGGAAGTCCGAATCTCGGGCGCCCGCGGCTCACCAGCCGGCCGCGTGCCCGTCCTTGCGCGGATCGCTGGCCCCGAACAGGACCCCCGTCGCGGCGTCGCGGCGGATGCCCTGGAAGCCGCCGAAGATGCCGCGGCGCTCGCGGAAGACGTGCCCGCGGGCCGCGAGGGCCTCGAGCACCTCCGGCGCGAAGCCGCCCTCGACGGAGAGCGTGCCGCCGCCGGCCGCGAGCGGCGTCCCGGTCGGATCGCTCGAGCCCTCGTGCGCCAGGCGCGGCGCGTCGCAGGCCTCCTGCAGGCCCATGCCGAAGTCGATCAGGTTGACGAGCACCTGCACGTGCCCCTGCGGCTGGAAGTCGCCGCCCATGACGCCGAAGGCGAGCCAGGCCTCGCCGTCCTTGGTCACGAAGCCGGGGATGATCGTGTGGAACGGGCGCTTGCCGGGCGCGTAGCTGTTGGGCCGCCCGGGCACGAGGTCGAAGAGCTCGCCGCGGTCCTGCAGCACGAAGCCGAGGTTCGTCGGGCTGGGCCCGGCGCCCATCCCGCGGTAGTTGCTCTGGATCAGGGCGACCATGTTGCCGGCCGCGTCGGCGGTGGCGAGCGTGACCGTGTCGCGCCCGCTCTTCGCGAGCTGCCCGGCCTCGACGCGTGTCGCGGCGCGCGCCGGATCGATCTGCTTGCGGCGCTCGGCCGCGTACTCCTTCGAGACGAGCGCGGCGACCGGCACCTCGGCCTGCTCCGGATCGGCGTAGTAGCGCGCGCGGTCCTCGAAGGCGAGCTTTTTGGCCTCGGCCAGCAGGTGCAGGTAGCCGGCGCTGCCGGAGCCGAGCGCGGCCAGGTCGTAGCCCTCCAGCAGGTTCAGCATCTGCAGCGCCGCCAGGCCCTGGCCGTTGGGCGGCAGCTCCCACACGTCGTGGCCGCGGTAGCGCGTCGAGAGCGGCGTGACCCACTCGGAGCGGTGCGCGGCCAGGTCCTCGGCCGTCAGGAAGCCGCCGTGGGCCGCCAGGAACGCGCCGATCTCGCGCGCGATCTCGCCGCGGTAGAAGACCTCGCGTCCGCCCTTCGCGATGCGCTCCAGCGTGCGCGCCAGGTTGGCGCGCACGACGACCTGGCCCTTCTCGGGCGCCGGCATGAACTGCGCGGCGAAGCCGGGCTGCTCGGCCAGGAGCCGCGCGTTGTCGCGCCAGGCACGCGCCACGAGCTCGCTGGCCGGAAAGCCCTCGCGCGCGTAGGCGATGGCCGGCGCCAGGAGCTCGGCCATGGCGAGCTTGCCGAAGCGCCCGTGGAGCTCGAACCAGCCGTCGACGCAGCCTGGAACGGTCACCGGCAGCGGGCCCCTGCTCGGGATCGAATCGCCCGCCAGCGCGCGCAGCTTCTCCAGCGAGAGCCCGCGCGGCGAGCGCCCGCTCGCGTTCAGGCCGTGCAGACGCTTCTCCTTGCCGTCCCACACGAAGGCGAACAGGTCCCCGCCGATGCCGCAGCCGGTCGGCTCGACCACGCCCAGCACGGCGTTGGCGGCGATGGCCGCGTCCACGGCCGTGCCGCCGCGGCGCAGGACCTCCAGCCCCGCCTGGGTCGCCAGGGGCTGGCTCGTGGCCACCATGCCGTTGCGCGCGATCACCTCGGAGCGCGTGACGAAGGGTGGGCCCGGCCGGTCCTGGGCGGCGACGAGCGTGAGCGCGGAGAGGGGCAGGGCCAAGGCGTTCCCTTTCAAGATCGGTTCTCCAGGACGCGCAGTTTCACCGGAGGACGGGCGTGGCTCCACCCCCGTGCCCATTAAGCTTGGGGCCTGCCGCCTCGCGCGCGCTCCCTCGAATGTCGGTCGAGATCCTGACCCTGCGCACCCCGGCGGACTTCGCGCGCGCCCTGGCGGAGGACGCCCGCGCCGGCCTGACGGCCCGCCCCAAGCGCCTGCCGGCCAAGTACTTCTACGACGCGCGCGGCTCGCGCCTGTTCGAGGAGATCACGCGCCTCCCGGAGTACTACCTGACGCGCGCCGAGACCTCGATCCTGGAGCGCTGCGCGGGGGAGCTGGTGGGCCTGGCGCGGCCGCGCGAGCTGGTCGAGATCGGCGCGGGGTACTCGCGCAAGACCCAGCTCCTGCTGGAGGCCCTCGGACGGCAGGGTGGCAGGCGCTTCGTGCCGGTCGACGTCTCCGCCGACGCGCTGGCGGCCGCCTCGGAGCGCCTGGCCGGGAGCCACCCGTGGCTCGAGATCCTGGGCGTGGTCGGCGACTTCGAGCACGACCTCCTGCGCATCCCGCGCTCCGGAGCACGCCTGGTGTGCTTCCTCGGCTCGACCTTCGGCAACTTCGCGGCCGAGGAGCGCGTGCCCTTCCTGCGCACGGTGCGCGCCATGCTCGAGGGCACGGACCGCTTCCTGCTCGGAGTGGACCTCGAGAAGGCGCCGGCGCGCCTGCACGCGGCCTACAACGACGCGCGCGGCGTGACGGCCGACTTCAACCGGAACGTGATCGCCGTGCTCGCACGCGAGCTGGCCGGCGACCTCGACCCGGAGGCCTTCGCCCACCGGGCCTTCTACGACCCGCCGCGGGCGCGCATCGAGATGCGCCTGGTGGCCCTGCGGCGCATCGAGGCGCGCCTCGCGCGGCTCGACCTCGCGCTGGAGTTCGACCCGGGCGAGGAGCTGCACACCGAGATCTCCTGCAAGTTCCGGCGCGAGGTGGTGGCCGAGTGCTTCCGCGGCGCCGGCCTCGTGCTCGAGCGCTGGCTGACGGACGAGCCGGGCGACTTCGCCTTGGCCCTCGGGCGACCGAGCTGAGCGACCACCTCCGGCAGCCTCCGCGCTGGTGAAGCGGGACGTCCCGGCCTCGAGAGCATCGGCCCCGTCCCCGTGCGGGCACGGGCGTGCCCTACAGGGGTGCGCGTCGCCAGCTCGAGGGACGCACCTCGTGCCCGGTCGGTCCCTGCGGACTGGCTAGAATCGAGTGGCCAACCCATGGACCGTGGGACGAAGACGAAAGTCGCGCTGGCGGCCACGAGCGCGCTGGTCGCCCTGGGCTTGGCAGTGGCGGCGCGCGGGATCCCGGCGCTGCCCTGGCCGCGCGGCTCCGCGGCCCCGCCGGCGACGGGCCACGTCCCGCCCCTCGACGAGGCCCGGGCGCGTCGGTTCTTCGCGATCGAGTCGCGGCCCCACATCCAGTACGACCCGGTGGCATCGATCGTGTACACGCCAGGGACGACCGAACGGTGGAGCTGGGAGGAGCACCCCGACGGCGTCTTCGTGCGCGAGGTGAACGAGCGCTCGCTGAACATGGCCCGGCCGACGGCGCTGGCGAAGCGTGGGCTGCGCGTGCTGGTCGCCGGCGACTCCCACACGGCGGGCGTGGTCAACTGCGAAGAGTCCTTCTGTCACGTGACCGAGCGCCGCCTGAAGCGCGCCCTCGGCCGGCGGGACGTCGAGGTGCTCAACGCGGCCGTGCCCTACACCGGGCCGACGTGCTACCTCGGCGTGCTGCACAAGCACCTCGAGCTGGACCCCGACGTCTTCGTCGCCGTGGTGTTCGTCGGCAACGATTTCCTCGACGAGAGCACGCTGGCCCAGGCGGCCGGACGCGCGCACGCCCCCCAGGTCCCACCCGAGTACCACGACATCGTGCACGCCGTCTGGGCCGAGGGTGACGCCGTCCTGGCCCAGGGGTTGAACCAGGCCTACCGCTACCACTGGTTCCCGGAGGAGGCCGAGCTCGCGCTCCAGACCTCGCTGGCGGCCTTCCGCGAGATGAAACGCGCGTGCGCCGCGCACGGGATCGCCCTCCTGGCCGTGCTGCTGCCCACGAAGATGGACGTCGACGAGGACGATCGCGAGACCTGGGAGAGTGCGCCGAGCGCCCTCGGGCTGGCTCCGGAGGAGGCGCACGCCAACCTCGCGCTCGGCCGGCGGCTCTTCGCGGCCCTGCAGGCCGAGGGCATCGCCTGCCTCGACCCCACCGAGGAGATGGTGCGCTCGACCGAGGTGCTGTACTGGAAGCGCGACTACCACCTCGCCGTGCGGGGGCACGCGCTGGTGGGCCGCCTGCTCGGCGAGCGCCTGGCCGTGACGCTCGGCGCCCCGGGTCCGGGACCGGTGCGCTAGGAGCCAGTCCGGGATCGCGCCGAGCACCGCCCTGCGCACAACGGCCCAGGCGCGGCGCGAAGTCCGTTCCGCCCGGCGAGCATTCGGGAGCGCGAGTCTCCGGGTGCCCCCCGGGCGGAATAGAATGGAGGCGTGGCGGAGTTCGTGGGCGAGCGGCTGGACTTCGAGCGGGAGCTCCACGCCTCGCCGGAGGACGTCCTGCGCGCCTGGACCGAGGCCGAGAGCCTGAAGGGCTGGTTCCAGCCCGCCGGGGCCGAGGCCCAGCGCATCCAGCTCGACGCCCGCCCGGGGGGCGGCTTCGAGCTCGAGTTCCCGGGCGGCAACGGCGAGGGCCTGGTCATCACCGGGCGCTACCGCGAGCTGACGGCGCGACGGCTCGTGATCGACTTCCAGCCGCGCTGGCGCGGCGCCCTCAGCGGCCGCTCCAGCCTGGTCACCGTCGAGCTCGTGCCGCGCGCCGCCGAGACCACCCTCGTCCTGCGCCACGAGGGCCTCGACCCGGCCGACCGCAACGCGCTGCAGCTCGGCTGGCAGCAGTGCTTCTCGCGCCTGGCGGTCTCGTTCCACGAGGCCCTCGACGCCTTCTACGGGCGCCTCGAGCAGTTCCCGCGCTTCCGCTCGCGCTTCGGCGGGCTGTGGCCCGACCTGAGCGACGCGCGCGAGCGCCTGGCGGGCAAGCGCGCCCTCGGGCAGCTCGACGACGAGGATGCGCGCCTCTTCGAGCACTGGATCGAGCACGGCTTCGTGGTGCTGGAGGGCGCCGTGCCGGGCGAGCTGGTCGACCGCTACCAGGCCGAGCTGGCCGAGGCCTGGCGCACGAGCGACCCGGCGGTGGAGATCGAGGTCTACGAGGACGGCGTGCGCCGCTTCGTGCCGATGCAGGCGCGTTTCCGCGACCAGCCGCACAAGGTGCTCGACCACCACGTGCGCTCGCGCCTGGCGCGCGAGATCCAGTTCGTGCCGCGCACGCAGCGCTTCCTGGCGCAGCTCTTCGAGCGCCCGCCGCTGGCCTTCCAGAGCCTGGGCTTCCGCTGGGGCACCGAGCAGCCCATGCACCAGGACACGGCCTACGTCGTCCTGCGCTCGCCGATGGAGATGGTCGGGAGCTGGGTCGCGCTGGAGGACGTCCGCCCGGGCACGGGCGAGCTGCAGTACTACGTCGGCAGCCACCGCATCCCCGAGTACGTCTGGTTCGGGCGCTCGCGCGCCAAGCCCTACGAGCTGGAGGACGACCGCGAGTTCCTGCGCTGGGTGCGCGAGGAATCCGAGCGCCTGGGCTGCCCGCTGGTGCGCTTCCGGCCGAAGAAGGGCGACGTGCTGCTGTGGCACGCCGACCTGGTGCACGGCGGCGCGCTGCGCGAGCATCCCGAGCGCACGCGCCAGAGCCTGGTGACGCACTACTGCCCGGTGAACGTGGATCCCGAGTTCCTCGAGCGCGCACCGGACCGCGCGAAGCACGAGCACGCGCCGGGCTCGTTCTACTGCTCGCAGCGCTGAGCGGCGGGGCCCACCTTCCTCCTCCTCCGCGCCCTCCGCGTCTTCCCTCCGCGTCTCCGCGCTCCTCTTCTCTTCGGAGCAGAATCGGAGGAGCGCGGAGACGCGGAGGGTAGACGCGGAGGGCGCGGAGCAGAGAGAAAGGAGAGCTGGAAGAGGAGGTTGCTGCGCGGATCGCTGTCGGTCAGCTCATCCCCGCCAGGTTGCGCTTGAGCAGGTCGTGCTCGCGCGCGGTCTCGTCGCGCCGCGCGCGCTCGGCCTCGACCACGTCCGGATCGGCACCCTTCAGGAAGCCGGGGTTGGCCAGCTTGGCGTCGGCCGCGGCCAGGCTCTTCTCGAGCTTCTCGGCGCGGCGCGCCAGGGTCCCGGCCAGCTCGGAGAGGTTCACGTCGCCGTCGAGCGGCACGAAGACCTCCATCCCGGCCGCCACGCCGACGGCCGAGGAGGGCGGGCGGGCCGCGCTCGGGCTGACCTCGAGCACGGACAGGCAGGCCAGGGCCTTGGCGCGCGAGGCCGAGCTGGCCAGGACGCGCCGCTCGCGCTCGCCGGGGGCGCTCACGTGGGCCGCGAGGGGCTTGCGGTCGGCGGTCATCGTCAGCGCGCGGATCGAGCGCACGGCGCCCACCAGCTCCTGCAGCACGCCCATCTCCTCCTCGGCCTGGGCATCGAGCCCCGCGACGGCCGACGTCAGCGGCCAGGGGGTGGTGACCAGCATGCCCTCCGGCCGCTCGCCGGCCGCGTCGAACAGCGCCTTCCACAGCACCTCGGTCTGGAAGGGCGTGAAGGGGTGCAGCAGGCGCAGGGTCGCGTCGAGCGTCGTGAACAGGGTGCGGCGTGCGGCGGCGGCCGTGGCCCCGCCCTGCTCGAGGCGCGATTTGACGAGCTCGAGGTACCAGTCGCACAGGTCGTTCCACACGAAGCGGTAGAGCTCGGTGGCGCCGTCGTTGAAGCGGTACTCGTCGAGCGCGCGCGAGACGCCCTCGGTCGCGCGCACCAGGCGCGAGAGGATCCAGCGATCCTCGAGCTCGAGCGCCAGCCCCTCGGCGCGCAGGTCCGCCGGGCGCGCGCGCAGGTGCCCGAAGGTGAAGCGCGCCGCGTTCCACAGCTTGTTCGTGAAGCGCTTGCCCATCTCGAAGCGGTCCTCCGAGAGCTTCACGTCCTGGCCCTCGCGCGTCAGCAGCACCAGCGACAGGCGCACCGCGTCGGCGCCGTACTTCTGGATCATGTCGAGCGGGTCGATGCCGTTGCCGGCCGACTTCGACATGCGCTTGCCCTTGCCATCCAGCACGGTCGCGTGCACGTAGCAGGTCGAGAACGGGCAGCGCTGCTCCACCGGCAGGTGGTCGAGCAGCTCGTAACCCGCCATGACCATGCGCGCGATCCACAGGTAGATGATCTCGCGCGCCGTCGACATGAAGTGCGTCGGGTAGAAGCGCGCGAGGTCGGGCGTCCGGTCGGGCCAGCCCAGCGTGGCGAAGGGCCACAGCCAGGAGGAGGCCCAGGTGTCGAGCACGTCCTCGTCCTGGCGCACGATCGGCTTGCCGGTGCGCGGGTGCTTCGCGCCGAGCGGCAGGTCCTCGCGCGTCGCCACGGGCACGCCGTCCTCGTCGTAGAAGACCGGGATGCGGTGCCCCCACCAGAGCTGGCGCGAGATGCACCAGTCCTGCACGTTCTCGAGCCAGTCGAGGTAGACCTTGGTCCAGCGCTCGGGCCGGAAGGCGAGCTTGCCGGACTTGACGGCCGCGATGGCCGGCACCGCCAGCGGGCGCATCTTCACGAACCACTGCTCGCTGACGAGCGGCTCGATCGGGCTCTTCGAGCGGTCGCTGATGGGCACGTTGTGGGTGTAGGGCTCGCTCTTCGCGAGCAGCCCGCGCGCCTCGAGCTCCTGCACGATCCGCTTGCGGGCCTCCTCGCGCGAGAGCCCCTGGAACGGGCCGGCGTTCTCGTTCATGCGCCCGTTCTTGGTGAGCACGTTGACGATCGGGAGCCGGAAGCGCGCGCCACGCTCGTAGTCGGCCGGGTCGTGCCCGGGCG
>DASVAP010000355.1:0-2469 GCA_036376275.1 Planctomycetota bacterium | reverse complement strand
GCCGAGCAGGTCGGGATCGGCGCGCTGGTCTTCAACGACCTCAAGCGCGAGCGCATCAAGGACGTGATCTTCGACAAGGCCGAGATCCTGGCCTTCGAGGGCGACACCGGCCCCTACGTGCAGTTCGCCCACGCACGGCTGGCCTCGATCCTGCGCAAGGCGCCCGAGGACGGCGCCGCGCCCGACTTCGCGCTGCTCGCGGACGCGGGCGAGATCCTGCTGGCCCTGGGACGCTTCCCGGACGTGGTCGCCGCCGCCGCGCGCGAGTGCGAGCCCTTCCTGGTGGCCCAGTACCTGCTCGGCCTCGCGCGCGCGCTCTCGACCTGGCTGGTCGACCACCGCGTGCTGGACGAGGATCCGGCGCTGCGCGCCTCGCGCCTCGTGCTCGTGCGCGGCTGCGAGGTCGTCCTGCGCAACGGCCTGACGCTGCTCGGCGTGGCCGCGCCGGACGAGATGTAGGCGGACCGATCCGAGCGCGGAGCGCGGCGAGGCGCAGGAACCGGGGAGGCTGAGCTCCCCCCTGTCCTCTTTCCTCCTCCTCCCCTCCGCGCGGCTCCGACGCCCTCGGCATCACCGCGGCGCTCTTCCACCCCCCGGGACGGCCCCGGCAGGCCCTTGAACCCGCCTTCCCGGTTCCGTTCCATGGCGCTCCTCGTCACCGCGACCGCGTCCCGCGGGCCCCCCCGGGCGGAGCCGTCCCTCAAGGGATCCGCGCCGCCGGTCGATCAGGGGGGCCCCCGGGCCGCGGCGGCGGGGACGCGCGTCGCATGGACCCCTTCCGAGACCGCATCCGGGACGTCCCGGACTTCCCGAAGCCCGGGATCGTCTTCAAGGACATCACGCCCCTGCTCCAGGACCCGCGCTCCTTCGCCGCCACGCTCGACCGCATGGCGGCCGACGTCGCGGGGCACAGCTTCGATCTCGTGTGCGGGATCGAGTCGCGCGGCTTCCTGTTCGGCGCGGCCCTGGCGAAGGGGCTCGGCAAGGGCTTCATCCCGATCCGCAAGCCCGGGAAGCTGCCCTGGAAGACGGCGGCCGAGTCCTACGAGCTCGAGTACGGCACGGACACGATCGAGATCCACGTCGACGCCGCCCCGGGCGGCAAGCGCGTCCTGATGGTGGACGACCTGCTCGCGACCGGTGGCACGATGGCCGCGGCGCTCAAGCTCGTGCAGAAGATCGGGGGCGTGCCGGTGGCCTGCTCCTTCGTGATCGAGCTCGCCTTCCTGGGCGGGCGCAAGAAGCTCGGGGACGTGCCCGTCCACGCGCTGGTCCGCTACTGAGGCGAGGATGACGACCCCCAAGAAGAAGGCCGGCGCGAAGGGCAAGGCGATCCCCGGGAAGAATCCCGCGGCGCGCAAGCCCGCGCCGCTCGCACGCAAGCCGGCCGCGGCCGCACCCAGGGCCGAGAAGAAGCAGGAGGAGCCCCCCAAGGAGCGCCTGGCGCTCGGGGTCCTCGGACGCGGCGTCTCGCGCCCCTCGGCGGTCGAGGCCGAGCTGCACGCCAAGACGCGCCCGCAGCCCCAGGCCGGCGGCGACGAGGTCTCGACCGAGGAGCTGTGGACGCTCTACCGCAAGGAGGCCGCCAAGCGCGGGGCCAAGGATCCCAGGCGCGACGCCAAGCGCCTCGACGAGCTGCGCAACCACCTGATCGAGCGCCACTACCCGCTGGTGCGCTACATCGCCGAGCGACTCCTGCAGACCCTGCCGAAGTCGATCGAGCTCGACGACCTGGTCTCGGCCGGCCTGTTCGGCCTGATGGACGCGATCCGCGGCTTCGACGCGAGCCGGGGCATCAAGTTCAAGACCTACTGCTCGACGCGGATCCGGGGCGCGATCCTCGACCAGCTGCGCTCGCAGGACTGGGTGCCGAGGCTCGTGCGCCTGAAGGCCTCGCGCATCGAGCGCGCCTTGCAGCGCCTGACGGCGGAGTATGGCCGCGAGCCGACCCACGCCGAGCTGGCGCGGGCGCTGGAGATGGAGCACGGGGATCTCGTCAACGAGATCCAGGAGGCCCGCGCCAAGACCATGTTCTCGCTCAGCGAGAAGTGGGAGGACGACGACGGCTCGGTGGAGAAGGTCGAGATCCTCGAGGACAAGACCTCGATCGACCCGGTGCACGAGATGAACCGCCGCGACCTGATGGGCTTCATCACGCGCGCGCTGACTCACAAGGAGCGCTTCATCATCGAGCAGTACTACCAGTACGGGCACACGATGCGGGAGATCGGCGAGATGCTGGCGCTGACGGAGAGTAGGGTGTGCCAGATCCATTCGAACGTGATGGGAAGGCTGAAGGGGTTGCTGGGGCAGCGGCACGAGTCGCTGCTGTCGTAGCTCGCTGCCGGGGGGGTGAGCTCGACGGGGCCCCGCTCGGGGGCGGGAGCCTTGTCTGCGGTCCCCCGGCGCCGGGGCGGGCGAGGCCGAAGAGAAGCGAAGGGCGCCGTGGACCGCCAGGGCGCTGTGCGC
>DASVAP010000348.1:0-11187 GCA_036376275.1 Planctomycetota bacterium | reverse complement strand
CCCGAGCGAAGGTCTGGCCCGCCCCGTTCATGAGGCTTCTCGAGCCCGACCGTCAGTCCCCCTCCTCCTCCTCCAGCCCCTTCCTCTCCCGCCGCCGCGCGCTCTCCGGCAGACGCTCGGTCGCGGCCAGCTCGGTGGCCTGGCCCTCGTCCCCCTGCGCGGTCATCCACGCGTCGAGGCGCGCGCGCAGGCCGGCGCGCACCTCGGCGAGCGACTCGTCCCCCGCCAGGTTGACGAGGTTCCATGGGTCCTGCGCGCAGTCGTACAGCTCCTCCGCCGGCCGCGTGCCGTAGGCGGCGACCAGCCGCCGCGCGTGCTCGTCGCCGGCGGCGGCGCGGCGCTCCCAGCTCACGAACATCGGGTCCTTGCTCGCGGCGCTGTGGAAGGCGACCTCGGGCGTCAGGTTGAGGATGTAGCGGTAGCGCTCGTCGCGCACCGAGCGGATCCCGTAGTGCGGCGGGCCGTCCAGGATCCCGCGCGTCGTCTGCAGCGCGAAGACGTGGGTCTTGTGGGTCGTGGCGGCGCCAGTCAGCACGGGGAGGAAGCTCTGCCCGTCGAGGACCTCCGGCCGCGCCAGCCCGGCCGCCTCGAGCAGGGTCGGCACGACGTCGACGTACTCGATCAAGGCAACGCTGCGGGTGCCGGCCGGGACGCGCCCGGGCCAGCGCACGAGGCAGGCGCTGGCGAGCCCGGCCTCGTAGCAGGTCCACTTGGCGAAGGGGAAGCGGCTGCCCTGCTCGGACAGCACCAGGACCAGCGTGTCGTCGCGGCGCCCGGCGCGCTCGAGGCGCTCGAGCAGCACCCCCACCTCGTCGTCGAAGGCGCTCACCTCGCCCAGGTATCCCGCGTAGGCCGCGCGCGTCTCGGGCGTATCGACCATCACCGGCGACAGGACCACCTCGTCGGGCGCGTAGCGCCCCGCACCGTCGTCCCAGGGGAAGTGCGGCCGGCTCGAGGCGGCGATGAACAGGAACGGCCGGCCCGACTCGCGGCTGCGCGCGAGGACGTCGTCGAGGGCCGCCGGATCGGGCTGGCGCCGCCCGCTGTACTCGAAGGGGAAGACCGACTCGGGCAGGACGTGGCGCTTGCCCGAGAGGTGCGTCAGGTAGCCCGCCGCCTGCAGGTAGTGGGCGATGCTGCGCACCCACTCGTAGGCCTGCGCCGGGTTCGTGTAGGCCCCGGACTTCACCGGGTAGAGGCCGGTGTAGAGCGAGCTGCGCGTCGGCGAGCACAGCGGCGAGGCCTGGTAGCAGCGCGTGAAGGTCAGGCCTTCGGCCGCCAGACGGTCGAGGTGCGGCGTGCGCGCCGGGCCGCCGTAGGTGCCGAGGTCGTCACGCGTGCAGTCGTCCGCCAGCACCAGGAGGAAGCTCGGCCGCGGCGGCGCCTCGTCCCCCACCGCCTCGACGCCCGGGGCCTGGGCCCAGGCCAGGGCGGCGAGCAGCGACGGCGCGAGGCTCATCCCCCCCTCAGCCCGAGGTCAGGCGGAAGGTCACGCGGTGCAGGAGGCTCCCGGGCACCGCGCGGCCGTCCTCGCGGCGCGGCTCGAAGCTCCAGGTCGCGAGCGTCTCGCGCACGGCCTCGTCCAGGCGCGCGTGGCCGCTCGACTCGACCACCTCGACGGCGCGCACCGCGCCGGCCGCGTCCAGGTGCAGCCGGCACAGGACCGAGCCCTCCTCGCCGGCCCGCCGCGCGAGGCGCGGATAGCCGGGCGCGGGCGTGTGGCGCGGGACGGGCTCGTGCACGCTGGCGGGCGCCGGCTCGACCGCGGGCGGGAGCTCGGCGACCGGCACGGGTGCCGCCTCCGCCCCCTCACCGGCGGCCTCCGCGACCGGCGTGGGCGGCACCAGGGTCCCAATGGCCAGCGGGTGCTCGGCCAGCCAGTCGACGGCCCGCAGCGGCGGCGCGACCACGGGTTCCGCGGCCGGCAGCGGGAAGGCCGGCTCGGCCCACACGACGGACTCGGCCAGCTCGGGCTCGGCCAGGGCCGGCTCGAGGAGCGGCTCGAGCACCTCGCGCGGCTCGGGCTCGGGCGCGGCGCGGGCCGTCAGGGTGGCCGTGAAGGCGCGCGGCGCGCGCTCGGCTCCGCCCGGGGCGAGCACGCCGAGCAGCACCCCGGCGCCGATCAGGACGGCGTGCGCCGCCGCCGAGCCCACCAGGGAGCGCGGCAGCAGGGCCGGCCGGGAGCCCGGGACGGGAGGGTTCGGTCGGGGCATGGGGACGTGCAGGGAAGGGTAGCCTCCGGAGTCCCAACGCGCGCGAGGCCCGGAGGTTTACACGGGGCGCGTACCCGGCGCGACCGCCTGCTACTCGCGCACGTCGACCTGCAGGGTGGCGCAGAAGTCGGCCACGTGCTCGGCGCCCTCCAGGAAGAGCCGCCCCTCGGCGCGCGCGCGGGCCAGGGGCGCGGCGCGACGGGCCTCCTGCAGGGCGGCGAAGAGGCGCTCGGGCGTGGCCTCCTCGGGTCCCAGGCAAGTCGCAAGCCCGAGCTCCGCCAGGCGGCGCGCGCGGATGAGCTGCTCCTGGCGGTAGAGCACGCGCGGCACCAGCACGGCCGCGCGCGCGTGCTGGAAGAGGTCGGTGGTCGTGTTGTAGCCGGCGGTCGCGACCACGACCTCGGCGCGGCGGAAGAGCGCGGCGGTCGAGGGCACGAAGTCGGTCAGGCGCACCGGCAGGCCCTCGGCCAGGGCCGCGGCGCGCGCGGCCAGCTCGGGCGCGACGAAGGGCCCGGTCAGGATCTCGGCGCGGAAGTCGAGCTCGCCCCGGTGCGCGCGCAGCATCTCGAGGAACGGGAGGATCACGGTCTCGCCACCCCCGTCGCCGCCGCCGATCGTGACCACGACCAGCGGCGTGGGATCGTCCGGCGCGCCGGGATCGGGCGGCGCCGTGCGGTCGCACACGTAGTCGACGAAGCGCGTTCGCGCGGCCACCGCCGGCGGGAGCCGGTAGGCCTGCACCGGGTCGTAGACGGACTGGTTGCCGTACACGAGCAGGTGGTCGTAGTGCCGCTCCAGGATCCCGTAGACCCCGGTCTCCTTCCACAGCTCGATCACGTCGCGCGGCGCGTCGATCACATCGCGCAGGCCGAGGATGCGCGTGCAGCCACCGCGCTCGGCCAGGTGCTCGAGGGCCGGCAGGAGCTCGCCCTTGCTGCCGGTCGGCGAGTGGTCGACCAGCAGCACGTTGGGGTCGAAGTCGCGCAGCGTGTGCAGGATCAGGTTGCTGCGCATGCTGCGGATGGCGGCGCCGGAGACGTTCAGCGTGCGCGCCTCGTACTGCTCGGACTCGACCTTCTTGACCGCCGGCAGCTTCACGTAGTCGGCCCCGGGGGGCATCGGGTAGCGGTGCACCATCGGCGAGCCGGTCACGAGCAGGGCCGAGGCCTCCGGGTGGCGCGCGCACAGCGCCCGGATCAGGGCCAGGCAGCGGCGCAGGTGCCCCAGGCCGAAGGTGTCGTGCGAGTACACCAGGAGCCGCGTGCCCTTGCCGAAGGGGCGCTTGACGACGCGCGTGCCGGCCGCCGGCGCGGCCGGGCGCGGGGTGCGGTCGCGCAGGCTGACGACCAGGTTGCCGCCCTCCTCCTCGGCCACGGGCTCGAGCTCGAGGTCGACCAGGCGCTCGGCCCCGCGCCGCTGGCGGATCGAGAGCCCGCCCTGGCGCTGGGGCGTGCGCGTCGTGCGCGCCGTGGCCACCAGCGCCTCGAGCGCGCGCCGATCGGCGTCGACCGGCACGCTCACGACCTCGAGCAGGGCCTTGCCCTCGGCCTCGTGGGGCGGCCAGCCGGTCAGCTCGCCGCCGCGCGGGTTGGCGAAGGTGATCGCGCCGGACTCGTCCAGCACGAACAGCGCGCCACCCAGGCTGTCGAGGATCGAGGACAGCGTGCGTGCCTGGCCGCGAGCGCGCTGCAGGCGCAGGTGGCCGTTCATCGCGGTCGAGATGGCCGCGCGCACGGCGGGCGCGGTGAAGGGCTTCACCAGGTAACCGGCCGCGCCGACCTCCTCGGTGCGCTCGAGCGTCTGCTGGTCGGCGTAGGCGGTCACGAACACGACCGCGCACTCCTGCCCGCGCACCAGCCGGCGCGCGGTGTCGACCCCGTCGTCGCCGTCCGCCAGGTGGATGTCCATCAGCACCAGCTCGGGCGCCTCGCGCGCGGCGATCTCCAGGGCCTCGCTCGCGTTCATGGCCGTGCCCACGACGGTGTGCCCGAGCTCGGTCACGATGCGCTGCAGGTGGAGCTGCACGACCATCTCGTCCTCGACGATCAGGATGCGTCGCGCGCTCACGCCGGCACCGCCTCGCCCGCCTTCTTGCCGAAGAACACGCGCACCTGGGTGCCGCGCGAGCCGTCCACCTCGACCCGCCCGCGCAGCTGGCGCGCCAGGGTCGTGACCAGGCTCAGGCCCAGGGTCGGCTTGGCCCCGTTGGCGCGCGCCGGCATGCCGGGGCCGTCGTCGGCCACCAGCAGCACGCGCTCGCCGCCCGGATGCTCGCGCAGGGTGATGCGGATCGTCCCGCCCCTCTCCTGCGGGTAGGCGTACTTGAGCGCGTTCGTGACCAGCTCGTTGACGATCAGGCCGAGGGCCATCGACTGGTCGATGTCGAGCTCGAGCGGGTCGGACTGCAGCTCGAGGTGCACGCTGCCGGCCTTGCCGAAGGACTGCAGGAGCTGGACCGTGAGGGTCTCCAGGTAGGCCTGCACGTCGATGTGGGCCAGCTCGGTCGAGCGGTAGAGCTGCTCGTGGATCAGCGCGATCGAGCGGATGCGGCGCTGGCTCTCCTCCAGGCGCATCTCGACCTCCGGATCGCCGCCGGTCGACTGCATCGCCAGCAGGCTCGAGATGACCTGCATGTTGTTCTTCACGCGGTGGTGCACCTCGCGCAGGAGCATCTCCTTCTCGCCCAGGGACTCGCGCAGGCGCGCCTGGATGCGCTTCTGCTCGGTCAGGTCGACGGCCACGATCACGTAGCCCTGCAGCGGGCCGCCGCGCGAGCGCAGCTCGGCGCCCGAGAGCGAGACCGGGAACTCGCTGCCGTCCTTCTTGACGAAGACCTTCTCGACCGTGTCGATGCGCATGGCCGGCAGGCCCGAGGGCTCGCGCGCGCCCGGGCCCGGCCGCACCGCCTCGCCGGCCGAGAAGCGGCACATCGCGTCGAAGGTCTTGCCCAGGAGGTCGGCGCGCTCCCAGCCGGTCAGGGCCAGGGTCGCGCGGTTGACGTTGACGATGTTGCCCTCCGGGTCGAACACGACCAGGGCCGCGGCCATCGAGTCGAACACGCTCTCGAGGCTCTCCATCGAGACCGTGGTCGAGGAGAGCTCGGAGGCCATCTTGTTGAAGGCCCCGGCCAGCACGCCGAACTCGTCGCGCGGCGGGAGCTCGATGCGCGTGTCGAGATGCCCCTGCCCCAGGCGCAGGGCCGCCTCCTTCAGCTCGCCGATCGGCAGGCTGATCGAGCGCCACACGAGGTAGCCGAGCACCAGCGCCACGATCACGGCCACCACGCTGGTCACCAGGGCCACCCGCGTGGTCGTCTCGGTGCGCTCCAGGACCCCGCGCAGCTGGTCGCCCAGGTCGTCCTCGGCCTGGCTGAGGTAGGCGTAGGCGGCCGGCAGGAGCTCGGCCTGCACGAAGGGCTCGAAGGTGACGTCGACGCGGGTCACGAGCTGGCGCGTGCCGCCGCGCGCCAGCTCCAGCAGCTCGGCCACGTGAGCCCGCAGCGCCGGCAGGCGCTTGCGCAGCGGCCCGAGCGAGGTCTGGAACTCGGCCGGCGCCGTGCGCAGCGGGTCGCTGCCCTCGCTCTGCGCCTCCTCGACCAGGCGCACGAACTGCTCGCTCTGCTGGCGCAGGCGCTCGCCGGCCGGGGTGAGGAGCGAGTCGGGGTCGGCCTCTCCGCCCTCGACCTCGGGCACTCCGTGCCCGGCCAGCTCCAGCGCCGCCGACGTGCAGCCGTGCAGCAGCTTGATCATCTGCGTGGCGCGCTCGATGCGCACCAGCGAGCTCTCGGCTCCACCCTCGGTGGCCGGCTCGACCAGGATCACCAGGCCCTCGATCTCGACCGAGTCGGGGGCCTTCCCGTCGAGCTCGCTCTGCGTGACCGTGCCCTTGATCTTGTCGCTGGCCTTGACGTCCGTCAGGTAGACCTTGTTCGCCAGCCAGCGCCCGTCCTCGATCCTGCAGGTCACCTCGACGCGCTGGCCGGGGATCAGCGCCTCCATCGGGACCTCCTCGTCGTCGGTGTCCCCCAGCTCGCTGTCGTGGTCGACGTGGATCGTGCGGCCGTAGACCCTGAAGGTGCGCGCTGCCTCGTCCACGGCCTGGATCTCGCCGCGCAGGCGCGGCCGGGACCTGCCGGGCAGGACCTCGACGTCCGTGGCGAAGAAGCTGCCGGCCGGGTTCCAGAAGCCCTCGAACTCGAGCCCGACGTTGGCGAGGTCCACGAGGCGCAGGTCGATGAAGTCGTCCGAGCGCAGCTCGGCGACGCGCGAGCGCACCTGCTGGTTGATGCGGTAGGAGGCCAGCCCGACGAACAGCACCAGGGACACCAGCGCCAGAAAGGCGAGCAGCAGCCGCGAGCGCAGGCTCGTGGGCGTCAGTCGCGCGAGGAAGCGCACGCGGGGAGGTCTCGGGGAGGGGTGCCGGTCGGGGGACAAAGCGAAATCCTCCCATTGGACCGCGGGAGGCGCCACTGGAGGGGCCGTGGCAAGGCCTGCGCCCGCCCCGCGATGCCTGCGCAGGGGCCCCGCGATCGTCCGGAATCCCGATCCTGGATGGCGGCGCCCCGATCCTGGACCGGGGCGTCCGCCCTGGGCTTCCGCACGACGGGCGGATCGCTGGCGGCCGAGCCGCGCTATCCTGCGCGCACATCGCGGAGGGCCGCCCCGACTGGGTGCGTAGTGCAGGAGTCCCCGCGGGGGGTAAGGTCACGAACCATCAGCGGGCGTCCTCCGTCGCTTCCCCAGTCCTTCCCAGGAGTCCAGTCATGTTCCAGCGCGTTGCCTTCCTCGCTCCCCTCCTCCTCGCGGCCTGCGCCGCTCCGCGGACCTCCGCGCTCGTCGTCGGCGACGGGCGCGAGGCTCGCGCCGCCACCGCCCAGCCCGAGCTGGCCGCGCCCGCCGCGGAGCCCGTGACGAGCGCGGCCCCGGCGCCCGCGCCGGCGGCCAGCCGCTCGGCCCTCCTCGCCGCGGAGGACGGCAGCCTGCACGAGAGCCGCTTCACCGTGAAGGGCGGCTACTGGGGTTCCGACGAGGACACCCTCGACGACGGCTACATCTTCAGCGCCTCGTGGATGCGCTTCTTCACGCGCTTCTTCGCGCTCGAGTTCGAGGCGGGCTACCTCGACGGCGACGGCGAGGACGGCGGAGTCGACGTGGACGTGTGGAGCATCCCGGTGTTCCTGAACGGCCGGCTCAACGCGCCGCTGTGGATCCTCGACGTCTACGGCGGAGCGGGCGTGGGTGGCTTCTACTACGACGCCGAGGTCAGCGCGGGCGGGCTCTCGGCCGACGACGACGGCTTCCTCCTGGGCGGGAACGTGTTCGTCGGCGCCACGATCAACCTGGCGGACTCCCTGGCCCTCGGCCTGGAGGGCAAGTACTACCTGAGCGAGGACATCGACGACGCCGACGAGGGCCTGAACGGCTACGCCCTCATGCTGACGCTCGGCTTCGGTCGCTAGGCGATCGAAGATCGCCTACCGACTTCGCCGTCCGCGTGACCGCCGTGGTCCGCCAGGCGGGCGCGAGCCCGCCTGGCGCACCGCGGCGCGCTTCCGGATACGCTCCTGGGCGACCTCGACCCGGTCCCTGCACCCCATTCCGCAGTACGCGACGCGACGCGCAGGGCGTGTGCCTCCTCTCCCTCTCTCCCCCGACGACTCCCGATGAGCCACCTGCGCTGCCCCCTGGCCCGACTCCTGCTCCTCCTGCCCCTCGGCGTCGCCTGCCAGAGCAGCGCGCCGCTGCCCACGCCCGCGACCGAGCAGCCGCGCGCCAGGCTCTCGAACGTCTTCACCGCCAGCGCCGAGGTGACGGCCATCGCCGCCGCCGAGCGGCGCCTGACCCTGCGCCGCGAGGATGGCCGGCAGCTCGAGCTCACGGCCGGCGAGGCGGTGCGCAACTTCGACCAGATCGCGGTCGGCGACCACCTGCGGGTGCGCTTCGAGGAGACCCTGGCGGCCGCCAAGCTCCCCCCCGGCGAGGACATCCGCTCGGGCGAGGCCGCCTTCGCCGCGGGCCGCGCGCGCCCCGGCGCGAAGCCGGCCGCTGGCCTCGGCGCGGCCCTGGCCGTGCGCGTGCGCATCGAGTCGATCGACCGCGAGCACGACATCGTGGTCTTCGCGCTGGCCTCGGGCGAGCTGATCGCGCACCGCCTGCAGACGCCCGAGGGCCGTGCCTTCGTGACCCAGCTCGCGGTCGGCGACGGCGTGCAGCTCGAGTACGGCGAGGCGCTCGTGCTCGGGATCGAGAAGCCGTAGCCGAGCTCAGCTCGGCCAGATTCCGCCGTCAGCGTGACCGCGCCGGGCGGGCCAAGCCCGCCCGGTGAGCCCCTGCGCGGATCAGGGCCCCGCCTCGACCAGCGCGCGCAGCCCGTCGATCACGAACTGCACCGCCAGGGCCGCCAGCAGCAGGCCGGCCACGCGCGTGACCACGTTCACGCCCGTCAGCCCCAGGACCTTCATCAGCCGGCCGGCCGAGAGCAGGCAGACCAGCGTCAGCGCCAGCACCAGCCCGAGCTCCGCCAGCACCACCGCGGCGCGCCCCGCGTCGCCCTGCGCCGCCCCCATCAGGAGCACCACCGAGGTCATCGCGCCCGGCCCGGCGATGAGCGGGATCGCCAGCGGGAAGACCGAGATGTCCTCGCGCGCGCCGCTCTCCGCTTCCTCCGGCTCGGTCGTCGTGCGCAGCCCGGAGTGACGCACCATCACCATGTCGAGCGAGAGCAGGAAGAGCAGCACCCCGCCGGCGATGCGGAAGGCCGCCAGCTCGATCCCGAGCGCCCCGAGCAGCCCCTCGCCCACCAGCGCGAAGCCCAGCAGGAGCCCGCCGCCGATGGCCACGCCGCGCAGGGCCATGCGCCGCCGCTCGGCCGGCGCGTGACGCGCCGAGAGGGCCGCGAAGACCGGCGCGACCCCCAGCGGGTCGACCGTGACGAGCAGCGTCACGAGGCTGGCGATCCAGGGCTCGATCAGGGTTCCTCCGTGGGGCGCGGCGCGTCAGGCGTCTCGCGCAGGTGCAGGAGCAGGATACGGCGCACCTCGGCGATCGCCAGCGGGTCGGCCTGGCACGAGTGGCCGGTACGCACGAGGCGCTCGCTGTCGACGCCCTCGAGGTGCGCGCTGGCATAGGCCACCACGCCGTCGTCGGCCTCCTCGGGATGGGCCGGATCGGCCGCGCCGATGGCGATGATCGAGTGCGAGCGTACGCCCGGGGCCATTGGCGTGCGCCGCAGCCGCTGCAGGAAGCGGTTGTCGGCGCGCATGTTGTCGAGGCTGGTCGGCACGCGCGGCTCGAGGTCGGCCGGGAGCTTCTTCTCGCTGCGCAAGAGGCTCTCGCCCAGGCCGCTGAGCTCGCCGGGCAGCGCGATCATCTTGGCCGTCCAGCGCGCGAAGCGCCGGTCCGCCAGGAAGCTGCCGCCGTGGGGCGTGCTGAGGTAGATCACGCGCGCGACCTCCGGCACCGGATCGAAGTCGAGCGCCGAGCGCACGAGCTCTTCCTGCTGCGCCGGGAGGCGGAACTCGGAGAGCGGCGTCCCGACCAGCTCGTCCCACCAGCCGAGGTCCCCGTCGACCGCCATGAGCTTGGCCAGGAGCCCGCCCTGGCTGTGGCCGATCACGACGATGCGCCGCAGGGCCGGATCGGTGCCCTCCGGATCGAGCGTCTCGAGCAGCGCACGCAGCTCCTCGCGCAGCAGGGCGGCCGAGAACGGCACCGGGCTGCCGGTCGAGTACTGGAAGAACCAGAACTGCATGCTCTCGCGGATGGCCGCCTCGGCCTGCAGCAGGTTGAACATCTCGGCCCAGTTGGCCGGGTTCGAGGCGGTGCCGTGCACGAAGACCACCGGCACGAGGCCGCGCTCGTAGGGGCGCGCGACGAACAGGCGGTTCTCGTAGCGCGTCTCGTCGCCGCGGAAGAAGCCGCGCGTGTTGAAGCCCCACAGGCTCGAGTGGGCCAGGGCCACCGCCAGGGTCGTGCTGTAGTCCGACTCGAGCGGCACGGTGTGGGCGCCCACGCGGATGCCCTCGGGCTCGAAGGGCGAGTGCAGCTCGAGCACGGCCGCCAGGCCCTGCTCGAGCTCGGCGAGCCCGCCCTCGAGGCGCAGGAAGATCGTGGCCGGGACGTTCAGGTCGTCGCCACGGAAGCGCGCCAGCGGATCCCCCGGACGCTGGCCCGGCCGGCGCGCGACGAGCGGCGTGCCCAGGCCCGAGTCGCGCAGGCGCACGCTCAGGCCCCACAGCGCGAAGTCGTCGGCCGGCAGGAAGGTGAACTCCGGGTCGTCGATCGGGAACGAGGAGCGGTCGACGCGCACGTCGAGGCGCCCGACCGGCAGCGAGCGTGCCCCGCCCTCGAGCACCATCTCCTCGCCGTCCGGCGCCAGGAAGGCGCCACGCAGGCCGCGGTTGTAGAGGTCGCAGGCCCAGCGGAAGCGGCGGTCGTAGGGATTGGCGGGCTCGAGCTGCTCCTCGCCCACGAGATAGAGGTAGGCGTACACCGCCGCCGCCAGGTAGTGCTCGCGGCTCCCGCTCTTCTTCGCGCGCAGGTAGCAGAGCTCCGCCAGGGCGTGCAGGAAGCCGCGCTCGGGATCGGCCACCACGGCCCGGTGCAGCTCGACCAGCGCCTCCTCGGGCGCCTCCGAGAAGCGCTGCGTGAGGCCGAAGTAGTGCTGGACCTCCAGGGTCGTGGCGCTCGGCGCGAGGCCCGTCAGGGCGTTCTGGTTGAGCTGCTGGTCGACCTCGTCCGGACCGACGCGCTCGACCCCCACCAGCGGGCGGTTGAACAGGAAGCAGCCGGCCGAGGCCGGCGCCAGGACGAGCAGGAGAGCGAGCCGCAGCGGCGTGGGCATGCTCTCAGCTCCCGGCGCTGACCGTGACCACGGGCGCCGCTCCGGCCACGCCCCCGGCCGAGAGCGCCATCATCAGCATCGCGAAGGAGAGCGTGCGCTTGGAGGGGATGTCGCGGTCGTCGACCCAGAACCA
>DASVAP010000345.1:0-7323 GCA_036376275.1 Planctomycetota bacterium | reverse complement strand
GCCAGGTCCTCCTTCAGGACGGCCTCCAGCTCCAGGGGGGCGAGCTCGACCAGCGCCACCTGCTCCAGGGGCAGGAGCTGGGCCCTCCCGGCCCTTCCCTGGGCCGCGGGGAGGGCGCTCGCGCCGCAGGCGAGCAGGAGGGGCAGGAGCGTTCGGGGGAGGAGCATGGACGGACTCCGGGCGCGCGGGATGGGACCGAGGGGGGACGGCGGGCCATGCTAGCCGCGCCCGGGGCGGCCGGGGTGCGGCACCTGCGCCGGTCCTGACCCGGAGGCCTTGGGGGGGCTGCGAGCCGGCCCGCCTGCCCGGTGGAGCGCGCCGGGACCCGCCGGCGATGCGCCGTTCGGAACCTGGATCCTGCCCGCGGGCTGGCACAGCGCCTGCCCTGGCGGACGGTCCCCAGACGCGGACCACGAAAGAAACTACCTGCTGGCCGGCCCCTGAACGGCCTGGAACGCGTCGCGAGCCCGCATCCCCGATCGAGATCGAGTCCCCTCCCCCGAAGCTTCTCCGCCGACCGGACGTCCCCACTATGGACGGACGGTCTATTGTTTAGACCAGGCGTGCCTCCCCCCCCGAAAGCAACCTCCTGATTCCGGCGCTGCCCCCCGGGTACGCCGTCGACCAGCCGCTGGGGCATCGGGGCTCGGTCTGGGTGATCCGCGCCCGGCGCGGCAGCGAGCTGGTCGCCCTGCGTCTCGAGACGGCGGAGACCCGCGAGGGCCTTTCCGAGCTGGCGGTTCTCTCGGCCGTCGACCACCCCGGGGTGGCCTCCCTCCTCGACTATGGCCCCCTCGCGGATGGCGGGCGCTTCCTGGCCCGTCGCTGGATCCCGGGCCAGGACCTGCTGGGCTGGGCCCGCGGCAAGCGCGGCGAGGAGATCGGCGCCCTGGTGGCGCGCCTCTGCCCGGCCCTGCAGCACCTGCACCGGGCCGGCTTCGTCCACGCGGACCTCAAGCCCGAGAACGTCATCGTCACCCCCGACGGGCGTCCGGTGCTGTGCGACTTCGGCCTATCTTCCCGCGAGGGCCTTCGGCAACCCGAGACCGGCGTGACCGGGACCCTGTTCGCCATCGCGCCCGAGGTCCTGATGGGGATGGAGCTGACGGCCTCCTCCGACCTCTTCTCCCTGGGGGCCCTGCTGCACCGCCTGCTGGTGGGCATCCGCCGCAGCGCCAAGGAGTTCTACGCGATCTTCCCCGACCGCTCCTACCTGGACGCGGCCGGGAGCGACCCCGAGGACCTGCCGCTGTGGTCGCGGGACCTGATCGTCTCGCTGACGGCGCGCGATCCCAACCGCCGGCCGCGCTCGGCCGCGGCGGTCGGCCGGACGCTCGGAGAGCGCCTGGGCGTGGCCCTCGACCCGCGCGAGCTGGTCGAGGAGCTGCACTGGCCGGTCGCCTTCGGGCGCGACGGCTGGGTCGCCGACTGGCTCGAGGGCGTGGGCAGCGAGGAGCTGCCCCTGTGGGCCCAGACCCCCGCCGGCGAGGACCCGCGCCCCTTCTGGGAGCACCTGCGCCTGTTCGCCTCGCTGCGCGGACGCACCGTGCGCGGCGTCGACCTGTCGGCCGAGCTCGGCAGCCTGGAGCACAGCGTGGCGCTCGACGAGTGGATCGCCGCGCTCGTCGCCGGCGGGGTCGAGTGGCTCGGCCTGCTGGTGACCGAGCTCGACGCCTGGCACCAGCGGGCGATCGAGGGGCTGGAGCGCGCCTGCGCGCTCGAGCGCCGCAAGGCCGGCGGCGAGGGGCCGCGCCTGTTCGTGGTGGCGCCCGAGCCCCCGCCCTCGGAGGCCTTCCGCGCGCGGCCCGTGCCGGCGGTCAGCGAGGAGGTCATCGCGCGCTTCCTCGAGCGTCCCCTGGCGGGCGAGGGCGCCGTGCGTCGCAGCGCCTTCGCCGCGCGCCTGTCGGCCGCGGCGCGCGGCTCGGCCACGCTGCTCGACCAGATGCTCGAGGCCAGCCAGCGCAACGGCTGGCTCCTGCCCCAGGACCAGGGCTTCCGGCTGCGCCCGGGCGAGCTGCCCGATCCGACGGCCCTGGCCGTGCGCGAGGTCGGCGAGGCGGAGCTGGCGGCCCTGACGCGGCCCGAGCGCGAGATCCTGTGCGCGCTACAGGCCGCCGGCGGCCGGGCGAGCGCCGAGGAGCTCGCGCTCCTGAGCGGGCTCGATGCGCGCACGCACGGCACGGCCCTCCTGGGCCTGCGGCGCGACGGCTGGATCGAGAGCGCCGAGCGCTCGGGCACGCTGCGGCTCCTGCGTGCCATCGGGCGGCCCGTGCCGGACGTGGACACCCTGCGTGCGGCCCACGAGCGGCGCGCCCGACTGCACGAGCGGCGCGCGGCCGGCGAGCACGGGGAGCGCACGGCTGCGCGCATCGCGCTGCACCGCTTCTGCGCCCTGCCGCTGGAATCCACCGCGCGCGCGTTCACACAGGCCCTGGCGCTCCTGCGCGAGCGCGGGCGGGCCGAGGCCAGCCTGGAGCTGATCGACCAGGCGCGCGCCGCGAGCGCGCTGCTCGGTGTGGACCTCGCGCGCACCGCGCCGCAGATCGCGATCGAGCGCGCGCGCGCCTGGTGCTCGCTGGGCCAGACCGAGCCCGCCCTGCGCGAGGTCGAGGGCCTGGCGGCCAGCTCCGACGCGCGCCTGACGGCCTGGGTCGAGCTGGTGCGGGCCGAGGTCGCGCGCCTGCGCCACGAGACCGAGCAGTCCTTCGCGCACTACGACCGCGCGACCGAGCTCGATCCCGCCGTGCGCGTCGAGGCCGCCAGCGGACGCATCGCGCTGCTGCACTCGCTGGCCAAGGACGAGGAGACCTGCGCGGCCCTGGCACGCCTCGATCCGGCCGCGCGCGAGGCGGCCGGCGAGCTGGAGCCGCGCCGGCGCATCTTCCTCGAGTCGATGGGCGCGATGAGCGGCTACCGCCTGGGCCGGGTCGAGGAGGCGCGCACGACCCTGCAGCGCTTGATCGAGGAGGCCGAACGTGCCGGCGACGTCTCGCTCGAGGCCGCGCTGCACATCAACCGCGCGATCGTCGAGCGCGGTTCCGGCTCGCTCGAGCGCGCACGCGCCGACCTGGGGCGCGCGGCCGAGCTCTACGACCGCGCCGGCCTGATCGCCGGCCTGGCCCACGCGCGCACGAACCTGGGCGGCCTGCTGCGCGAGATGGGCGAGCTGGTCGCGGCCGAGCCGCTGCTCGTCTCGGCCATGGAGATCCGCGAGCGCCTGGACGACCGCGAGGGCTCCGGGACCGTGCGCGGCCTGCTGGGCCTGCTGTACTTCGAGCGCGGCCACGCGCGCGCGGCGATCGAGACCCTGGAGAGCACGGCCGAAGGCATGAGCGGGGCCCAGAAGCGCCGCTACGCCCCGCTGCTCGCCGCCAAGGCCGCCGAGATGCGCGCGCGCCTGGGCGACACCTCGCGCGCCGAGGCCGTGGCGATCGACGAGGACGGGATCGATCCGCGCATCCTGCTGGCCCGCGCGCACATCGAGTGGTCGCGCGGCGACCGGGCCCGGGCCCAGGAGCTGGCCGGACGCGCGGGCTCCCTGGCCCAGTCGCTCAAGCAGGCGCGCCTGGCGCGCGAGGCCCTGGCGCTGGCCACGCGCATCGACGGCGGCGCCTCGCCCCCGCCCGAGGAAGGCGACACCTTGAGCGCCCTGGACGAGCGCATCTTCGACCGGCTGCGGGCCGAGAACTTCGAGGAGGGCGAGATCACCGCCCTGGCCGAGGAGCTGGCCCGCCGCGGCCGCGACGACCGCGCCGCGCGGCTGTGGCTCGCGCTGGCCGCGCGCTGCGAGTCCGTCGAGCGCCACCACGAGTACGCGGCCCGCGCCGCGAGCGCGCTCGAGCTGTGCGCCGCGGGCCTGTCCACGTCCGAGCAGGCGGCCTTCCAGCGCACCCTGCTCGGCGAGCCCGACCCCTGGCCGGGCGACTTCACTCCCCGCTCCGACACGCTGGTACGCCAAGAGGACTTCGAGATGGAGATCGTTTCCCTGCTGGAGATCAACCGGCAGCTCGTGCAGCAGCAGGACCTGGAGACCCTGCTGGGCCTGATCGTCGAGCACGCCCTGGGCGTGGCCGGCGCCGAGCGCGGCTTCCTGGTGCTGGAGGAGCACGGCGAGCTGCGCTTCGACACGGCCCTGGACTCGGCGCGTGGCGACATCGCCCAGCCGGAGTTCGAGATCTCCGGCTCGGTCGTGCGCGACGCGCTCGGCAAGATGAAGCCGGTGCGCGTGAGCAACGCGGTCGACGACCCGCTGCTCGGCCACCAGAGCTCGGTCGTCTCGCTCGAGCTGCGCTCGATCTTGTGCGTGCCGTTCGAGATCACGCGCGACCTGCGCGGCGCGATCTACGTCGACCACCGCCTGCGCAAGGGCGCCTTCGACGACCGCGCCGAGCGCCTGTGCCGGCTGCTGGCCGACCAGGCGGCGCTGGCGATCCTGCAGGTCAAGCGCCTGGAGGAGATCCGCGCGCTCAACCGCGAGCTCGAGCGCCGCGTGGTCGAGAAGGAGGTCGACCTGCAGAACGCCCGGCGCGCGCTGCGCGAGGCCGGGGCGGCCGAGCCGGGCACGCTGGTGGGCCAGTCGCGCGCGATGCGCAAGGTGCACGAGCTGATCGCGCGCGCCGCGCCCAGCGACCTCACCGTCCTGATCGTGGGCGAGAGCGGCACGGGCAAGGAGCTGGCCGCGCGCTCGCTGCACGAGCAGTCGCCGCGTCGCCGCGCACCGTTCGTGTCCGAGAACTGCGCCGCCCTGCCGGCCTCGCTGATCGAGTCCGAGCTCTTCGGCTACCGCAAGGGCGCCTTCACCGGCGCCGATCGCAACCGCTCGGGCCTGTTCGAGCAGGCCGCCGGCGGGAGCCTGTTCCTGGACGAGATCGGCGAGCTGCCGCTCGACCTGCAGGCCAAGTTCCTGCGCGTGCTCGAGACCAACGAGGTGCGGCGCCTGGGCGACGACGCGGCCCACAAGGTCGACTTCCGCCTGATCGTGGCCACGAACCGTGACCTCGAGCGCGAGGTGCGCGAGGGCCGCTTCCGCCAGGATCTCTTCTACCGCGTGGCCGGCCTGCACCTGCGCATGCCGGCGCTGGCCGAGCGCACCGAGGACATCGAGCTCCTGGTCGAGCACTTCCTGCGCCTGGAGGAGCAGAACGGCAAGCCGCGCCGCCGCGCCTCGAAGCGCATGCTGGCCGCGCTCGCGCGCCGCAACTGGCCGGGCAACGTGCGCGAGCTGCGCAACGAGATCGCGCGCCTGTGCATCCTCTCCGAGGACGACCTCGACGACCCCACGCTGATCAGCCGCCCGGCGACCTTCGGCCTCGGGGACCTGGGCGTGAAGGAGATCGTGCCGATCTCCGAGCTCGAGAAGCGCGCCATCCACGCGGCCCTGGAGAAGACCAACGGCGACAAGCGCAAGGCGGCCGAGATGCTCGGCATCTCGCGCGCGAAGATCTACCAGCGCCTCAAGGACTGGCAGGAGGGCCGCGATTGAGCCCGGCGGCCGGCGAGGACGGCGCGCCGCGCTACTCTGGTACGCCCCCACTCCCGGGGAAGCCCCGCCCCCGCTCGACGTTCCGCCTCGCATTCCCTGATCCCCACGGCTGACATGCACGCTCCACCTGGCGCAGCTCTGAGCCTGCGGACGCTGCGCGCCCTGCACGAGCTCGCGCCCCTGCGCGAGGCCTGGCAGTCGCTGCAGACGCACCCGTGGTCGGACTTCGACTACTACGTCGAGCACGTGGCGCGGCAGCCGGAGTTCGAGCGCCCGCACGTGCTCGTGCTGGAGCGCGAGGGGTGCGTGGTCGGCCTGGTGGCGGGCCAGATCCGGCGCGAGGCCCTGCCCTGGCGCGTCGGCAGCCTGACGCTCGGCCGCAGCCGCGCGCGCGTCCTGTGGGTGGGCGCCGGCGGCGCCATGGGCGAGGCCGCGGGCGCGGGCGCACGAACCGTCGTCGCCGAGCTCGGAGCCGCGCTGGGGCGCGGCGAGGCGGACGCGGCCTACCTGCACCAGCTCGAGACCGGCTCGCCGCTCCTGATGGAGGCGCAGGGCGTGCGCGGCCTGGCGCGCGACCGCGGCGTGCGGTCCTCGGCCGGCTGGGTCCTGGAGCTGCCCGAGACCTACGCCGCCTACCTCGCCAGCCGCACCAAGAACGTGCGCCGCAACCTGAAGCGCTACTCGCAGCTGCTCGAGCGCGAGCTCGGCGCCGACTTCGAGATCGTGTGCCACCGCGAGCCGGCCGCGCTCGAGCGCCTGGTGCGCGACAGCGAGACCGTGGCGCGCCAGACCTACCACCGCCGCATGCAGCACGGCTTCGAGGACACGCCGGCCGTGCGCGAGTTCTTCGCGCGCGCCCTGGCGGCCGGCTGGATGCGCGGCTACGTGCTGTACGCACGCGGCAAGCCGATCGCCTTCTGGCACGGCCTCGCCTACCACGGGACCTTCTTCACGCGCGACACGGGCTACGACCCGGCCCACGGCGAGCTGCGCCCGGGCAACTACCTGCTCTCCAAGGTCATCGAGGAGCACTGCCGCACCCGCGAGACCGTGCGCTTCGACTACGGCGTGATGGAGCTCGAGTACAAGCGCCAGTTCGGCACGCGCCGCTACGAGCGCGCCTCGATCTACCTCTTCTCGCCCCGCCTGCGCGGCCTGGTCCTGTCCACGCTGCGCTCGGCCTCGTCCCTGGCCGACCGCGCGGCGCGCCGGCTGCTCGGCAGCCGCGCGCGCGGCTGGACGCGGCGGCTGGCCGGATTCGGCCGCAAGCCGGCGACCTCCGAGGAGGAGGCCGATCCGGGCCAGGACATGCCGGCCGAGAAGGCCGCGCGCGTCTGACCCGACGCTCGCGGCGTCAGCGCGCCCCGCCGCCCAGCTTGACCGGGTGCAGCTCGTGCGCCTCGAAGCGCTCCTCGCCCTCGACGATCTCGAGGTAGCGGTCGAGGGGCACGTCGCGGAAGACCTGGGTCTTGCCGGTCTTGGGCCAGAAGACCTCCAGCGACTCGATCTTCTCGGCCTGGCCGAGCCCGAGGTGCGCGCGCAGCGGGTTGGCGCCGAAGCTGCCGCCGCTCGAGATCGTGCGGTAGACCGAGCGCTGCTTCCCGCCCTCGACGATCACGGCGCGGATGCGCGCGCCGAGCGCCGAGCGGTTGGACTGACGCCCCTCGAGCCGCACGGCCAGCCAGCGGTTCCCGAAGCCCGGGTTCTCGAAGCAGGCGTTGTGGAACAGGTCCGAGCGGAAGGCGCCGCCCATCTGCGCGAAGACGTCGAGGTCGCCGTCGGCGTCCAGGTCGGCGAAGGCGGTGCCGTGGCCCTTCTGCAGGTGCCCGAGGCCGCTCGGC
>DASVAP010000364.1:0-52125 GCA_036376275.1 Planctomycetota bacterium | reverse complement strand
TCGTCCGTGGCCGCGCGGGCCAGCGTCTCGTGGGCCGCCGCGCGCGCGCCGGCGGCCGTCACGCCGCGCCGGTCGAGCTCGCGGTCGAGGAGCTGGAGCAGGAGATCCTCGTGCGGCGGACGCGGCGACATCGAGAGCGAGCCGGTGACGGGTCGGGCGCGCCCCCGCGCGTCCGGGCCGCAGCGTACCCGGCGCTGTGCGCTGCGGATAGGCGCCGGGGCGTGCGCGCGGCGCGGAGATGCGGGGGAGGGATCCATGCTCGCCGGGAAGCGCCCGGCGTCTCCGGAGAGGCGTGAACGCGCGCGCGCGCGGCCACGGAATCCACCGGGAGTCCGCCGGGGCTGGCCAGGCGCGGGCCGCGCGGCTCCAATGGGGGCGATGACGGAGCCCACCGTGCGCCTGCTGGAGCGCCTCCAGGCCGGCGATGCGCGCGCCTCCGGGGAGCTGCTCGAGCGCGTCTACGGCGAGCTCCACGCCCTCGCGCGGCGGCAGCTGGTCGGCGAGCGAGCCGGCCACACCCTGCAGCCCACCGCGCTCGTGCACGAGGCCTTCCTGCGCCTGGCCCGCGCGGAGCCGGCGCCGGACCGCGCACGCTTCTTCGCCAGCGCCGCGCGCGCCATGCGCCAGGTGCTGGTGGACCACGCGCGCGCACGCCAGGCGCGCAAGCGCGACGCCGGACGCGTCGAGCTGGCGGCCGAACCCGAGGTGGAACAGGAGCCGGCGCTCGAGATCCTCGCGCTGGACGAGGCCCTGGCGGAGCTCGAGCAGGCCGAGCCGCGGCTGGCGCGCGTGATCGAGCTGCACTACTTCACCGGGCTGGAGAGCGGCGAGATCGCGCTCGTCGAGGGCCTCTCCGAGCGCAGCGTGCGGCGCGAGCTGGCCTTTGCGCGCGCCTGGCTGCGGCGGCGCCTCGACGGCCCGCAGCGCCCATGACGGCCGGTGCGGCTCGCCCGGGCGACCCGCGCTGGCTGCGGCTGCGGGCGCTGTTCACGGAGCTGGTCGAGCTGCCGGAGTCCGCGCGCGCCGAGGCCCTGGCGCGGGTCGGGCCCGAGGATCCGGCGCTGGCGGCGGAGCTCGCTGCGCTGCTCGCCGCGGTGAGTGCGGACCTGGAGCCGGGGGCTCCGCGCCGGGAGCAGGTCGGAGCGTGGCGGCTCGAGGGCCTGCTCGCACGCGATTCGAGCTCGAGCGTCCACCTCGCGCGTCACCGCGCGCGCTCGACCCCCGCCATGCTGCGCCTCGTGCCCGTCGAGGGCCCGGAGCCCATCGAGCGCTTGCGGGAGCTCCTGCCGCGCCTGACCCAGCTGCGCCACCCGGCCCTCGTGCGCTGGCTGGAGTGCGGCCTGTGCACGGCGCCCGGGTCGGGAGTCGCCGCCCTCTACCTCGTTGCGCCGCGCCTCGAGGGGGATGCGGCGGCGGAGCAGGGCCACGGCGCGGAGCTCCTGGTGGAGGCCTGCGAGGCCCTTGCGGAAGCCCACGCGGCCGGGCTCGCGCACGGACGCCTGGGGCCGGAGACCGTGCGCGTCGACGCCGATGGACGCCTGCGCATCCTCGATCTCGGCCTGGAGGAGCTGCTGGCCGGCGCCCGGCGACCCAGCGCGGCCGACGACGTGCACGCCCTGGCCGCCGCGTTGCTGCGGGTCGCCGGGGACGCGGCCGGCGTGCCCGAGCCCGTGCGGCGGGCCGCCGCCGGGGCGACCGGGGAGCAGGCCGCGGACCTCGCGCGCGCCTGGCGCGCTGGAGGTCGCCCGGGGCTGCGGTAGCATCCTCCGATGCCCGCTCCCCGCTCGCGCGGTCGCTTCCTCGTGCTCGACGGGCTCGACGGCTGCGGCAAGAGCACGCAGGCGGCGCGCCTGGTCGAGGCCCTCGCGCGGCGCGACGCCCCGCCGCCGCTGCACCTGCGCGAGCCGGGCAGCACCGCGGCGGGGGAGCGCATCCGCGCGCTGCTCCTGGATCCCGAGCCGGCCCTGACGCCGGCGACCCAGGCGCTGCTCTTCGCGGCGGCGCGGCGCCAGCTGCTCGAGGAGTGCGTCGTGCCGGCCCTGGCGGACGGGCGCGACGTCGTGTGCGAGCGCTTCCACGCCTCGACCGTCGCCTACCAGGGCGCTGCGCTGGGGCTGGGCGAGGAGCGCGTGCTGGCGCTGCTGGTCGAGTGGGCCGGCACGCCGGCTCCCGACCGCTACCTGATCCTCGACCTCGAGCCCGGCCAGGCCCACGGGCGGCGCGGGCGCAGCGATCGCTTCGAGTCCGAGGACCGAGCCTTCCACGCGCGCGTGGCCGAGAGCTACCGACGCTACGCCGCGCGCGTGCCGGGCGCGGTGCTGGTCGACGCGCGCGGCTCGGTCGAGGAGGTGGCGGCGCGCGTGTGGCGCGAGGTGCAGCATGCAGGTCGCTAGGCCGGTCGCGCACGACGCCACGATCGAGCGCCTGTGGCGGGCGGCGGCGCGCGGACGCCTGCCGCACGCGCTGTGCTTCGAGGGGCGTGCCGGGATCGGCAAGTACCTGGCGGCGTGCTGGCTGGCCCAGGGGTGCCTGTGCGCTGCTGGCCCGGGCGTGCCCTGCGGCACCTGCGGACCCTGCCGGCGCGTGACCTCCGGCGGCGAGCGCGGCAATCACGCCGACCTGTTCGTGATCGATCCGCTGCTCGAGGGCGAGGAGCGCATCCGCGTCGGGCGCATCGCCGAGCGCCGCGATCAGGACGCGCCGCCCGAGCCGAGCCTGGAGGCCTTCCTCGGCCTGCGCCCGCTGGAGGGGCGCTGGCGCGTGGTGCTCGTGCGCGAGAGCCACCGCATGCTGCCCCAGGCCCAGAACGCGCTGCTCAAGATGCTCGAGGAGCCGCGCCCCGGCACCCTGCTGGTGCTCGAGACGCACCGGCCCTCGGCCCTGCTCGCGACGATCAAGAGCCGCTGCATCCGCATCCGCTTCGCCGCGCTCGCGCCCGCGCAGTGCGCGGCCGTGCTGCGAACCGGCGGGCTCGACGAGGCGGAGGCGCAGGAGCTGGCGCGGCTCTCCGAGGGCTCGCCCGGCGTGGCCCTGGCCCTGGCCCAGAGCGGGGCGCGCGCGATCCTGGCGCGGCTGGTGGACGTCGCCCTCGGGCGCTGCGCGCCCTCGCTGGCGGCCGGCGAGCTGTGGGAGCTCGAGGGCGAGTTCACGGGCAAGAGCGAGAGCGCGCGCGACCGGGAGCGCTGCCGCGTGGTGCTCGATCTCGCCGTGGCCCTGGCGCGCGACGCCGGGCGTGCCGCCGGCGGCCTCCCGGCCGAGGCCCTGGCGCACGGCGAGGCGGCCGTGGCCCTGGCCGGGCGGGCCGGAGCCGACGGGCTCGCGCGCCGCATCCTGGCCCTGGCCGAGGCGCGCGCCGACGTGGAGCACAACCTGACGCCGGGCACGCTCCTCGATCGGGCGCTCGGCGTGCTGGCCCACGGTCCGGCGCCGGCCTACCGGTAGGTTCTGCGGCTTCCGGCGGCGATGTGGGGGGCTGCGCCAGGCGCGACGGCGCGGCGGCGCGCCGGCATTTGGTCGCCGGCGGAGGGCGCGCTACCCTGCCGGCCGACGGGGACCCGGCCATCGAAGAGCAGATCCGCATGCTGGCGCTGAAGGACGGGCGCTACTCGCCCGAGGCCTTCCGCTTCCTGTTCGAGGCCCTGCCGCACGCCATGCGCCTGGCCGGCAAGGGGGAGGCGCAGAGCACCCCCAAGCACGTCACCGGTCAGGAGGTCGTGGCCGGGCTGCGGATGCTGGCGGCCCAGCAGTTCGGGCCGCTGGCGGCGGGGGTGTGGCGCTCGTGGGGCGTGAACTCGACCCTCGACTGGGGTCAGATCGTGTTCCTGCTGGTCGAGAACCGGCACCTCAATCGCCAGGAGAGCGACACCCTGGAGGACTTTCGCGAGGGCTTCGACTTCGATGAGGTCTTCGTGCGCCAGTACCGCGTGCCCCTCAGCGAGGCCACGACCGGGGACGAGGGCTAGTCCGGCCGATGCTCGAGCGTCTTCCGCGCGCGGCCCGCAACCTTGCGCTCCTCGGCCTGGCCCTGCTGGCGGGCTGGTTCTGCTGGACGGTGCGCAGCGTCCTGAACCCGTTGCTGGTCGGGTACCTGCTGGCCTACATCCTCCTGCCGCTGGTGGCCTGGGTCGAGCGCCGCGGGCACTCGCGGCGCGCCGCGGTGAACCTGATCTTCGGGATCGGGCTCGTGCTGGCCCTCGGCCTGGGCCTGGCGCTCGTGGCGCAGATGCAGGCGCTCGCCCAGGACGTCTACGCGCACCTCAAGGCCACCGCCGGCGGGGGGCCGGGCGAGCGCGCGCCGCTCCCGGTCGTGCTGCAGGCCCGGGCGGACGAGTTCACCACCACGCTCAGCGGCTGGGGCCTGAATGTGCAGCGCATCGTGGTGCCGGACCTGGAGGGCCTGCGCGAGCTGGCGCGACGCCTGCTCGCCGAGTACGGCGACGAGGCGGGGCGCGCCGGGCTGGACCTGGCCGGCCGGGCGCTGCTCGTCCTGAAGCGCTTCTTCGGCGGGGTGTTCAACGGCCTGGCGCTGCTCGTGCTGGTGCCGCTCTACAGCTACTACTTCCTGTTCGTGATGGCCGACCTGCACGCCGGCGTGCAGCGCTACTTCCCGCGCCGCGAGCGGGTGCGCCTGACGCGCGTGTTCGAGCGCATCGGCGAGGTGATCTCGAGCTTCTTCCGCGGGCGGCTCTCGGTGGCCTTCGCCAAGGGCCTGTTCCTGGCGGTCGGGCTGACGCTGCTCGACATGCCCTACGGCTTCCTGTTCGGGATGCTCTCGGGCCTGCTCTCGATCATCCCCTTCATCGGCGCCTTCCTGGGCTTCGTGCTGGCGCTGGTGGTGGGCCTGCTCGAGCACGGCGTGATCGGCGCCGCCTGGCGCGCCGCGCTGGTGTTCGGGGCCGGCGAGGTGATCGAGGGCTACGTGCTGATCCCGCGCATCCTGGGCGACAAGCTCGGGCTGCACCCGCTGGTCGTGTTCTTCGCCCTGCTGGCGGGCGGCGCGGCCCTGGGCATGCTCGGGCTGCTGATCGCGCTGCCGCTGACGGCCACGCTCGTGATCCTGTTCCAGGAGTTCGTCGCGCCGGCCCTGCGCCAGTTCGCGGACGAGCCGAGCTGACGGCGCTCAGTTCTTCTTGGAAGTGCGACCGGGATCGATCGTGCCGAGGATCTCGATCAGGCGCTCGAACTGCTCGTCCGTCAGCGGCTTGGCGCCGGCGCGGGCCTCCTGGAGCGCGCGCGAGAGGTCGGTCTCCTCGCCGCGCGCCAGGGTCAGCGGCGTGCGCGCATTCCCCTTGGGCAGGTCGAAGACCAGGCCGAAGTCGCGCACGTCCTCGGGCTTCTTGCCGAGGCCCTCGAGGGCCAGCTCGATCGCCTTCTGGAGCTGCACGTCCTCGACGAAGTCGCCCAGCGGGAAGGCCGCGCCGCGGTCGTCCTGCACGCGCCGGCGCACCTCGTAGCGCAGCCAGCGGCGCACGTCCTCGGGCGGGAGCGAGGTCTCCAGGCCCTGCATGAGCTGCTCGAAGCCCGGGTAGAGGTCGGTGCGCTTCTGGTCGTTGAGCGCGAGCTCGTTGTAGAGCTCCCGGTTCGCGGCGTAGGTCTCCTCGACGTGCTTCTTGAGCTGCGGGCGGATGCGGCGCTGCTCCTGCACGCGCCAGCCCTCGATCAGCGGCGTGTCGACCTCGACGTCGGGCTTGACCCCGCCCTCGCTGATCACGTTGCCGTCGCGGTCGATCTTGCGGTGGATCGAGCGCCCGCTCGGCAGGAGGTACTCGGCCACCGTCAGCTTGACGCGCGGGGCGTAGTCCATCTCGCCGTCCTCGTCGTGGTCGACCAGCAGCTTCTCCCACGGGTCGCGCATCTGGTTGCCGTTCTCGTCCTCGAACTCGTCCTCCGGCTGCCCGGGGACGGGGATGAGCTGCTGCACCGAGCCCTTGCCGTAGGTCGTCTTGCCGACCAGCTTCGCGCGACCGTGGTCCTGGAGCGCGCCCGAGACGATCTCGGCCGCCGAGGCGGTGCCGCCGCCGACCAGCACGACCAGCGGCATCTCGGGCGGCACCACGGGCTGCGCGCCGGTCTTGAGGGTCTGCTTGTGCAGGCGATCGGAGTTCTCGACCGGGCCCTGGGTCGAGACGACCTCGACGCCCTTGGGCAGGAACAGCTCCGCAACGCGGCGCGCCTCCGGCAGGAGCCCGCCCCCGTTGAAGCGCAGGTCGAGCACCAGGCCCTGCATGCCCAGGCCGCGCAGCTCCTCGAGCCACTTGCGCGCCTCCTCCATGGCCACCTGGCTGAACTCGTCGAGCTGCACCAGGCCGATGCCGCCCGGCAGCATCTGGAAGGTCCCGGGCGGGATGCGCACGAGGTCGCGCGTGACGCGCACCTTCATGTCCTCGCTCGGGCGCTCGATCAGGCCCGGGTCCATACCGTGGCGCCAGATGTAGAGGTCGACCGGCGTCTTGGGCTTGCCCTTGAGGTGCTTGATGATCTCGTCGGTCTTCTGGCCCAGCGTCGGCCAGTTGTCGATGCGCACGATCTTGTCGTCGGTCATCAGGCCGGTGTGGTAGGCCGGGCCGGAGTAGATCGGGCGCACGATCGTGAACAGGCCGTCGTCCGGGTCCTCGTTGACGTAGGCGCCGATGCCGCCGTACTCGGCCTCGAGCTCGCCGTAGAACTTGGCGAAGAGCTCCGAGGGCAGCAGCGCCGAGTGCTGGTCCATGTAGCCCAGCATCCCGTTGATGGCGGCCTCGAAGAGCTTCTCCTGCTTGACCGTGCGGCCCTCCAGGTGGAGGTTGCGGATCATCCCGAGGACCGCCAGGAACTCGCGCATCTCGGGCGTCGCCGCGCCACCCTCGAGGCGCTTCAGGAGGTCGTCGCGCAGGCGGTCCTTCTCGCGCTGGAGGTCCTCGCGCGCCAGGTAGGAGTGCGCCAGCCGCCCGCGCTCGTCCGGCACGCGCGCGAGGTTCTCGAGGATCGTGCGCAGGTCGCCCTCGAGCACGATCGCGCCCAGCTCGGCCGTGGCCAGGGCGCCCTCGGCCTTGAGCTCGGGATCCTTCGACTCGAGGAAGCTGCGCAGGATCTTGTTCGCCTTGAGGCGCTCCTTGCCGCCGCCCGTGCGGTAGGCGGCCTTGGCGAAGGTCAGGCGCACGTCCGGGGCCAGGGCGCGGTCCTCGGCGCGCTCCAGCATGGCCGCCGCCTGCCCGTCGCGGCGCGAGGGCGCCAGGCCCTTGAAGGCCGGGTCGGCCAGGAGCTGGGCCGCGGCCGCGGCCAGCTCGGGGTCCGCGCCCTCGAGCACCGGCGTGAGGGCCTCCGCCAGGCGCGCCGGGTCCGGCGGGGTGCCGAGGAGGCGCGCGGCCACCAGCAGCAGCGCCGCCGGCGGGGAGAGCTCGGTGCGCCGCGCGATCCACTGGTCGAGCTCGCGGTCGAGCTCGCCCTTCTCGCCCAGGGCTCCGGCCTCGCGCAGCTCGACCGAGCGGCGCCAGAGCTCGGCCACCGAGCGCTCGGCCGCCGCGCCGACCTCGCTCGCCAGCAACCCGGAGAGCTCGCCCTCCTGGATGCGCGCGGCCGAGGGGAGCGGAGCCAGGAACAGGGCCAGCAGCGGGGCCAGCAGCGGGGCCAGCAGCGGGGCGGCGACGAGGGTGCGTGCGTTCATGGGGAGGGCTACGGGGAGCGCGAGGCGCGGCGAGCGGCGTGGGCGCGCCTTAGTCTAGTATCGGCTCGGGCCCCACCCCTCACCCGCGCGCGCAGCCCACGAAAAAGATGAGCCGATCCGTCCGGAAACCCCGCGCCGTCCGCGTCCGCTCGACAGCCGCCGCCGGGCGGACGCGGCGCGTCCCGGAGCTGAGCCACGTCGAGCGGACGGCCGACGGGGCGCGCGCGCGCATGGTAGACGTCGGTAAAAAGGTCCCCGAGCCGCGCAGCGCGCTGGCGCGGGCGCTCGTGCGCTTCCCGCCCGGGCTGCGCGACGTGGCCTGGGCCGGCAAGGGTCCGAAGGGACCGATCGCCGAGATCGCGCGCTGCGCCGGGATCCTGGCCGCCAAGCGCACGGCCGAGCTCGTCCCGCTGTGTCACCCGCTGCCGCTCGAGCACGTCGAGCTCTCGATCGCGCCGGTCGGGAAGAGCGGGCTCGAGGTCCTGTGCAGCGCCCGCACGACGGCGCGCACGGGGGTCGAGATGGAGGCCCTCACGGGGGCCGCGGTGGCCGCGCTGACGCTCTACGACATGACCAAGGCGCTCCACAAGGGCATCGTGATCGAGCGCCTGGAGCTGCGCGCGAAGTCCGGCGGCAAGTCCGGCGGCTGGCTCGCGCCGGGACCCGCGCGCGGCCGGCGCCGGCGCGCGGGCCGCTGACGCGCCAGCGGAGAGGGGCACCGGGCGGGGGGGCTCGCTATGCTTCCGGCGCCGGCCGGCCCCCGCGCGGGGGGCCGCCGCCAACCCAACCCATGGACCTGACCGAGATCAAGAAGCTGGTGCAGCTCATGCTGAGGGCCGAGCTCACGGAGCTCGAGCTCGACGACACGAAGCGCGGCGTGCGCGTGCACCTGAAGCGGGGCGCGCCGCCGTCCGCGGGCCTGCCCGGCATGCTGCACGTGATGCCCGGCGTCGTCCCGGGCCTGGTCCAGGCCCCCGCCGCCGCCCCGGCCGGCGGCGCGGCCATGCCGGCCCCTGCGCCCACCGGCCCCCCGCCCGGGACGGAGGTCTTCAAGAGCCCGATCGTGGGCACCTTCTACCGCTCGCCCTCGCCCGACTCCGAGCCCTTCATGGCGCCCGGCAAGGCCTTCGCCGCCGGCGCGGTGCTGTGCATCATCGAGGCGATGAAGGTCATGAACGAGATCCGCGCCGAGTTCGCGGGCGAGATCGTCGAGGTGCTGGCCGAGAACGGCGAGCCGGTGGAGTTCGGGCAGCCCCTGTTCCTGATCAAGAAGGCCTAGGCCGCTTGTTCCGCCGCGTCCTCATCGCCAACCGGGGCGAGATCGCGCAGCGCATCATCCGCGCCTGCCGCGAGCTCGGGGTCGAGACGGTCGCGATCTACTCGGAGGCCGACGCCGACTCGTTGCACCTGCGCCAGGCCGACGAGACGATCTGCATCGGGCCGGCCGCGAGCGCCAAGTCCTACCTGAACATCCCGGCCATCATCTCGGCGGCCGAGATCGCCGACGTCGAGGCGATCGTGCCGGGTTACGGCTTCCTGGCCGAGAACGCGCACTTCGCCGAGGTGTGTCGCTCCTGCAACATCCAGTTCGTCGGGCCCGATCCGGAGGCGATCCGGGCCCTGGGCGACAAGGCCAACGCGAAGCAGCTCGCGATCCGGGCCGGCGTGCCCGTCGTCCCGGGCTCGGACGGCCCGCTGGCGGACGAGGAGGAGGCCCTGGCCGTCGCGCGCCGCATCGGCTACCCGGTGCTGATCAAGGCCGCCGCCGGCGGAGGTGGGCGCGGCATGCGCCCGGCCTCGAACGACCCCGCGCTGGTCAACGCCTTCCACTCGGCCCGGGCCGAGGCCGAGGCGGCCTTCAAGAACGGCACGGTCTACATCGAGAAGCTGATCGAGGGGCCGCGCCACGTCGAGATCCAGATCCTCGGCGACCGCTTCGGCAACCTGGTGGCCCTGGGCGAGCGCGACTGCTCGGTCCAGCGCCGCCACCAGAAGCTGATCGAGGAGTCGCCCTCGCCCTCGCTCGCGCCCGAGACGCGCAAGGCGATGATGAAGGCCGCCCTCGACCTCGCGCGCGCGGCCAAGTACCACAACGCCGGCACGGTCGAGTTCCTGCTCGACAAGAAGGGCAACTTCTACTTCATCGAGGTCAACACGCGCATCCAGGTCGAGCACACGGTGACCGAGCTCGTCACCGGCCTGGACCTGATCCAGGAGCAGCTCCTGGCCGCCAGCGGCGAGCGCCTGCGCTTCCGCCAGGAGGACGTGCGCTTCCAGGGCCACGCGATCCAGTGCCGGATCAACGCCGAGGACCCCGACAAGGACTTCCAGCCCTCGCCTGGCAAGATCGAGCTCTTCGTGCCGCCCGGCGGACCGGGCGTGCGCGTCGACTCCCACTGCTACAGCGGCTATTCCATCCCGCCGAACTACGACTCGATGATCGGAAAGCTCCTGGCGCACCGCCCGGACCGCCGCGCGGCCATCGCGACCATGCTGCGCGCCCTGGACGAGTTCGTGATCCAGGGCCCGAAGACGGTCATCCCCCTGCACCGCAAGGTCCTGACCCACTCGGACTTCCGCGCCGGCGAGCACGACACCGGCTTCGTCGAGCGCTACTTCTCCAGCAACCCGCGCATCGCCTGACCGTTCCTCACCCCGTGGCCGCCCACCTCCTCCCGCGCTACGCCCCGCCGTGGGCCGTGCTCCTGGCGCTCGCGGGCTGCTCGGCGCCCTACCCGCAGCGCCTGCCCGGGCCGCTCTTCGCGCCGGAGGTGGCCCCGCCCCAGCCGGAGGCGCCGGGCACGGCCCACGCCACGCTGCAGCGCGACTCCGACCCGGTCTGGATCCGCCGCGCGGGCGAGCGCGGCTACGTGGCCGTGCCCTACTACGCCAAGCGCCAGCGCATCCCGGCCGGCACCGAGGTGCGCACCGGCGCCGGTGGGCGCGCCGAGGTCCTGTGGGGCTCGGACGCGACCTCGCTCGTGCTGTTCGACGACGGCCGCGCCCGCGTGGGGGATCCGGAGTCCGACGAGCCGGTCCTGGACCTCCAGGTCCTGACGCGCGCGCTGCTCGTGCTCACGCCGGAGGACGTGATCCAGCTCCCGGGGGGCGCGCGCCTGACGCCCGATCCGAGCGAGCCAGCCAGCCCCTTCTTCCTCGAGCACGTGGGCCAGGTCCTGCGCCTGACGAACCAGTCCAAGCGCCTGGCGGCCCTGGCCTACCGCAGCGAGCGCCTCGAGCTCGGTCCCGGCGAGTCGGTCGACCTGCCGCGGCTCGCGGCCGGCACCGCGCCACGCACCCTGCCGGCCGAGCGCCTGCAGGGCGCGGCGGGACTCAGCGTCCAGTTCGAGGGCGAGCTGGAGCGCGAGGAGAGTCCGCAGGGCCTGCTCCTGCGCGCGCGCGCGCCCTGCGAGCTGGCGAGCCTGGGCGTGCGCGTTCGCCTCGCGGCCGGCGACTCGGCGCGCTTTTCCCTCCTTTCCGTGCGCTCGGCGGGCGTTCCTGCCGATGCGAGCGTCCCACCCGGGGCCCCGGCCGCCGCGCCGGACGCTCCCCGCTGACCGTCCCCGAAGTCCCATGTCCAAGCCCCGTGTCCTGATCACCGGCGGCGCCGGGTTCCTCGGCAGCCACCTCTGCGATCGCTTCCTGGCCGACGGCTACGAGGTGATCTGCATGGACAACCTGATCACCGGCGACCTGCGCAACGTCGAGCACCTGTTCGCCGACGCCGACTTCCACTTCCACAACCAGGACGTGACCGAGTTCATCCACGTCCCCGGGCGCCTGGACGTGGTCATGCACTTCGCCTCGCCGGCCAGCCCGATCGACTACCTGGAGCTGCCGATCCAGACCCTCAAGGTCGGCTCGCTCGGGACCCACAAGGCGCTGGGCCTGGCGCACGCCAAGGGCGCGCGCTTCCTGCTGGCCTCGACCAGCGAGTGCTACGGCGACCCGCTGGTCCACCCGCAGCGCGAGGACTACTGGGGCAACGTGAACCCGGTCGGCCCGCGCGGGGTCTACGACGAGGCCAAGCGCTTCGCCGAGGCCATGACCATGGCCTACCACCGCTTCCACGGCGTCGAGACGCGCATCGTGCGCATCTTCAACACCTACGGGCCGCGCATGCGCCTGAACGACGGACGCGCGCTGCCGGCCTTCATGTCGCAGGCCCTGCGCGGCGAGGACCTGACGGTCTTCGGCGACGGCTCGCAGACGCGCTCGTTCTGCTACGTCAGCGACCTGGTCGAGGGCATCTGGCGTCTCCTGCACTCGGACGAGGTCATGCCGACGAACGTCGGCAACCCGAGCGAGATGACGATCCTGCAGTTCGCCGAGAAGGTGCGCGAGCTGACCGGCGCCCAGTCCAAGATCGTGCACCGCCCGCTGCCCCAGGACGACCCCAAGGTGCGCCAGCCGGACATCTCCAAGGCGCGCAAGGTCCTGGGCTGGGAGCCCAAGGTCTCGCTCGACGAGGGCCTGCGGCGCACGCTCGAGTACTTCCGCGAGCGCATGGGCTCGGTCGTGGCCCTGTCGATGGCCGTGTTCTCGCTGCTCGCCACGCTCCCGCGCTGAAACGCCCATGTGCGGGATCGTCGGCGCCTACCTGAGCGGGGAGCCGTGCCTCGCGGCGCTGGTCGAGGGCCTGCGCACGCTGGAGTACCGCGGCTACGACTCGGTCGGCGTGGGGGTCGTGCTGGAGGGACGGCTGGTCGTGCGCCGCAAGGCCGGACGCATCGAGGAGCTGGAGCGCGCGCTGACCGACGGCGCGCTCGCGCGGGCCACGGCCGGCATCGGTCACTCGCGCTGGGCGACCCACGGGGCCGTCACCGACGAGAACGCGCACCCGCACCTCGACTGGAAGGGGCGCGTGGCCCTGGTCCACAACGGGATCCTCGAGAACTACCTCGAGCTGCGGGCCGAGCTGGAGCGGCGCGGGATCCCGCTGCGCTCCCAGACCGACACGGAGTGCCTGGCGCACTGGATCGGGATCGAGCTCGAGGGCACCGACGGCGACCTGGCCGAGGCCGTGCGGCGCGCCCTGCGGCGCGTGCGCGGCTACTACGCCATCGCGGTCCTCGCGGGTGGGCCGCGCCCCCAGCTGGTCGTCTCGCGCGAGGGCCCGCCGCTGTGCGTCGGGCACAGCGCGGCCGGAGCCTGGCTGGCCTCGGACCCGCTGGCGCTCGTGCCGCACACGCGCGAGGTCGTGTTCCTCGAGGACGGCGACGTGGCCGAGCTGGCCCCGGGCAAGCTGGTCGTCACGGACCGCGACGGGACGCCGCTCGTGCGCCGGCCCGTGCACGTCGACTGGAAGGCCGAGGCGGCCGACCGCGGCGGCTTCGAGCACTTCATGCTCAAGGAGATCCACGAGCAGCCGGACGTCGTCGCGCGCGCGCTCTACGGGCGCATGGGCGCGGACGACGTGCGCTTCGAGGGCGAGCTCTTCGGCGACGACGCGCTGCGCGGCGTCGAGCGCGTCGCGATCAGCGCCTGCGGCACGGCCCTGCACGCCGGGCTGGTGGCGCGCTACCTGATCGAGGGCCTGGCGCGCGTGCCGGTGGACGTCGACTTCGCCTCGGAGTTTCGCTACCGCCAGCCGATCCTGGCGCCCGGCACGCTGGCCCTCGGCATCTCGCAGTCGGGCGAGACGGCCGACACGCTGGCGGCGCTGCGCCTGGCGCGCTCGCTCGGCTGCCGCCAGGCGGCCCTGTGCAACGCGGTTGGCAGCACGATGGTGCGCGAGTCGGAGGCCGCGATCCTGCTGCAAGCCGGGCCGGAGATCGGCGTGGCCAGCACCAAGGCCTTCCTGGCGATGCTGGTGGCGAGCGTGCTCTTCGCCGTGCGCCTGGGGCGCGCGCGCGGGACGCTCGCCCAGGCCGAGGCGCGCACGCTGCTGGGCGAGCTCGGACGCATGCGCATGAACCTGGAGCGGCTGCTGGCGCGCGAGGTCGTGGACGGCATCCGCGCCCTGGCCGAGCGCCACAAGGACCAGCGGGGGTTCCTGTTCCTCGGGCGCGGGATCAACTACCCGATCGCGCTGGAGGGCGCGCTGAAGCTCAAGGAGATCTCCTACCTGCACGCCGAGGGCTACCCGGCGGGGGAGATGAAGCACGGACCGATCGCCATGATCGACCGCCAGATGACGACCTTCGTGATCGCCGCGCGCGACTCGGTCGCCAGCAAGGTGCGCTCGAACATCGAGCAGATCCGCGCGCGCGGCGGGCCGGTCGTGTGCGTGGGCGACGACGAGGAGAGCCTGGCCGTGGCCGACGAGCGCATCGTCGTGCCGGGGCTATCGCCCTGGCTCTCGCCGATCGCCAACGTCGTGCCCCTGCAGCTCTTCGCCTACCACGTGGCGCTGGCGCGCGGCTGCGACATCGACAAGCCCCGCAACCTGGCCAAGTCGGTCACGGTGGAGTGATGCGCGTCCTGGTCACGGGTGGCGCCGGCTTCATCGGCTCGCACTGCTGCGAGCGGCTGCTCGCGCGCGGCGACGAGGTCACCGTGCTCGACAACTTCAACTCCTTCTACGACCCGGCCATCAAGCGCCAGAACGCGGCCCTGCTGGGCGGGGCGCGCCTGGTCGAGGGCGACATCCGCGACGAGTCCCTGGTGGCGCGCCTGTTCGAGGAGGGCCGCTTCGAGGCCGTGCTGCACCTGGCGGCCATGGCCGGCGTGCGCCCGTCGCTGCGCGACCCGCTGCTCTACACCGACGTGAACATCCGCGGCACGCAGATCCTGCTGCGCCAGCTCGAGCGCCGGCCCGGCGTGCGCTTCGTGTTCGCCTCCTCCTCCAGCGTCTACGGGGCCAACGAGCGCGTGCCCTTCCGCGAGGACGAGGACATCCACCGCCCGATCTCGCCCTACGCCGCCACCAAGCGCGCGGGCGAGCTCCTGTGCTTCACGCACCACCACCTCTACGGGACGCCCGTCGCCTGCCTGCGCTTCTTCACGGTCTACGGCCCGCGCCAGCGGCCCGAGATGGCGATCCACTCCTTCGTGGCGAAGTGCCTGGCGCGCCAGCCGATCCCGTTCTTCGGCGACGGCAGCACGCGCCGCGACTACACCTACGTCGACGACATCGTCGACGGAACCGTGCGCGCGCTCGACCGCGCGGCTGGCTATGCGATCTACAACCTGGGGGAGTCGCGCACGATCTCCCTGGCGGACCTGGTGGCCGCCATCGGGCGCGCCTGCGCGGTCGAGCCGGTGCTCGAGCGCCTGCCGATGCAGCCGGGCGACGTGCTCGTGACCTACGCCGACGTCTCGAAGGCCCGCGCCGAGCTGGGCTACGACCCGCGCACCGAGCTCGCCGACGGGCTCGCGCGCTTCGTGGCCTGGTACCGCGCGCGCGAGGGCCGTGGCTAGGGGCGATTGATGGCCCCGGTGCGCGTCGCTACCGTAGCCGGCCCCCTCCTGCCCCGGGCGCGCGCGTTGCACCGGGGTCGGACCGACCCTCCGGAGCACGAATGAAGGGCGTCATCCTCGCCGGCGGCCTGGGCACGCGGCTCTACCCGCTGACCAAGATCACCAACAAGCACCTCCTGCCGGTCTTCGACCGGCCGATGATCTACTACCCGATCGAGGCCCTGATCCACGCCGGGATCCGCGACATCATGATCGTGACCGGCGGCAAGAAGTCCGGCGACTTCCTGTCCCTGCTCGGGAACGGCAGCGACTTCGGCCTCAAGCACCTGAACTACACCTACCAGAAGGGCGAGGGGGGCATCGCGGAGGCGCTCGGGCTGTGCGAGCACTGGGCCGCCGGCGAGCCGGTGTGCGTGATCCTGGGTGACAACCTCATCGAGAAGAACATCACGCGCGCCGTGCGCAACTTCCGCGAGCAGAAGAGCGGCGCCAAGATCATGCTCAAGGAGGTCCACGATCCGGAGCGCTTCGGCGTGGCCGAGCTGAAGGGCGAGCGCGTGCTCTCGATCGAGGAGAAGCCCAAGCACCCGAAGTCGAACCTGGCCGTGATCGGGATCTACCTCTACGACGCGCGCGTGTTCGAGATCATCAAGACGCTCGAGCCCTCCGACCGCGGCGAGCTGGAGATCACCGACGTCAACAACTGGTACATCCGCGACGGCTCGATGACCTACGAGATCCTCGACGGGTGGTGGACCGACGCGGGCACCTTCGAGTCGCTCCTGCGCGCCGCCAACCTGGTCGCCGAGGGCGGGGCGAACCACAAGGAATGAGCGCACCGCACGCTTTCTCCGCGGCGGGAGGGGGGCGCGTGCTCGTGACCGGCGCGGCCGGCATGCTCGGGAGCCAGCTGCTCCTCACGGCGCCGCGTGGCGTGACGGCCGTGGGCACCGACCTGGTCGCGGCCCCGGGCGGGAACCCGGACGTGGCCCGGCCGGGCGTGGACCTCTCCAGCGCCGCGGCGGTCGAGCGCCTCCTGGACGAGCTCGCTCCGCTGGTCGGCGTGATCCACGCCGCGGCCTACACGGCGGTCGACAGGGCCGAGGAGGAGGAGGCGCGCGCCGAGCTGGCCAACGCCGAGGTCCCGCGCCTCCTGGCCACGGCCTGCGCGCGCCGCGGCATCGCGCTGGTGCACGTCAGCACCGACTTCGTCTTCGACGGCACCCGGCGCACGCCCTACGGCGAGGGCGACGCGCCGCACCCGCTCTCGGCCTACGGGCGCACCAAGCTGCACGGCGAGGAGCACGTCGCGGCCGCCCATCCGCGCGGGGCCGCGATCGTGCGCACGCAGTGGCTCTACGGGCCGCGCGGGCGCCACTTCCCGGGCACGATCCTGACCCTGGCGGCCCAGAAGCCGGAGCTGCGCGTGGTCGACGACCAGGTCGGCTCGCCGACCTCGACGCTCGAGCTCGCCCCGGCGCTGTGGGACGTGCTGGGCGCGCGCGCCACGGGCCTCTTCCACGCCGCCTGCGAGGGCCAGGCGAGCTGGTACGACTTCGCGGCCGCGACCCTCGCGCTGTGCGGCAAGCGCACGCCGATCCAGCCCTGCTCGACGGCCGAGTTCCCACGTCCGGCCCACCGGCCCGCCTACAGCGTGCTCGACTGCGCGCGCCTCGCGGCCCTGCGCGGGCGCCCGCTCGCGCCCTGGCGCGAGGCCCTGAGCACCTTCCTGGCCCACGAGGGGCTGCTGGCCCCGGCCCCGACCCGCTGACGCGGCGGCACCGCGACCCATGACGAAACGCTCGCTCCTGGTCACCGGCGGCGCCGGCTTCATCGGCAGCAACTTCGTCGAACTCGTCCTGCGCCAGCGTCCCGAGTGGCAGGTGGTCAACCTCGACGCGCTGACCTACGCCGGCAACCTGGAGAACCTGGCGGCGGTCGAGAAGGACCCGCGCTACGCCTTCGTGCATGGCGACATCCAGGCGCCGGCCGACGTGGCGCGCGCCTTCGCGGCCTGTCGTGGGCCGGTCGCGCTCGTGCACTTCGCGGCGGAGAGCCACGTCGACCGCTCGATCCAGTCCGGGTTGCCCTTCGTGAGCACGAACGTGCTCGGCACGCAGGTGCTGCTGGACGAGGCCCGCGCGCGCGGAGTCGAGCGCTTCCTGCACGTCTCGACCGACGAGGTCTACGGCTCCCTGGGCGCGAGCGGGAAGTTCACCGAGGAGACGCCGCTGGCCCCGAACTCGCCCTACTCGGCCAGCAAGGCCGCCAGCGACCTGCTCGTGCGCGCGGCCTTCCACACGCACGGATTCCCCGGGCTGATCACGCGCTGCTCGAACAACTACGGGCCCTACCAGTTCCCGGAGAAGCTCATCCCGCTGATGATCGCCAACGCCAGCGAGGACCGCGAGCTACCGGTCTACGGCGACGGCCAGAACGTGCGCGACTGGCTGTACGTCGAGGACCACTGCGAAGCCTTGCTGGCAGTGCTCGAGCGCGGGCGGCCCGGCGAGGTCTACAACATCGGCGGCAACAACGAGTTCCCGAACCTGGCCATCGTGCGCCTGATCCTCTCCACCCTGGGCAAGCCCGAGAGCCTGATCCGCTTCGTCAAGGACCGCCCCGGGCACGACCGCCGCTACGCGATCGACGCCGACAAGATCCGCCGCGAGCTGGGCTGGGAGCCGCGCCATCGCTTCGAGACCGCGTTGCCGCGCACCATCCAGTGGTACCAGGCCCACGCCGCCTGGCTCGGGCGCGTGCGCAGCGGAGCCTATCGTGAGTACTACGCCCAGCAGTATGGGCGCTGAGCGGCCGAGCAGAGATGCCGCCGCCCAGGGCCGCGGCCTCTTGCCGGGCCCCCTGGTTCGTCCCTGGCGTGCGCCCCTCGCGCGCCCCTCCGACAGCATCGCGGGCGCTCGGCTCGCGATGAGAGCTCGTGGCGCGCCCCTCGGGGCCGCTGCCCATGCGTCCTCTCCGGCCCCTCGGCCCGGAACCCACGGGCCCCGGCCCCGGTTCAACCGTTCGCCCGGGGCAGTCGATAGTCCAGTCCCGCCCTCGCGCCGGGACCCCGCAGTCCTTTCCTCCATGCCCCCCCCGACCGTCCGCCCGCGACCGGCCCTCCGGGTGCTGCTGCTCGTCTGGCTCGCCGGCGCCCTGGCGGGCTGCTCGGCCACCCTCGACGACAAGCGCATCCTCCAGTACCTGAACCAGGCCGGGTTCGGCAAGCGCTACCACGGGCAGGCCCAGGACCAGAACTACGTCTCGATCGGCGACACGATCCAGTTCTTCGACGCCTTCAACCCCGACGTGAAGGGGACGCAGGTGGTCGACATCGACGGCACGATCCTGGTGCCGGAGGCCGGCTCGGTGTACGTGGCGGGGTTCACGCGCAGCGAGCTGGAGAGCTACCTGACCCAGAAGCTCTCGGCCTACTACGTCGACACGGACGTCAAGGTCAACATCCGGACGGGCGGGAAGAAGGTCTACTACGTGATGGGGCAGGTCGGGCGCGCCGGGCCGTTCCCCTACACCGGCGACATCACCCTGTTCGAGGCCGTGATGCTGGCCAACCCGACCAGCTTCGGCGCCAACGTGGGGCGCGTGCGCCTGATCCGCCCCGACCCGCGCGACCCGATCGTGATCACGGCCGACCTCTCCGAGCTGTGGGAGTCGGGCGACTCGGCCTACAACATCCAGGTGCACGAGTACGACATCGTCTACGTGCCGCCGACGTTGCTGCAGTCGTTCGCGGACTTCCTCTCCGGCCTCTTCGTGCCGATCACCTCGGTCCTGCGCACCTTCTGGCTGACGATCTTCGCCATCGACGACCCGGAGATCTTCTTCCGCGGCCGGAGGAACCAGAACTTCAACTTCTGAGCGCATGGCTGCCCAGGGTCCCAACCAGATCCTCGACCTCCTGCGCGCCCTGCGCCGGCGGCGCTACCAGATCCTGGTCCCGGCCTGTCTGGTGTGGACGATCGGCATCGCCTTCGCCGTGATCGTGCCCAAGCGCTACCGGGTCACGACGCGCATCGAGATCAGCGACCGCACGCGCATCGAGTTCGACTACCGCCTGAAGAACCCGCAGGAGACCGCCGTGCGCCGCGAGGCCACCTCGGCCTCCGAGCACCTGGTGCACTTCGCGCGCGTCAAGGAGGTGATCGAGGCCAGCCAGGCTCGCTGGCCCGAGTACTTCGCGCTATCCAGCGAGGCCGAGCGGGCCCAGTTCATCCGCGAGCGCATCCTGAGCAAGAACCTCAGTGCGCAGCCGACCAACCGCGATCCGAAGAACGGCACGATCTTCGTCGACGCCAGCTACTCGGACGAGGACAAGGAGCGCGCCTCGGCCTTCCTGCACGAGCTGGTCCTCTCCTGGCTCAACTGGATGAAGGAGACCGACCGCAGCACGTTGATCTCTGAGGGCCTGAAGCTGCGCGAGATCATGGACGCGCAGGACAAGGACCTGAAGGACAGGGAGGACCGCTACTACAACCAGCTCAAGAGCCTGGGCCTCGATCCGACCGCCTCCGGCAACGACCCGCGCCGCCCCGAGACCGGCGACTGGACCTTCCGGGCCCTGGACCGCACCAAGTCCGAGCTGTCGGACGTCGAGCTGCGCCTGAAGACCGCGCAGTTCGAGCTGGAGCAGGCCGAGAAGCGCCTGCGCGAGGAGCCGCCGGAGCTCTCGCGCCGCGAGGCGCTGCCGGTCGACGATCCCGAGAGCGAGCTCACGCAGCTGCGCGAGCAGCGCGAGGAACTGGTCGAGCAGCTCGCCGCCCTGCGCCCGAGCAACTCGACCTACAAGCGCCTCAAGCCGAAGCTGGACAAGCTCGAGCAGGAGATCGCCGAGCTCGAGAGCCGCGATCCGGAGGCGCTCGAGCGCTGGGTGGTCGAGGAGAACCCGCGCGTGGCCGAGTACGAGCTCGCCAAACGCCAGCGCGAGGACGCGGTGGCGACCCTGGAGGCCCAGCGCGACCAGCTCACGGCGCGCGTGGGCGAGCTCGAGACCGAGACGCGCACGCGCACGGCGGCCTACCAGTCCCTGGAGGACCTGAAGGCCCAGCGCGACGAGGCGCGCTCGCTCCTGGACGAGACCCGCCGTCAGTGGAACAACAGCGACAAGTCGCTGCAGATGCTGGACTCCGCGCCGCCGCCCTGGCGCCTGGCCCAGCCGCCCGTGCCCTCGACCGCCAAGGCCACCCCCGACCCGCTGCTCGTCTCGGCCTTCTCGATCTTCGCCGGCCTGGCCATGGGCGTGGCCCTGGCGCTGGGCTCGGAGTACCTGCGCAGCTGCTACCGCAGCGTGGGCGACCTGGCCGCGGTCATGACCGTGCCGGTCCTGGGGGCGATCGACACGATCGTCACGCGCCGCGAGCGGCGGCGCGTGCAGCTCGCGCGCGCGGTGGGGGGCCTGTCGACGGCCGTGATCGTGGGCACGATCGCCTGGATCACGTGGCTGTGGCACGAATCGCCCGAGCGCCTGCCGCTCGAGCTCCAGGACGCGATCGAGCGGCTGCGCTCCTCGCTCAGGTGAGGCGCGCGCCGTGCGCGACCTGATCCTCACGCTGCTGCTCTTCGGCCTGATGCCGGTCTGCTACCGCAAGCCGTTCGTCGGGCTGGCGGTGTTCTCCTGGCTCGCCTACATGCGCGTGCAGGACCTGACCTGGGGCTTCGCGAAGACGATGCGCTGGTCCTACTACGTGGCCATCGTCACGTTCGCCGGGTTCCTGGTCGCGCGCGAGCGCAAGCGCTGGTTCCGCCAGGACTGGCGCTGCTACGTGATGTTCGTGCTGATCGGCCTGCTCGGGGCCGGGATCGCGCTCTCGGACCCGCCCCACACGCGCCAGCTCGACCGCTACCTCGAGTACATCAAGATCATCGCCGTGGCGCTGTTCACGACCGCGATCGTGGACTCGAAGGAACGCCTGCGCGCGATCCTGTGGGTGATCGCGCTCTCCTTCGGCTTCTTCGGCGTGAAGTCGGGGCTCATGGGCCTGGCGAACGGCGGCCAGGCGATCATCCGCGGGCCGGGCGGGATGCTGGCGGACAACAACGACTTTTCGCTGGCGCTGTCGATGGCCGTGCCGATGCTGTTCCACCTCGGCTGGACCGAGCGCCGCCCGGAGATCCGCAAGGTCTTCTGGCTCTCGGTGCCGCTGACCGTGATCACGGTGGCGCTGACGCGCTCGCGCGGGGGCTTCCTGTCGGTCTCGGCCGCGATCGGGATGCTGGTGTGGCGCTCGCGCAACCGCATGCAGGGCATCCTGGTGGGGGTCCTGGTGGCGATCGCGGGCCTGCTGGCGCTGCCGCAGGACTTCGCCGAGCGCCTGAAGACGATCCTCGAGCCGACCAAGGAGGGCTCGGCCCACAGCCGCCTGCTGGCCTGGGGCATCGCCACGCGCATGGCCCTCGACCACCCGGTGCTGGGCGTGGGCATGAACAAGTTCCGCGCGCACTTCGTCAAGTACGCCAAGGGCCCGGTGGGCGAGGTGATCGTGGCGCACTCGTCCTACTTCCAGATCTGGGCCGAGTGCGGCACGATCGCGCTGCTGCTCTACTTCGCGCTGATCCTGGGGACCTTCGTGACCTGCTGGCGCATCCGGGCCGAGGCCAAGCGGCGCTACCACACCTCCTGGATCATCAACTACGCGACCATGTTCGAGGCCGGCCTGGCGGCCTTCGTGGTCGGCTCGGCCTTCCTGAACCGGGCCCACTTCGACCTCTTCTACCACTGGGTCGCGCTGGTGATCTGCTTCGGCGTGATCGCGCGGCGCGAGATGGACCAGGAGCTGGCCGGCGTGCAGCGCACGGAGGGCAGCCGCGGCGAGCTGGAGCTGGTCGAGCGGCCGGGCTTCGCGCGCCGGGCGCGCACGGCCCTGGTGGGAGGCGGCTAGCCGATGTGTGGCATCGCCGGGCTCCAGGCGCGCCGCGGCGCGCGCGTCGACGAGGCCGAGCTCGCCGCCATGACCGACGCCCTGGCGCACCGCGGACCGGACGACCGCACGCTGCACGTGGCCGGCGCGAGCGGCCTCGGCTTCCGGCGCCTGGCGATCATCGACCCGGCCGGCGGCCGCCAGCCGCTCTTCAACGAGGCGCGCGACGTGGCCGTGGTGATGAACGGCGAGCTCTACAACTTCCGCGCGCTGCGCGCCGAGCTGCAAGAGCGCGGGCACGAGTTCCGCACCGGCTCGGACGCCGAGGTGCTCGTGCACCTCTACGAGGAGCACGGTGAGGCCGCCCTGACGCGCCTGGTGGGCATGTTCGCCTTCGCCCTGCTCGACCGTAGAGCGGGGCGCGAGCGCCTGTTCCTCGCGCGCGATCCGCTGGGCGTCAAGCCGCTCTACTTCGCCGAGACGCCACGCGGCTTCCTGTTCGGGAGCGAGCCCAAGGCCCTGCTGGCCGGCGGCGGCCTGGCGCGCGAGCTGCGCCCGGCCGCGCTGCTCGACTACCTGGTGCAGGGCTACGTCGGCGGCAGCGAGGCCGCGTGGGCCGGCATGCGCCGTCTGCGGCCGGGAACCTATCTCGTGGTCGAGGACGGGCGCGTCGTGCGCGAGCGGCGCTACTGGGACCTGCCGCGCACGCTGCGCGAGCCGGCTCCGGCCGAGGAGATCCTGGAGTGGCTCGACCGCTGCGTGGCCGACGAGCTGGTCAGCGACGTGCCGCTGGGCGCATTCCTCTCGGGCGGGATCGACAGCACGGCGGTGGCCACCAGCATGCGCCGCGCCGAGGCCGGGCCGCTGGTCCTGTGCTCGGTCGGCTTCCGCGAGCGCTCGCACGACGAGCTCGACCTGGCGCGGCGCACGGCCGCGCGCCTGGGCGCCGTGCACCACACGCGCGTGCTGGCGCCCGAGCCCGAGCTGGCCGTGGCGACGCTGCCCTGGTTCTTCGACGAGCCCCTGGCGGACCCCTCGACCGTGCCGACCTACCTGGTCTCCAAGGTGGCGCGCGAGCACGTCACGGTGGCGCTCTCGGGCGACGGCGGCGACGAGACCTTCGCCGGCTACCGGCGCTACGTGCACGACGCGGCCGAGCACCGCGTGCGCGCGGCCCTGGGCGCGCCGGGCCGCTCGGCCGCGCGCGCGCTGGGGCGCGTCTACCCGCGTCTCGAGTGGGCCCCGCGCGTCCTGCGCGGGCGCACCTTCCTGGCCAACGTCGGCGACGACCCGGCGCGCGCCTACTGGCGCAGCGTGACGCGCATCGAGCGCACCGAGGCCCTCGCGCTCCTCTCCGGCGACCTGGCGGCGCGCCTGGCGGAGCACGACCCCTTCGAGGAGTTCGCGCGCCACTACGCGGCCCCCGAGGTCGACGACCCGCTCTACCGCGCCCAGTACGCCGACTTCCACACCTACCTGCCGGACCAGATCCTGGCCAAGGCCGACCGCGCCTCGATGGCGGTCTCGCTCGAGGTGCGCGTGCCGCTGCTCGACCACCGCTTCGTCGAGCGCTTCGCGAACCTGCCGGCCGGCGAGAAGGTGCGTGGCGGGCGCGGCAAGCACGCCCTGCGCGAGGCCCTGCGCGCACGCATCCCGGGCGAGGTGCTGGACGGCACCAAGCGCGGCTTCGACACGCCGCTCGCGAGCTGGCTGCGCGGCCCCTTGCGCGAGCCGCTGCGCGCGGCCCTGGCCGAGCTGCCGCGCGAGTGGTTCCGGGCGGAGCGCCTGGCGGCCCTGGCGGCCGAGCACGACTCCGGGCGGCGCAACCACGACCGGCTCCTGTGGAGCCTGCTCGTGCTCGAGCACTGGCGCCGTGCCCACGCGGTGCGCGGGATGGCGGCATGAGGATCGAGGTCGTGACCTCGCTCTATCCCTCGGCCGTGCATCCGCTCGAGGGCGTCTTCGCCGAGCGCCGCTGGCTCGGCATGCGCGCGCGCGGCCACGCGGTTCACGTGCTCCAGCCCCTGCCGCGCGCGAGCCGGCTCCTGCCGCTGGCGCGCTGGCGCGCCCTGGCGAAGGTGCCGCGGCGCGAGACGCGCGGCGGGATCGAGGTCGAGCGGCCGCGCTACCTGCACTGGCCCGGCCGGGCGCGCGGCAACGCCGTGGCCTTCGCGCGCGCCGCCCTGGAGGCCCTCGACCGGCGCGCGCGGCCCGATGCCGTCGTGCTCGATTACGCCTGGCCGGCGGCGGCGGCCGTGGCCGGCCTGCGCGCGCGGCGCCTGCCGTGCGTCGTCTCCGGGCGCGGCAGCGACGTGCTGGCGGTGGCCGAGGAGCCGGCCCTGGCGGACGAGCTGGCCCATGCGCTGCGTGCCGCCGGGCACTGGTGCGCGGTCTCGCGCGACCTCCTGGCGCACATGGATCGCCTGGGGGCCAAGGCGGGGCACGGGCGCCTGGTGCCGAACGGCGTGGATCCGGAGCTCTTCCACCCGCGGCCGCGGGCCGAGGCGCGCGCGGCCCTGGATCTCTCGGCCGAGGGGCGGCTCGTGCTGGTGGTCGGGCACTGGATCGAGCGCAAGGACCCGCTGCTGGCCCTGGAGGTCTTCGCGCGCGCGGCGGAGAGCGCGGACCGGCTCGTGTTCCTCGGGCGCGGGCCGCTGGGCCCGGCCCTGGCGGCCGCGGTGCGCGCGCGCGGGCTCGCGCCGCGCGTCTCGCTGCGGAGCGAGGTCGCGCCGGAGGAGCTGGCGCGCTGGTACGCGGCCTGCGACCTCCTGCTCCTGACGAGCCGGCGCGAGGGGCGGCCGAACGTCGTGCTCGAGGCCCTGGCGGCGGGCCGGCCCGTGCTCGCCACGGACGCCGGTGGCACGCGCGAGCTGCTGGGTGAGCTCGCGCCGGAGCTGCTGGGGCGCACACGCGACCCCGCGGCGCTCGCCACCCAGATGCGCCGGATCCTCGACGGCGGCCACGACCCCGAGCGCCTGGCGGCCTCGGTCGCGCACCTGCGCTGGGCGGCCAGCCTGGCGGAGCTCGAGGCCTGCCTCGCGGCGGCGATCGCGGACGAGCAGGCTGCCGAGCGGAGGGCCGAGCCGTGAGGATCCTCTACCACCACCGCACGCAGGCCGAGGACGGCCAGGCGGTGCACATCCGCGCCATGATCGGGGCCTTCCGCGGCCTCGGCCACGAGGTGCGCGAGGTCGCGCTCGTGCCGCGCACGGGGCCGCCCGCGCCCGCGGGCCGCGGCCGCGCCGGCGGGCTGGGGCTGCTCGCGCGCGCCCCGCGCTTCGCGCGGGAGCTGGCCGAGTACGCCTACGGCCAGGTCGCGCGCGGACGGCTGGTGCGCGCGGGGCTCGAGTTCGAGCCGCGCTTCCTGTACGAGCGCTACGCCTTCGGCAACACCGGCGGCGTGCGCGCCGCGCGGACGCTGCGCCTGCCGCTCGTGCTCGAGGTGAACTCGCCGCTCGTGCTCGAGCTGGAGCGCACGCGCGGGCTCGCGTTCCCCGCGCTCGCGCGGCGCGTCGAGACGCAGATCTTCCGCTCGGCGACGCTGGTGTGCGCCGTCACGGGCGTGCTGCGCGACATGCTGGTGTCCGCCGGCGTCGCGCGCGAGCGCGTGCTCGTGACCCAGAACGGGGTCGAGCTCGGGGCCTACGCGCAGGGCTCGGCCGCGGCCGCGCGCGCCGCGCTCGGGCTCGCGCCCGGGGGGCTCGTGCTCGGCTTCGTCGGCTACTACCGCGACTGGCACCGCCTGGACCTCGTGCTCGAGGCCCTGGGCGCGCCCGAGCTCGCCGCGGCGCGGCTGGTCCTCGTGGGGGAGGGGCCGGCGCGCGCCGGGCTCGAGCGCCGCGCGGCCGAGCTGGGCGTGGCCGCGCGCGTGCACTTCGCCGCGCCGCGGCCGCACGCCGAGATCCCGGCGCTGCTCCCGGCCTTCGACGTGGCCCTGGTGCCGGCGATCAACGCCTACGCCTCGCCCCTGAAGCTGTTCGAGTACATGGCCGCGGCGCGCGCCGTGGTCGCGCCCGACCAGCCCAACCTGCGCGAGGTGCTGGAGCCCGAGCGCGACGCCCTGCTCGTCCCACCGGGCGAGGCCGCGGCCCTGCGCGCGGCCCTGGTGCGGCTGGCGGGCGACGCCGCGCTGCGCGCGCGCCTCGGCGCGGCCGCGCGCGCGCGCCTCGAGGCCCTCGACCTGACCTGGACCGGCAACGCGCGCCGCGTGGTGGCCGCCGTGGAGGGCCTGGCGGCGTGAGGCACGCGCTCTCCTTCGACGTCGAGGAGTACTTCCAGGTCGCCAACCTGGCGCCGCACTTCCCGCGCGAGCGCTGGGAGGAGATCCCCTCGCGCCTCGACCACGGCATGCGCGCGATCCTGGACGCCCTGGCGCGTCACGGCGCCCAGGCGACGGTCTTCTTCCTGGGCTGGATCGCCGAGCGCCGCCCGGACGTCGTGCGCGCCTGCCTGGCGGCGGGCCACGAGGTCGCGAGCCACGGCTACCAGCACGAGTTCCTCTCGCGCATGGACGCGGCCGGCCTGGAGGAGGACCTGGCGCGCACCGAGCGGGCCCTGGCCGCCGCCGGCGCGCCGCGCCCGCTGGGCTTTCGCGCCTCGACCTTCACGCTGACGCGCGCCACCTGGTGGGCCTTCGAGGTGCTGGCGCGCCGCGGCTACCGCTACGACTCCTCGGTCCACCCCGTGCACCATCCGGTCTACGGCGTGCCCGACTTCGAGCCGGGCATCAGCGTGGTCACGAGCCCGGCCGGTCCGGTGGTCGAGTTCCCGGTCGCGACCCTGCCGTTCCTGGGCCGCAACCTGCCGGTGGGGGGCGGCGGCTACTTCCGGCTCCTGCCGCTGGCGCTCACGCGCCGCGCGCTGGCGGCCCTGGAGCGGCGCGACCGCCCGGCCGCGCTGTACCTGCACCCCTGGGAGTTCGACCCGGACCAGCCGCGCGTCGCGGCCGCGCCGCTGGCGCGCTTCCGGCACTACCTGAACCTGCAGCGCACCTTGCCGCGCCTCGAGGCCCTGCTGGCGGAGTTCCGCTTCACGAGCCTGCGGGGCGTGCTGGAGGAGCGCGGACACCTGCGCTGAAACCGCGCGCCGGGCGGGGCATCGAACCCGGCGCTCCCGGAGGCCAGGGCCCGTCCTGGTATCCTGCGCGCGCCTCGGGAGGAACGCATGGAGCTCGCCCGCATCCTGGTGCTCGCGCTGGAGGCCTATCTCGCGCTCGGGCTGCTGTTCGGCCTGGCCTTCGTCCTGCGCGGGGTCGAGCGGGTCGATCCGGCGGCCCATGGCGGCACGTGGGGCTTCCGCTTCCTGATCGTCCCGGGGTGTGCGGCGCTGTGGCCGCTCTTGCTCGTGCGCCTCGTGCGGGGCCGGAACGGGAACGCGTGATCCGCCCGCTGCGCGTCCTCCACCGCGGGGCCTTCCCCGTGCTCGCCCTGGCGCTGCCGGCCCTCGTCGTCGCCGCCGTGCGCGGGCGGCACGCGCCGCCTGCGCAGGAGCTGCCGGACGAGTACCGGCCGGTCGTGCCGCGCCCGTGGGCGGTCGAGGACTGGCTGGTGTACTGGGTGGACGCGCCGGCGCGCGCCGGCGCCTTGCCGGAGGGTGCGCAGCTCGTCGGCACCCTGTACTCGCGCGCGCACGAGCTCACGCCGCCGCCGGGCAAGGAGGCGATCTTCTACAGCCTGATCGAGGCGCGTGCCTTCGTGGATCCGTCGGGCCCGGGGGACCGCGAATGAGCGTCGGCTACCGGGCCGTGGGCTGGAACCGCCAGAAGCGGCGCTACGACGCGGCGATCGGGGCCGGCATCGGCCTCTACCTGACGCTGTTCGTCGGCCTGGGGTTCGTGCGCGACGTCGAGGGTGCGACCCTGGAGACCCTGCTGATCCGCGGCCTGGGGACGCTCGCGTTCCTGATGCTGCACGTGATCCTCTCGATCGGCCCGCTGGCGCGCCTCGACCGGCGCTTCCTGCCGCTGCTCTACAACCGCCGCCACCTCGGCGTGGCGATGTTCCTGGTCGGGCTGGCCCACGCGACCTTCGCGGTGGTGCAGTTCCACGCCTTCGGCGACGAGCACCCGCTGGTCAGCGTCCTGACCGCCAACCGCCGCTACGGGAGCCTGCCGGACTTCCCCTTCGAGGTGCTCGGGCTCGGGGCGCTCGCGATCCTGTTCCTGATGGCGGCCACGAGCCACGACTTCTGGCTCGCGAACCTCTCGGCGCGCGCCTGGAAGGCGCTGCACATGCTCGTGTACCTCGCCTACGCGCTGCTGGTCGGCCACGTGGCGCTCGGCACGCTGCAGGCCGAGCGCGACCCGCGCCTCGTCGCGCTGCTCGCGCTCGGCGTCACCTGGGTCGTCGGGCTCCACCTCGTGGCCGGCTGGCGCGAGCGCGCGCGCGATCGCGACCTCCCGGCGCGCGACGGCTGGGTCGACGCCGGTCCGGCCGAGGCGATCCCCGAGGGGCGCGCGCGCGTGGTCTCGGTCGCGGGCGAGCGCGTGGCCGTGTTCCGCCACGACGGCTGCGTCTCGGCGCTCTCGAACGTGTGCCAGCACCAGAACGGGCCGCTCGGCGAGGGCCGCGTGATCGACGGCTGCGTGACCTGTCCCTGGCACGGCTACCAGTACCGGCCCGAGGACGGCTGCTCGCCGCCGCCCTTCACCGAGCGGGTCCCGACCTACCGTGTGCGCCTGGTCGGTGGGCGTGTCGAGGTCGAGGCCCGCGCGCAGCCGGCCGGGACGCGCCTCGAGCCGGCCCGGCTCCCGCGCGTGGACCCACGAGGTGCACCGTGAGCCGGGCGGACGAGGAGTTCTACGTCGGCTACCTGCCCGGGGCCCCGCCGCGCCTCGCGCGAGCCGTGATTAATCGCGTCGTTGCGCTGTTTTTCGTGCTCGTGCTGTGCGCCGCCGGCCTGCCCTGCCTGCACCAGCTTCGCCCCGCCGTGCGTTTCGAGTATGGTGCGCCGGTCGAAATGGCCGGGACGCTTGCCGCCCTTCCCCACCCGCGCCTCCTGGTCCCGCGCCCGGGGCGCGCGGACGGTCAGGCTGCCGTCTCCAGCTTCCCCCTGGTGGCCCCCTGGAAGCACGGCGCGGACGACCTGGTGGCCGGCCTGGACGGCCGACGCGTGCGCCTGCGCGCGACCCTGGCGCACCGGGACGGGGTGACGGTGGCCGAGCTCGTCCCGGGTTCCCTGCGCGCGCAGGAGGAGCCGCCGGTGCCCGCTCCGGAGGAGGTCGCGCTCGGGCGCCGGACGCTGCGGGGCGAGATCGTCGACAGCAAGTGCTTCTTCGGGGTCATGAACCCGGGCGAGCTGAAGCCGCACCGGGCCTGCGCCGTGCGCTGCATCTCGGGCGGCATCCCGCCGGTCCTGTGCGTGCGCGACGCGGCCGGGCGCGCGAGCTACTTCTGGCTCCTGGCGGCCGACGGCGGCGCCCTGGGTCCGGAGGTGCTGGAGTTCGTGGCCGAGCCGGTCGCGATCGAAGGCGAGCTGCGCCAGCGCGGCGAGGATCTCGTCCTGCGGGCCGACCCCGCCACGTACCGGAGGCTCGAATGAGCTCCGGAGCGCCCCCCGGCGTGCCCGCCCCGCGCCTGGCCCGGCCGGTCCTCCGGCCCGAGGGCCTGGCGCCGCTGCGCGAGGGCCCCTACGTCGTGCGCTTCGCCGCCGACGAGGCCGACCTCGAGCGCGTCCTGCGCCTGCGCTTCGAGGTCTTCAACCGCGAGCTGGGCGAGGGCCTGGCGGAGTCCTGGGGCACCGGGCTCGACCGCGACCGCTTCGACGAGGGCTGCCACCACCTCCTGCTGGTGGATGCCGCGCGCGACGAGGTCGTCGGCACCTACCGTCTGCAGACGGCCGAGCAGGCGCGCGCGGGGGCCGGGCTCTACTGCGCGGGCGAGTTCGACCTCGCTCCGCTGGCCCCGATCGTGGAGAAGGGGGTCGAGCTGGGCCGCGCCTGCATCGCGCGCGAGCACCGCCATGGCACGGCGCTCTTCGCGCTGTGGCGCGGCCTCGCCGCCTACCTCTCGTGGAGCAAGAAGCGCTACCTGTTCGGCTGCTGCTCGCTGACCAGCCAGGACCCGCGCCAGGGGCTGGTCCTGCATCACTGGCTCGAGCGCGAGGGACACCTGCACGCGCGCTACCGCGTCGCGCCCCACCCGGCGCTGGCCTGCGCGGCCGGACCCGGTCCCGAGCCCGCGGTCGAGCTGCCCAAGCTGTTCGGGACCTACCTGCGCTACGGCGCGAAGGTCGTCTCGGGCCCGGCCCTCGATCGCGAGTTCAAGACGATCGACTGGCTGGTGGTGTTCGACGCGCGCGCGCTGCCGCTGCGCCTGTGGCGCCTGTTCTTCACGGGTTTCCTGGGCTCGCCGGAGGAGATCGCCGAATGAGGTCCGCGCGCGTCCTGCTCCGCTTGCTCGTGCTGGTGCCCTGGTCGGCCGCCTGCTTCGCCCTGTGGCTGGTCGTGGCCCTGCCGGCGGCCCTGGTCGGGCGTCTGGCGAGCTCGCGCGCGCGCGTGCAGCACCTGTGGTCGCGCGGGATGTGCGCGCTGCTCGGCGTGCGCCTGCAGGTGTGCGGCACGCCGCCGCGCGGCGGGACCCTGCTGGTCTCGAACCACCTCTCCTACCTCGACATCCTGGTGCTGGCCGCGCTGTTCCCGTGCACCTTCGTCTCCAAGGCCGAGGTCGCGCGCTGGCCGGTGATCGGCTTCCTGGCGCGCGCCATGGGCACGGTGTTCCTCGAGCGCGAGCGCAAGCGCACCCTGGCCGGCGTGAACGAGGTGCTCGCGGCGCGCCTCGCGCGCGGACAGGCGCTGGTGATCTTCCCGGAAGGCACGAGCACCTCCGGGGCGGACGTGCTGGCCTTCCGCCCGGCGCTCCTCGAGCCGGCCGTCGCCCTCGGCCTGCCCGTGCACTTCGCGGCCCTGCAGTACGCGACCGCGCCGGGCGAGCGCCCGGCCAGCGAGGTCGTGTGCTGGTGGGGCGACATGACCTTCGGATCCCATCTCCTCGGCCTGCTCGCCCTGCCGGGCGTGGAGGCCTCCATCGTCTTCGGCGCGGAGCCGCTCCGCGCCACCGACCGCAAGGAGCTGGCCCTGCGCCTGCGCCGCGCGGTCGTCGAGAGCCTGCGACCCCCCTCCTCGCCATGCCTGATAGCCGTGCCCTGATCGCCCCCCTGTGCGCGCTGCTCGAGCAGGGCGCCGAGCTGGCGCCGCGCCTCCCGTCCGAGGTCTTCGCGCTGGCCTCGCCCCTGGCGCCCGGCGGCGGCGTCGGCGCGCACCTGCGCCACGTGGCCGACTTCGTGCGCGCCTTCCTGCGCGACCTCGAGACCGGCCGCATCGACTACGACCGGCGCGAGCGCGACGAGCGCGCCGAGCGCGACCCCGAGCGCGCGCGGGCCGAGCTGCTGCGCCTGGTCCAGGGCCTGCGCGCGCTGGGCCCGCTCGAGCGCGGGCGCGCGCTCGAGGTGCGCTCCGAGGCCTGCCTGTGCGGGCCGGACTGGCAGCGCTCCAGCGTGGCCCGCGAGCTGGGCACGCTGCTCAGCCACACCGTCCACCACTACGCCCTGATCGCCGTCTTGCTGCGCGCGCGCGGGCTCGAGCCCGAGGCGGGCTTCGGCGTGGCGCCCTCCACGCTCGCGCACTGGCAGGAGGAGCGCGCGGCGTGTGCACCGCGAGCTGGCTGATCCACGCGGACGGCTACGAGCTCTTCTTCAACCGGGACGAGTCCGTGCAGCGCGGGACGGCGCGCCCGCCCGAGCGGCTCGAGCTGGGGGGGGTGCGCGTGCTCGCGCCGCGTGACGCCGACGCGGGCGGCACGTGGCTGGGCGTGAACGAGCACGGCCTGGGGCTGGCGCTGCTCAACGCCTGGGACGCGCGCGAGGGCCTGGCCGGGGCGCGCAGCCGCGGGCTGCTCGTGCAGGGACTGCTGGACGCGCGCGACGGCGCCGCGGCGCTGGCACGGCTGGCGCAGGAGGACCTGGCGCGCTACCGCGGCTTCACGCTGGCGCTGTTCGAGCCGGGGCGTGCGCCGCGCGCGCGCGCCTGGGACGGGCGCGCGCTGGCCGCGCTCGAGCCGCGCGCGCCGCTGTGCAGCTCCTCGCTCGACCGCGGGCGCGCGCAGGCGGAGCGCGAGCGCGTCTGGGGGCGCCTGCTGGCGGACCAGCCCGGGCCGAGCCGCGCGCTGCACGAGCGCTTCCACGCCAGCCACGAGCCCGAGCGCGGGCCCTGGTCGCCCTGCATGCACCGCGCCGACGCGGCCACGGTCAGCGCCAGCCAGGTGCGCGTCGACGCGCGCGCGGTCGCGCTGCGCTACGCCGACGGTCCGCCCTGCACGGCCGCGTTCGGTCCGTGGCTCGCGCTGGAGCGCGCCGGATGAGGGCCGCACGCCTGGCCTTCCCGCTGCTCCTGGGCGGGGCCGTGCTGCTGGCGCTGCTGGCGGCGCCGGACGGAGCGACGCTCGAGGGCTGGCTCGGCGGGCTGGCCCAGGACGGCGCCGGCGCGACGCGTCTGGCCCTGGCCCTGGCGGCGGCCACCCTGGTCAGCGAGGACCTGACGTGCCTCGCGGCCGGGGCGCTGGTCGCGCGCGACGTGCTCTCCTTCCCGCTGGCGGCCGGCGCCTGCTTCGTCGGGATCTTCGTGGGCGACCTCCTGCTCTTCCTGGTGGGGCGCTGGTGCGGGCCGCGGGTCCTGGCGCGCGCGCCGCTCGTCTGGCTGATCGAGCCGGAGCGCGTGCGCGAGGCGGCCGAGTGGCTGGAGCGGCGCGGGCCGGTCGTGATCCTCGCCTCGCGCTTCCTGCCGGGGGCGCGCCTGCCGACCTACTTCGCCAGCGGGGCGCTCGGGACGAGCGTCGTGCGCTTCAGCCTGTGGTTCGCCCTGGCGGGGCTGCTGTGGACGCCGGTGCTGGTGGCCCTGGCGGCCGGGATCGGCGACGGGCTGGGGGCCGTGGGTGGCGCGGGGCCCTGGGTGCTCGTGGCGACCCTGGCCGGGGCCTGGCTGCTCGTGGCGCTCGCGCGCGCGCTGGCGACCTGGCGCGGACGGCGCCTGCTGCGCGCGCGGATCGTGCGCCTGACGCGCTTCGAGTACTGGCCGATCGGCCTCTTCTACCTGCCGGTCTTCGCGCTCCTCCTGTGGCGCGCGCTGCGCGGCCAGGCGCTGCTCTTCACGGCCGCCAACCCGGCCCTGCCGCACGGTGGCTTCGTCGGGGAATCGAAGCGCGCGATCCACGCGCAGCTCGAGGCGGCCGGGGCGCCCCTGCCGCGCACGCTGTGCCTGGCGTCCGGCGAGCCGCGCGCGCGCCGCGAGGCGGTGCGCGAGTTCCAGCGCGCGCACGCGCTCGGCTTCCCGCTGGTGGTCAAGCCCGACGTCGGCCAGCGCGGCGACGGCGTGCGCGTCGTGCGCGACGCGGCCGCGCTGGAGGCGGCCCTGGCGCCGGACGAGGCCCTGGTGGTGCAGGAGTACGTGCCGGGCGACGAGTACGGGCTCTTCCACGTGCGCATGCCCGGCGCCGCGGCCGGCGAGCTCCTCTCGATCACCCACAAGGTCCTACCGGCGGTCGTGGCCGACGGCGTGCGCACGCTCGAGGAGCTGGTGCTGGCGGACCGCGAGCACCTGCCGATGGCGCCCGTGCTCCTGTGCCGGCCGCGCGCGGAGCTGGAGCGCGTGCCGCCGGCCGGCGCGCGCGTGGCCCTGGGCGAGCTCGGCACCCATTGCCGCGGCGCGCGCTTCCTGGACGGCAACGCACTGGCGACGCCGGAGCTTCGCGCCGAGCTGGAGCGTATCGCGCGCGCGCTGCCGGGCTTCCACATCGGGCGCTTCGACGTGCGCGCCGAGTCGCCCGCCGCGCTCCAGGCCGGGCGCTTCCGCGTGCTCGAGCTGAACGGCGTCACCTCCGAGGCCGGGCACATGTACGACCCGGCCTTCGGCCTCTTCGACGCCTGGCGCTCGCTGCTCGGACAGTGGCGCCGCGCCTACGCGATCGGGGCCGCCAACGCGCGCGCCGGCGCGCGCGTCAGCCGCCTGGGCGAGCTGGTCGCCGCCGTGGGCGCCTACCGCGCGCTCGAGCGCCAGCGCCGCCGCCCGGCGGATCTCGCGCTTCGCCCGGCGCCGGCCGCGGTCGAGGGCGCGCCGTGAGCGTCTGGAGCGAGCGCGCGACCGCCGACGGCTCCTGGACCCTGTGGCACGAGGCCCTGGGCGAGGCCTGCCACAGCTCCGCCGGCGCCTGGACCCAGGCGCGCCTGCGCTACGCGCGCGCCTGCCGCCTGGACGAGCACCGCGGGCCACGCCTGGCCCTGCTCGACGTCGGCACCGGCCTGGGGCTGAACCTGGCGGCGGCGCTCGAGGCCGTGGCCGGGCGCGCGCTGGAGCTCGAGGTCGCGACCTTCGAGCTCGAGCCCGAGCCGATCGAGCGCGCGCTCGCGCTGTACGCGCGCCCCGAGCGGGCCGGGGGCCCCTGGGAGCCCTGGCACGGCCCGGTGCGCGCGGCCCTGCGCGCGGCCCTGGCGGCGCCCGGCGCGCGCGTGGAGCTCCGCGCCCCGGACGGGACGCGCCACGGGCTGACGCTGCACCTCGGCGATGCGCGCGCCACGCTGCCGCGGCTCGCGCGCATGCCCGCCTGGGACGCGATCTTCCTCGACCCGTTCTCGCCGCGCCGCGCGCCGGCCCTGTGGGAAGAAACTTTCCTGGCCGAGCTGGCGGCACGCCTCGCCCCCGGGGGCTGGCTCTCGACCTACAGCGCCTCCTTCCGCGTGCGCCTCGCCCTGGCACGCGCGGGCCTCGCGGTCGGGCGTGGCCCGCGCGTGGGGGCGAAGGGCGAGGGCACGCTGGCGAGCCGGGAGCGCGCCGTCCCGCCCCTGGCGCCGCGCGTCGAGCGCCGCCTGGTGCGCCGCGCGGGGCTTTCCGGTCGCTCCGGGCCGTAGCCGGGGGGCCATTTTGCCGTTTCGATGGCCAGGGGAGCCTCCTCGGGTCGACTAGAATGCGACGCGCGGAGGCATGCCCACCGCCTCCGCGGGCTCGCGCGAGCCCGCCCGGGTGGGCAGCACCTCCCTACCGACCATGACTCACCTGGCGCTGATCGGCACGACCGAATGGATCATCATCGGGGGCGTCGTGATCCTGATCTTCGGGGGCCGCAAGCTGCCGGAGCTGGCGCGCGCCATGGGGCGCAGCATCACCGAGTTCAAGGAGGGCCTGAAGAACGACAAGGAGCTCGGCGAGGGCCGCAAGAAGGACCGGGACGACCGCGATGGCGACCGGGACGAGGAGCACAGGAACCGGCCGTGACCGCCCGGGCCAGCGAGACCCCCGCGCGCGCGCGCGGCCCGCGCCTCGAGCTCGACGCCTGGGGCGTGGTGTTCTGCGGCGGCCAGAGCCGCCGCATGGGGCGCGACAAGGCCCTGATCGTGCTGGGCGGCGCGACCCTGATCGAGCGCGCCACGCGCGTGCTCCTCGAGCTCACCCCGCGCGTCCTGCTGGCCTGCGGACCGACCCCGCGCTACCCGGAGCTCGGCTTCGAGTGCGTCCTGGACGGGGCGCCCGACCTGGGCCCGCTGGGGGGGCTCGAGGCGGCCCTGGCGCGCATGGAGGCGGCCGGGGGGCGCTACGTCGTGGCGGTGGCCTGCGACATGCCCCGCGTGACGGCCGAGGTCCTGCGCCGGCTGCTGGCGTGCGCGCGGGCCGAGGCGGCCGGGGTGACCCTGGTGGCCTCCGGGGGGCGCGAGGAGCCGCTGTGCGCGGTCTACGACGTGGCCGTGCTGCCGGCCGTGCGGCGCGCGCTGGCCGCGGGCGAGCGGCGCATGATCGCCTTCCACGGCGAGGTGCGCGTCCTGCGCGTGCCCGAGGCGGAGCTGGCGCCCGGCTGCGCGCGCAACCTGAACACGCCGGCCGAGCTGGCGGCCTTCGACGAGGAGGGGCCGTGAAGGGCTCGCAGGAGAGCCTGGCCGAGCTCTTCGCCCCGGTCGCGCCGGGTCTCGAGCGCATGCGCGCGATCCTCGCGGCCCAGGTGCGCGAGAGCTCGCCGGCGGTGCGCGACATGACCGACCACGTGGCGCGCTTCCAGGGCAAGCAACTGCGCGGCGCGCTGGTCCTGCTCTCCGGCGAGGCCACCGGCAACACGACCGACGAGCACGCGGCCGTGGCCGCGATCGTCGAGATGATCCACCTGGCGACCCTGGTGCACGACGACATCCTCGACGGGGCCGAGGTGCGCCGGCGCGTGGCCTGCGTGAACCAGCGCTGGGACAACCAGGTCGCGGTGCTGCTGGGCGATTTCCTGTACGCGCGCGCCTTCGCGCTCTCGACCCAGCTCTCCTCGCGCCTGTGCAGCCGGCTGCTGGCGGAGACGACGCGCACCCTGTGCGTGGGCGAGATCGAGCAGTCGACCCGGCGCTACGACTTCGAGATGAGCCGGGAGTCCTACGAGGCCATCGCCAGCGCCAAGACGGCCAGCCTGTATGCCGCCGCCTGCGAGCTCGGCGCGCGTTACCCGGGGGGGAACGAGGCCCTCGGCGCGCAGATGGCGGAGGCCGGGCGCCAGCTCGGCCTCGCCTTCCAGATCGTCGACGACTGCCTCGACCTGACGGGCTCCGAGGCCGAGCTCGGCAAGTCGGTCGGGACCGACGTCGAGGACGGCAAGATCACGCTCCCGGTGCTGTGCGCCTACCGGCGCGCGAGCGAGGTCCAGCGCGCGGCGATGCGCGACGCCTACACGCGCCCCGGGCTGGCCGACCGGCGCGCGGCCCTGGCGGCCGCCTGCGACCTTCCGGCCGGGGTCGAGGAGGCACAGGCGCGCGCGCGCGAGCTGCTCGACGGCGCGCTGGCGCTAGTGAGCGCGCTCGCGCCCAGCCCGGCGCGCCACGCGATGGAGCGCCTGTTCCACTTCGTCCTCGCTCGCACCCAATGACCCCTTCGCGTCCCTTCCTCCCCGCGCTGCTGGCCGGGCTGCTCGGCGCCTGCGGCGATCCCGGCCCGTCGCTCGAGATCGCCGGGCAGCGCACGGCCTCGCGGCCCTCGGGCAACGTGCTGCGCGACGCCACGCCGAGCCAGCGCTTCAGCGCCAGCGCTCCGTCGGCGTCCTCGACGCCCTCCGACGACGTGATCGCCTACGACCTGCCGGAGGGCTGGCGCGCGGTCGCGCCGACGCGCGAGCGACTCGTGAACCTGCGCCCCGCCGGGCACCCGGAGGCCGAGTGCTACCTGAGCTTCCTGCCGGGAGACGGCGGCGGCCTGGTGCAGAACGTGAACCGCTGGCGCGCGCAGCTCGGCGCTCCGGAGCTCGACGCGGCCGCCGTGGCGGCGCTTCCGACGCACGCGCTGCTCGGACGCCAGGCGGCCCTGGTCGAGGCCGAGGGCACCTTCACGGGCATGGGTGGGTCGTCGGCGCGGGCCGGCTTCCAGCTCCTCGGGCTGGCGGTGAGCGAGCCGGAGGGGAGCCTGTTCCTCAAGTTCACCGGGCCGGCCGAGCTGGTCACGGCCGAGCGCGAGCGCTTCCTCGCCTTCGCGGGCTCGCTGCGCCTGTCCGCGGGCCACGGGACGGAGGGCGAGGTCCACGGTCCGGGCGACGGGCACGACCACGGCCCGGGCGCGGCCCAGACCGAGCCGGTGGCCGACTCGGCACCCTCGGGCCTGCGCTGGACGACGCCCGCCGGCTGGCGGCGCGGTCCGGCGCGCTCGATGCGCGAGGTCACCTTCCTGTTCGAGGGCGGCGGCGAGTGCTACGTGACGCGCCTGATGGGCACGGCCGGCGGGCTGCGCGGCAACCTGGACCGCTGGAGCGAGCAGATGGGGCAGGGACGTCTGGCCGACGCGGCCTTCGAGACCCTGCCGCGCGTCGATGTGCTCGGCACGCCCGTGCCGGTGCTGGCGGTCGAAGGCTCCTTCACGGGCATGGACGGGCGCACGCTGAGCGACCAGGGTCTGCTGGGCGTGGCCGTGATCCGCGACTCCGACAGCCTGTTCGTCAAGTTCACCGGCCCGGCCGCGCTGGTGCAGGCCGAGCGCGAGAACTTCCTGGCCTTCTTGACCTCGCTGGAGGAGCCGTGAGAGCGCTGCTGGAACGCGGGCTCGCCGTGCTGGGCTCCTACGGCCTGGCCTGCCTGCTGCTGCTGGACCTGTTCCTCTTGACGTTCTTCGGGACGCTGCACCAGGTCGAGGCCGGGCTCTACGACGCGCAGAAGCTGTACTTCGAGTCCTGGTGGGTCGTGCAGCGCGAGCCGATCCCGCTGGTCCTGCCGGGCGGGCTCCTGTGCATGGGGCTCCTGGCCGTGAACCTGTTCGTGGGCGGCTTCGTGCGCATCCAGAAGTCGAAGCGCACGGTGGGGATCCTGGTGGTGCACGTCGGCATCGCGCTGCTGCTGGCCTCGGGCTTCGTCAAGCTCTACCACTCCGACGACGGCTACCTGCGGCTGCGCGAGGGCCAGGCCTCGGACGAGTACGTCAGCTACCACCTGTGGGAGGTCGCGGTCTGGGACGCGAGCCAGCGCGGACCCGTGACCGAGCACGTGATCCCGCACGAGCACCTGGTCGACCTGACGGACGGCAAGGCGCGCACCTTCTGGAAGGCGGGGCTGCCCTTCGAGCTCGAGCTCTCCGGCTTCCTGCGCAACTGCGAGGCGCTGCCCAAGGGCCCGATGTGGCAGGCCGACAGCCCGGTCGTCGGCGACTTCGCCCTGAAGCGCCTGGAGGACGACCCGGAGAACGAGAACAACGTGGCCGGGCTGACGGCGCGCTTCCGGGCCCTCGACGGCGGCGCCACCAAGGAGGATCTGCTGTGGGGCTTCGAGTTCCATCCGGCGACCTTCGACGCCGGCGGGAAGACCTGGGCCGTGTCGCTGCGCAAGGCGCGCTACCCGATGCCCTTCACGATCCGCCTGGAGGACTTCCGCAAGGAGGACCACCCGGGCCTCAGCATGGCGCGCTCCTACGAGAGCGACGTGACCAAGCTGGTCGGCGGGCTCGAGCGTCCGATCCGCATCCAGATGAACGAGCCCCTGCGCGACGGCGGGCTGGTCCTGTTCCAGTCGAGCTTCGCCATGGATCGTGACGGCACGGAGGTCTCGGTCTTCTCCGTCGTGCGCAACCCGAGCGATCACTGGCCGCTCTACGCCTGCATCGTCATCGGTCTGGGGCTCGTGATCGCCTTCCTGCCGAAGCTCTTCAAGTTCATCCGTGCGCAAGGACCGCGCCGCGCTGCAACCGGAGTCTCGTGATGATCCAGCTCACCCGTCTTGGCCGCCTCGTGCTGCTCGCCGCCCTGCTGCTCCCCGCTCCCGCCGCCGCCCAGGAGGATGCCGCGCCGCGCGCGCCCTGGTCCGAGCGCGTGGTCGAGCTGGCGGCCGAGCTCCCGATCCAGGAAGGCGGACGCGTCAAGCCGCTCGACACCTACGCGCAGTTCCGCATGCTGCGCATGAACGGCAAGCGCAAGCTGAAGCTGGCGGACGGCGAGAAGCTGACGCCCACGCCCTGGCTGCTCGACTGCATCTTCTTCCCCGAGCGCGCGCGCGGCTACCGCCACTTCCTGGTGCGCGACTCGGCCGTGCTCGACGCGATCGGCGTGCGCGTGCCGGAGCGCAAGAAGAGCGACCGCTACTCCTTCGACGAGCTCCAGCCGGGCCTCGACAGGCTGTTCCAGGAGGCCGGGCGCATCCACAAGATCGAGGCCAAGGAGCGCAGCTGGATCGAGGGGCAGCTCTATGCCCTGGCCACCAACGTGCGCGACTTCGAGGACCTGACGCACGCCCTCGAGTTCGCGCGTGTCGAGCTGCCGACGCACGAGGGGCCGCTGCTGGCGGCGCGCTACGGGGCCGAGCCGCTGCGCGGCGTGACGGGCTTCCTGGCGGGCGTGCCGGGGCTGCGCACGGACTTCGCGGCGGAGCTGGAGGCGCTGCCGGAGGAGGCGCAGGAGGTCGAGAATTCGGCCCTCGAGGACGTCTCGCGCGCCTTCTCGCAGGCGGTGCAGCTCTCCGGCGCGCTGGCGATCTTCCCGCCCAGCACGCTGGCCGAGGAGGAATGGCTGCGCGTCGACGGCGCGGTCGACCAGGCCGCCTCGGGCGAGGATCCCGAGCTGCTGGCCCTGCTGGCCGGCTGGGAGGCGCTCGAGCGCGCCAAGGGCGATCCGGCGACCTTCGAGCGCGAGCTGGAGGGCCTGCAGGGCCGCGCCGCGCAGCTCGCCGCGCGGCGCGGCGAGTACGAGAAGATCCCGCTCGAGGTGCGCTTCTACCGGGGCGACTACTTCACGCGCGCGCTGGTGTTCTTCCTGGGAGCCTTCGTGCTGCTGTGCGGCGCCTGGCTGGCCCCGCGCATGGGCTGGATCCCGAAGGGTGTGGCGGCCCTGTCGCTGGTCGGGACGCTCCTGATCGTGGTCGGGGTCGTGCTGCGCTGCATCATCCGCGAGCGCCCGCCGATCTCGACGCTCTACGAGACGATCCTGTTCGTCACCGGCACCGGCGCGATCGTGCTGTTCCTGGCGGAATGGTTCACGCGGCGCCGCATCGCGCTGACCCTGATCCCGATCTGGGGCGCGCTGGGGCTGTTCCTGGCGATGAAGTACGAGCTCAAGGAGGCGGGCACGGCCGGCGACACGATGCCCGCGCTGGTGGCCGTGCTGGACACGAACTTCTGGCTCGCGACGCACGTGACGACGATCACGCTCGGCTACTCGGCCGGGCTCGTGGCCGCGTTCCTCGGGATGCGCTGGATCCTCTCGAAGCTGCTCGGGCTGCGTCGCGGCGACAAGGAGCACTATCGCGCCCTGACGCGCATGATCTACGGGGTCGTGTGCTTCGGCCTCTTCTTCTCGATCGTCGGCACGATCCTGGGCGGGATCTGGGCCAACTACTCCTGGGGCCGCTTCTGGGGCTGGGATCCGAAGGAGAACGGGGCGCTGCTGATCTGTCTGGCCGAGATCATGATCCTGCACCTGCGCCTGGGGGGCTTCATCCGCGACTTCGGCCTGGCGGTGATGTCCGTGCTGAACGGCATGGTCGTGGCCTTCTCGTGGTTCGGCGTGAACCTGCTCGGGGTCGGGCTGCACAGCTACGGCTTCACGGACGGGATCGCGCTGGCCCTCAACCTCTACTACGTGCTCAGCCTGGCCGTGGTCTTCGCCGCCTTCGTGTGGAAAGAGATCTCGCGGCGGGCCGAGCAGGCCGCCGGGGACGCCGCGACGGCGAAGAGCTAGCGGCCATGCCGATGACCGCAGGACGCGTGCTGGACGGCAAGGCCGTCGCCCAGGCGGTGCGCACGGAGGTGGCGGCGCGCGTCGCTCGCCTGCGCGCGCGCGGCATCGCTCCCGGGCTGGCGGTCGTGCTGGTGGGGGACGATCCCGCCAGCCAGGTCTACGTGCGCAACAAGGACAAGGCCGCCAGCGAGGCGGGCTTCGAGGTGCGCACCGTGCGCCTCCCGGCGACGACGGCCCAGGTGGAGCTCGAGCACCAGGTCGAGCTGCTCAATGCCGACCGCAACGTGCACGGCATCCTGGTGCAGCTCCCGCTGCCGCGCGGGCTGGACGCCGCGGCCGTGATCGAGCGCCTCGACCCGGCCAAGGACGTGGACGGGCTCACGGCCCGCAACGTGGCGGCCCTGTGGCGCGGCGAGGAGGGCCTGGTGCCCTGCACGCCGGCGGGGTGCATCGAGCTCCTGGACCGGGCCGGGATCGCGCTCGAGGGCCGGCACGCGGTCGTGATCGGGCGCTCGCAGCTCGTCGGAAAGCCTCTGGCGGCACTCCTGCTCGCGCGCAACGCCACGGTCACCGTCGCACACTCGCGCTCGCGCGACCTGCCGGCGATCGCGCGCGAGGCGGAGATCCTGGTGGCCGCGGTGGGCAAGGCGGCGCTGGTGCGCGCGAGCTGGATCCGGCCGGGCGCGACCGTGCTCGACGTCGGCATCAACCGCCTGGACGACGGGCGCCTGTGCGGCGACGTGGACTTCCACGCCTGCCTGCCGGTGGCGGGCGCGATCACTCCGGTCCCGGGCGGGATCGGACCGATGACGATCGCCATGCTGCTGTCCAACACCTCCCGCGCCGCCGCGCGCAGTGCCGGGCTGCGTCCGGAAGACCTGGCGGGATAGCCCGGGATGAGCTCCGCCTGGCACGAGCCCGAGTCGACCCGGGCGCCCCTCGGCATGCCGGGGATCACGCGCGTCGTGAAGGGCCTCCTGATCGCCAACGTGGCGGTCTTCGTCCTGCACTGGGTGCTGCTCTCGGGCTGGTTCCAGGGGGCCTTCGACCTCGTCAGCGACGTCCTCGCGCTCAACCCGGCGCAGTGGCTCTCGCCGCTCGTGCCGCTGTGGCAGCTCGTGACCTACGGCTTCCTGCACGGCGGGCCGACGCACATCCTCTACAACCTGCTGCTGCTCTACTTCTTCGGCACGGCGCTGGAGAGCGAGCTCGGCGCGCGGCGCTTCCTGGTGTTCTACCTGGTGGCCCTGGCGGTGGCGGGGCTGTGCCAGCTCGTGCTCGGGCTGGCGCTGGGGCAGCTGGCGCCGATCGTGGGGGCCTCGGGCGGGGTGCTGGCAGTGGTGTGCGCGCTGGCCACGCTGCGTCCGGGCATGCGCATCCTGTTCATCGTCGTGCCCATGACGCTGCGCACGATGGCGCTGATCATCGTGGCGATCGACCTGTTCGGCGCGCTGGCGCAGCTCAAGGGCCAGGCGAGCAACGTGGCCAGCTTCGCGCACCTCTCCGGGGCCCTGCTGGGGTTCCTCGCGGTGCGTCGGCGGTGGCTCTGGGCCGATCCGCTGAGCCGCCTGGACGCGTGGCGCGAGCACCGCGCGGACGAGCGCCGCGTGGACGACGAGCAGCGCCTCGACGAGCTCCTGGTGAAGATCGAGCGCGAGGGCATCCACAGCCTGTCCGCCGGCGAGAAGGCCTTCCTCAAGCGCGTCTCGAAGCGCAACTGAGCCGCTGGCCGCGATGCCCCTGGCTCCGCCGCCAGCGGCTCGGGATCCGGGCTGGCGCGCGCTCCTCGTGCGCTTCTCCTGGTCCTCGCGCGGGCCGTGGGGCGCACCGTCGGGCCGCGTAGTACGGGCGTGCGTGGCCCGCTAGACTGCCTGAAGACCCGCGCCCCGCGCGCTCCTCCGCATGTTCCAGCTCCACCGGTTCCTCCAGCGCTTCGCCGTCCTCGCCCTCCTGGCCGCGCCCGCGCTCGCCCAGCGCGACAGCCCCTTCATGGAGGAGTTCAAGAAGCTCATGGCCGTCCACGCCGACGACGAGATGGCCAAGCTCGTCAAGAAGAACGAGGAGGCGGCCCTGGCGGCCGTGCGCGACTGTGCCATCGGCATCCGGGACGGCTCGAACGACGCGCTGGAGAACGAGATCGACGCCCTGGGCAAGGCCTGGCGCAAGGCCTACGACTCGCAGTTCGTCAGCATCCAGTACGACTTCTTCGCCATCCGCCTGACGGGCCCCTACAAGCGCAACCACGCCGACCTCGTCAAGCGCTACTCCCTGAAGCGCAACGAGTACATCGCCGTGCGCGAGAAGAAGGAGACCGCCTCCCTGCCGGCCCTCGGGCTCGAGTTCGAGGGCTTCGGCAAGGCCTTCGGCGAGCTGGGCGACGACTACCTGTCCTCGGAGTGCTTCCGCGCCTACGCCGAGTGCTTCGACGAGACCCTGGCGGGGGCCACGGCCGACCTCAAGCGCGCCTGCGAGGGCTGGGGCCAGTGCCTGGCCGCACGCGAGAAGGTCGACCTGAAGGACACGGTCTACGCCTACGCCAAGGCGCGCTTCGACAAGCTCGAGTTCGACGGCTACGGCGACCCGAGCAAGGGGCCGGCCGCGCGAGCCGCGGCCAAGGCCGAGGCCGACGTGGCCTACAAGCCCAAGCCCATCGGCGCCACCTTCCAGCTCGTGGCGGACCTCGAGTCGATCCAGCGCCCGCTCTACACCGCCGACACGAACTTCCAGATCTGGCCGTCGATCGCCCTCGGGGCGGTCGACTCCACGGCCAAGATCCCGACGCTGGAGGACTCGCCGGCCGTGCTGCGCACCGGCGCCAACGAGGCCTCGATCGACGTGGACGGCGACGGCACCGGCGACGTGAAGCTGCCCCTGACGGGCAAGATCGCGCCGGTCGAGCTGACGCTCGGCTCCGGCGACGCGCAGCGCAAGTGGGCCTTCCTGGCCGTGATCGGGCAGGAGCGCGACACCTACCAGGGCTTCGCCTACAACCTCGGCCCGAACGACACGCTGATGAACGTCTACATCGCGCCGGCCGCCAGCCTGGTGGCCACGGTCGACGCCGTGCGCGTGCAGGTGCTCGACGACAACATGGACGGGCGCTACGGCAGTCCGCCGCGCGACTGGGGCTTCCCCGGGCTCCTGGAGGGCACCTACCAGCGCGACCTCGACTCGGTCGTGATCGGCGAGGGCAAGCAGGCCCAGCCCTTCAGCCGCTTCCTGAAGGTCGGCGCGACCTGGTACCAGTTCGAGCCGGACGAGAGCGGCGCCGACCTGATCGTCTCCAAGGTCGACGTCGAGACGGGCACGCTGCAGCTCGACCTCAAGGGGCTGCCCGTGACCTGGCTGGTCGTGCGCGGCACGGGCCAGAACGACGGGCTCTTCTACGAGGTCGTCAACGGCGGGACGAAGAAGGTCGAGGTCCCGGTGGGCGGCTACGAGCTCTTCGCCGGCCAGGTCAGCAGCGGCAAGAAGGCGCAGATGATGAAGTGCCTGATCGTGCCGGGCAAGGCCGCGCGCGCCTGGACGGTGAAGCCCGGCGAGACCACCAAGGTCGAGCTGGGGGCGCCCTTCACGCTCGACTTCAAGGTCCAGCAGGACGCCGAGAGCGTCAGCGTGGTCGGGCCCTCGATCGTGGTCGTGGGGCGCGGCGGCGAGACCTACCAGCGCCTGTGGAACTGCGTCCTGACGCCCGAGGTGCACGCGCGCAAGGCCGGCGCGAAGAAGGGCAACAAGGAGGGCAAGCTGGTGCCGGTCGGGAGCCAGGAGGAGCTCGAGACGCACCAGTACGACATGCAGAAGGCCTGGTTCCCCTTCGGCGAGCCGATCCAGAAGGCGATCCCGGGCGAGACCTACGAGCTGCAGCTCACCGAGAAGAAGCACAAGCTCTTCGGCGCGCTCGAGTCCGAGTGGAGAGCGGACTGATGCTCGACCTGAAGTTCATCCGTGCCAACGCCGAGCGCGTCAAGGACGGCGCTCGCAAGAAGCGCGTCGAGTGCGACGTGGACGGGCTCCTGCGCCTGGACGACGAGCGCCGGGCCCTGGCGCCGCGCGTGGACCAGCTGCGCAACCGCCAGAAGAGCGGGGGCAAGGAGATGGCCAAGGCCAGCCCCGAGCAGCGCGCCGTGATCCTGGCCGAGCAGAAGACGCTCAAGGAGGAGCTGGGCGGTCTCGAGGCGCGGCTGGCCGAGCTCGAGAAGGGCATCGCCGCCCTGCACGTGCTGGTGCCGAACGTGCCGGCCGAGGCCGTGCCCGAGGGCAAGACCGACGCCGACAACGTCGAGCTGGAGCGCGTCGGGACGCCGCGCGCCTTCGACTTCGCGCCGCGCGACCACATCGAGCTGGGCGAGCGCCAGGGCTGGCTCGACGTCGAGACCGGCGCACGCCTGGCGGGCTCGCGCAACTACGTCCTGCTGGGCGAGCTGGCGCTGCTCGAGGACGCGGTCCTGCGCCTCGCCATGGACCACATGCTCGCCAAGGGCTTCGTGCCGATGTCGGTCCCGACCCTGGTGCGCTACGAGCCGCTGCTCGGCACCGGCTACTTCCCGGGCGGCGAGGACCAGACCTACCGGACCGACGCGCGCGACGAGCTCTACCTGGTGGGCACGGCCGAGGTCCCCGTCACGGCCTACCACGCGGGCGCGATCCTCGACGTCAAGGACCTGCCCAAGCTCTACGTGGCGCGCAGCGCCTGCTACCGGCGCGAGGCCGGCACCTACGGCAAGGACACGCGCGGGATCTACCGCGTGCACCAGTTCCAGAAGGTCGAGCAGGTCGTGATCGACGTGGCCGACGAGGCCAGGAGCCTGGAGCACCACCTGGCGATCCTGCGCAACTCCAAGGAGGTCCTGGAGCGCTGCGAGCTGCCCTACCGGGTCGTCAACGTGTGCGGTGGGGACCTGGGCGTGCCGCACGTGCAGAAGTTCGACATCGAGACCTGGATGCCCTCGCGCCAGGGCTACGGCGAGACCCACAGCGCCTCGCGCTTCCACGACTACCAGGCCCGACGCCTCGACCTGCGCTACCGCGACGCCGAGGGCAAGGTGCGCGTGTGCCACACGCTGAACAACACCGTCGCCGCCAGCACGCGCATGCTGATCGCGCTGCTCGAGAACCACCAGGAGGCCGACGGGCGCGTCTGGCTGCCGCCGGCGCTGCGGCCCTACATGGGCGGGCGCGAGCGCATCGGCCGGGCGCTGTCGTAGGGCCGACCTCCGGTCGGCCCTACGACGGCGGCCGGCCGCGACTTCTCCGCGCGCGCAGGCGGGCCGTGAACCTGGCCGAGCGCCGCTCCGCTCCGCGCCGCGATCAGCGGCCGCCGCCCTCGGCCTCTCCGAAGGTGGTCTCCGTCCCCCCGCCGCCCCCGCCCCCGCCTCCGCCGCCACCTCCGCCGCCCCCTCCGCCCCCCGGCGCGTTCGGATTCTGGTTGCCCGTGGTGTCGACCACCGGTGGCGTCAGGCGCGGCACGATCGGTACGGCGGCCAGCTCCTGGGCCGTCCGCAGGGTGGAGGGGAAGCGGAAGACGCGCTTGTAGGTGACCGTGTGGCGCGTGACGACGATCTGCTCGCGCACGAGGCGCGGGGCGAGCTCGAGGGTCAGCTCGATCTCGATCCGGGCCGGCAGGCCGACGTGCTCGCCGGAGTCGTCGCCCCAGCCCTCGAGGGGCTCGGCGTCGACCCCGTCCTCGTCGTAGACGCGGATCTCGAAGCCCTTGACGCGGTCGTGCAGGAAGGCGTACTGACCGCCCTCGAAGGGCTGGTCGTCGACGCCGAAGTCCTCGCGGCGGTAGAGCTCGAGGAAGTCGTCCGAGGCCGGGTTCGGGCGCAGGCAGTAGCCGACCTCGTTCACGTCGGCGCGCCGGAAGTCCTCGTTGGCGCGCTCGCGGTGCGGCATCAGGCCGTCGGTCGTGCACACGAAGTCGAGCGCGTCGGCCTCGAAGCCGGCCAGCACGCGGTTCTCGACGCGCAGCACGTCGCGCGCGTCGCGGTCGAAGGTGTGCAGCGCGCGCAGGTCGTTCTCGATGCGCTGCAGGATGGCCGGGCCGGCCAGCATCTGCTCCTGGATGTTGTGGATCGAGTCGCGGCTGGTGCGGGCGGCCGTGAGGATCTGGGTCACGGTCAGGAGGATGCCGGACATGATCAGGAGCGTGAGCAGCACCTCGATCAGGGTGAAGCCGGCGCGGGCGGGGTGGCGTGTCACGGGGTCTCTGCGGGGGCCGGGCTGGCGGCCTCCTGCTCCTCCTCGCCGTAGACGCTCTCCCAGTCCATCCAGCGCTCCAGGACGACCGCGCCAGGGCGCTCGCCGATCTGCGGGTAGACGACCTTGATGCGCACCTTCTCGAAGGGCTGGGCCGTCTCCTCCTCCTCTTCCTCGTCGTCCTCGGCGCGCTCGCGTCGCTCGCGCTGGTGACGCCAGGTGTCGTGGTAGCCGCCGGCGCGCGGGTCCTGCTCGTCCTCGCTGAACTCGGCATCGCCCAGCACGAGCTCGTAGTGGTACTCCTCGTAGTCCTCCTCGGCGTAGCTGCCGGTGAGCACGTCGCCGCCGCCGTCCAGGTCCTCCCAGAAGAGTCCGGCCTCGACCTGCCCGAGGGTGAGCAGCGCCAGCTCGCGCGCCACCTTGCGGTGGTGCGACTCGGCCGCGGACAGCTTGGCCCCGGTCAGGCCCTGCAGCACGAGCACGAGGCCGATGGTGACGATCAGCAGCGTCACCGCCACCTCGGCCAGCGTGAAGCCGGCGCGGGCCGGAGCGGGGCACGGCGGCTTCACCGGAAGTCGCCCTCGTCGACCGGCTCGCGCTCGAACACGCCGTCGTGCATGCGGATCTCGCCCGTCAGCGGCAGGACCTCGAGCGTGAACTCGCGCTCGAAGGCCGTCTGGGCCAGCTCGATCAGGTGGTAGGCCGAGGCCCCGAGCGGCTGGAAGTAGACCTCGACCTTTCCGTCGGTGTAGACGTGGTCGTCCAGCACGATCCGCACCAGGTCGATCCCGCTCGCCTTCAGGTCCGTCTCGTGGATCCAGGTGCGGTCCTCGTCGGCATCGCTGGTGGCGAAGCCGCCGCCGGGCGCGAAGGGCGTGCGCACGGCGTAGGTCTCCTCGTCCAGGTCGTAGCGGATGCGGAACTCGCGGTTGCGGGCGATGGCGTTCGAGCGCGTCTCGTGCAGCACCTCGGACAGGTTGCGCACGGCGGTGTTGAACTGCTGGTTGGGCATCATCGTGGCCCAGGAGGTCACGGCGATGCCGCCGATCAGGCCGATGATGATCAGCACGACCATCAGCTCGACCAGCGTGAAGCCGGTCGAGGACGAGGGACGTGCGGGGGGCATCGCGAGCAGCGGCGGGCTACTTCCCGTCGCGGATCATGATGTTGTCGATGTCCGCGTCGTCGCCCTCGCCGCCGGGCGTGCCGTCCTTGCCGTAGGAGAAGACGCGGAACTTGCGCGAGCCCGAGGGCGGCGACTCGTAGCCGTACTCGTTGCCCCAGGGGTCCTTGGGGACCTGCGTCTGCTGCAGGTAGCTCTCGCCGCGCTCGTCCTCCTGGACCAGGGCCTCGAGGCTGTCGGGGAAGCGCCCGTTGTTGTTGATCATGTAGTCCTCGACCGCCTTGGCGATCGCGACGATGTCGGCGCGGGCCTTGGTCGTGTTGGCCCGGCCGAGCTTGGCGACGACGTTGGGGACGACCAGGGTCGCGAGGAGGCCGATGATGACGATGACCACCATCAGCTCGGCCAGCGTGAAGCCGGAGCGGGGGTTGCGGGTTCGGGTGTGCATGACGTTGTCTCGCTCTTCAGTTGACGTTGCCGACCTGCAGGATCGGCAGGACGATGGACCAGACGATGTAGCCGACGACCACGGCCAGGAAGATGATCATGATCGGCTCGAGGACGGTGGTGATGCGCTCGGTGACGACCTCGATCTCCTCGTCGTAGGCGTCGGCGATGCGGTCGAGCATCTCCTCGAGCTGGCCGGACTGCTCGCCGACCGCGACCATGTAGCCGACGACCGAGGGGAAGACGCCCGTGGCCTTGAGGGGCGTGGCGATGTCCGTGCCCTCCAGGATGCGCACGCGGATGTGGTCGGTGGCGTCGGAGAGCACGCGGTTGCCCACGATCGTCTGCACGATCTCGAGACTGCGCACGGCCGGCACGCCCGAAGAGAGCAGCGTCGAGAGCGTGCGCGTGAAGCGCGCCACGGCCGACTTGCGCAGCAACTCGCCCACGATCGGGATGCGCAGCTTGAAGCGGTCGATCGTCAGGGCACCGGCCTTGGTCTTGTAGACGCGGCTGTAGAGCACCGACAGCGCCGCGATCCCGAGCGGCAGCACGATCCAGTAGCTCTTGAAGGCGTCGCTGATGTCGATCAGGATGCGCGTCGGCAGCGGCATGATCTGGCCGGTGTCGGTGAGCATGGCCGTGATCTTGGGAACCACGAAGCTCATCAGGATGCTGACCACGAGCATGCCGATCGCGATCATCAGCATCGGGTAGGTCAGGGCCGAGATGACCTTGCGCTGCAGCGCGCGCTGGCTCTGCAGGAAGTCGGCCAGGCGCTTGAGCACGATGTCGACCTGGCCCGTGGCCTCGCCGGCCTTGACCATGTTCACGAAGAGCGGCGAGAAGAGCTGCGGGTACTCGGCCAGCGCGTCGCCGAAGCTGACGCCCTGGGTGATGCGCTCGCGCACCGAGCGGAAGATCGTCTCCAGGCGACGCGTCTCGGCCTGGTCGATCACGGCCGAGAGCATCTCGGCCATGGGGATGCCGGCCCCGAGCATCGTGCCCATCTGGCGCGTGACCGCGGCCACGACCTCGAGGTCGCGGCCGGTCGGGCCGCTGGAGGACTCGCGCAGGCCCTGCAGCTTGCCGAGCAGCTTGCGCGCCGTGCCCTTCCTGGCCGCGGTCGCCCCGGCCGCGGCCCGCTTGCCGCCCGCGCGCAGCTCGCGCAGCTCGCTGACCAGCACGTTCTCGCGCCGCAGGCGCTGGCGCGCCTCGCGCGGCGTGTCGGCGTCGATCACCCCGGTCTTCGTCGCGCCTCCCGAGGCGTAGGCCTTGTACTCGTAGATCGGCACGGCGCGCAGTCCCTCAGCTCATGTCCATCTGCGTGACGCGCAGGATCTCGTCGGGCGTGGTCAGGCGCTGCAGGATCTTCTGCTGGCCGTCCATGCGCAGCGTGATCATCCCGCGGTCGATGGCGCTGCGCTTCATCTGCGTGGCCGTCGTGCCCTCCATGATCTGCGTGCGCAGGATCTCGTCCACCGGCAGGAACTCGTAGATCGCCGTGCGCCCGGAGTACCCCGAGTGGAAGCACTCGTCGCAGCCGGTGCCGAAGGCGATCTTGTCCTCGAGCTGGTCCGGCGCGAGGTCGATCTTCTTGAGCTTGGCGTGCCACTCGTCCGTGATCGGCCCGAAGGTCTTGCAGTGCGGGCAGATCGTGCGCACCAGACGCTGGGCGATCACCAGGATCAGCGAGCTCGCCACCAGGTAGGGCTCGACGCCCTGGTCCACCATGCGCGTGATCGTCGAGGGCGCGTCGTTGGTGTGGACGGTCGAGAACACCAGGTGGCCCGTGAGGGCAGCGCGGATCGCCACCTCGGCCGTCTCCAGGTCGCGGATCTCGCCGACCATCATCACGTCCGGGTCCTGGCGCAGGAACGAGCGCAGACCGTTGGCGAAGGTCAGGCCCTTCTTGGTGTTGACCTGCACCTGGCTGATGCCCGGCAAGGAATACTCCACCGGGTCCTCGATCGTCAGCACGTTGAGCTTGGTCGTGTCGATCTCGGCCATCGCCCCGTAGAGCGTGGTCGTCTTGCCCGAGCCGGTCGGGCCGGTGACCAGGATGATGCCGTGGTTCCAGGTGACGTAGTCGCGCATCATCCCCAGGTTCTTGGGCGCGAGTCCGATCTCCTCGAGCGTGTAGATCTTGGCCGACTTGTCGAGCAGGCGCATGACGATGCGCTCGCCGTTGGTGGTCGGGACCGAGCTGATGCGCACGTCCACCTCGCCGTCGCCGAGCTTGATCGTGGCGCGGCCGTCCTGCGGCAGGCGCCGCTCGGCGATGTCCATCTTGCCCATCACCTTGACGCGACTCACGATGGCCTCGTGCGCCTTGCGCGGCACGGAGTCCATGTCGTACAGGATCCCGTCGATGCGCAGGCGCACCTGGGTGCGCTCCGGGTAGGGGTGGAAGTGCACGTCCGAGGCGCGCAGCTTGAGGCCCTGGAACAGGATCGTGTTGACCAGCTTGATGATCGGCGCCTTGTTCGAGACATCGAGGACGTCCTCGGCCTCCTCGATCTCGCTGGCCAGGCCCTGGATGTCGCCGTCGTCGGCCACGTCCGCCAGGGCCTCGTCGACGCCGTCGGCCTTGTGCCGGTAGGCGCGTGCGATCAGGGTCGTGATCTCGTTGCGCGGCGCCAGCACCGGCTCGATCTCGGCCCCGAGCAGCGAGGCCAGGTCGTCCATCGGCTGGGCGTCGAGCGGCGTGCAGGTCGCGACGCGCAGACAGCCGGTCTCCGTCTCGGCCAGGGCGATCAGGTTGTAGTTGCGCGTGAACTGCACCGGGATGCGGTTCACGAAGTGGGGCGGCACCTGGAAGCCGTCCAGGCGCGACAGGTACTCGTACCCGAGGTGCTGGGCGTAGGCCTCGAGGAGCTTGGGCTCCTCCAGGTATTCCTTGCCCAGGATCACGCGGTCGAGCGACTCGCCCGTGTTGGCCGAGATGCGGCGGCACTCCTCCAGTCGCTCGCGCGAGAGGCCTGCCTGAACCAGGAGATCCGAGAGTCCGACCATGGGCGTCAGTCTACGGGTGCGGGAAGAGCGCGGCCGGCCGCGCGCGAGGGGGGGCCGAGGTCGAGCGACGCGCCGCCCGGGAGCCCACCTCGGGGGCCTTCACCGGCCCGATCCGGGCCCGGTAGCTCGTGGGTATCTCGTTTCAAGATCGTGGGTTACGTGCGCGCAGGTGGGCTTCGTCGGCAGCCTAGGACGCGCCCGCGGGCGAGTCAAAGGAGCGCCGGCGGAAGGGCGCGCGCGTTGGACGCGCGCGCGCGGCGATTCTTCCGGCGCCGTCCCGCGCGGCCCCTGCACGCGACTGTATTCTCTCCCGCC
>DASVAP010000340.1:0-2028 GCA_036376275.1 Planctomycetota bacterium | reverse complement strand
ACCGAGGACTACGACCCGCTCACCCGCTTCATGGAGCTGTTCGACGGCGTCGACGCCAAGTCCGTACGCGCCTCCCGCGCCGAGGAACTGGCCGCACTCCCGCTCGGCGAGCGCCTCGAGCGCCGCATCGTCGACGGCGAGCGGGGAGGCCTGACCGTCGACCTGGACGAGGCGCTGACCGAGCACTCCGCGCTGGAGATCGTCAACGACATCCTCCTCGACGGCATGAAGACCGTCGGCGAGCTCTTCGGCTCCGGTCAGATGCAGCTGCCGTTCGTGCTGCAGTCCGCCGAGGTGATGAAGGCCGCCGTCGCGTTCCTCGAGCCGCACATGGAGCGCGCCAGCGGCGAGTCGCGCGGCCGGATCGTGCTCGCAACCGTGCGCGGCGACGTGCACGACATCGGCAAGAACCTGGTCGACATCATCCTGACCAACAACGGCTACACGGTCTTCAACCTGGGCATCAAGCAGCCGATCGAGCGCATCCTCGAGGTGGCCGAGGCGCACCGGCCCGACGCGATCGGGATGTCCGGGCTCCTGGTCAAGAGCACGGTCGTGATGCGCGAGAACCTGGAGGAGATGAACCGCCGCGGCGTGGTCCTCCCCGTGATCCTGGGCGGCGCGGCGCTGACGCGCACCTACGTCGAGGCCGACTGCCGCGCGATCTACCGCGGCCCCCTGTACTACGCCAAGGACGCCTTCGAGGGCCTGGAGGTGATGCAGGAGGTCGTGGCCGGCGGCGCGAAGCCCGAGGCGCGCGCGCGCAAGTCCAGCGCCCTCTCGGCCGCGGCGCGCGCGCTCGAGGCGGTGGAGGAGCTGGAGCTCGGCAAGAAGAACGGCCGCCCGGTGCCCGAGGAGCTCGTGGGCGTCGAGCGCGCACGCATCCGCCGCGACATCGCCTACCCCGCCGCGCCCTTCCTCGGCCCGCGCCTGGTCGAGGGCATCGCGCTGCAGACGCTCCTGCCCTACATCAACGAGACGACGCTGTTCCAGTTCCAGTGGGGCTACCGGCGCAAGAACCGCTCGACGCGCGAGCACGAGCGCTTCGTGGCCGAGGAGGTGCGCCCGCTGTACCACGCGCTGGCGAAGCGCTGCGAAGAGGAGCGGATCCTCGTCCCCAAGGCGGCCTACGGCTTCTGGCGCTGCGTGCCGGAAGGCAACACGCTGATCCTGCTGGATCCGCGCGACGAGGGCCGCGAGGCCGCACGCTTCGCGTTCCCGCGCCAGAAGGGCAAGAAGGGCCTGTGCATCAGCGACTTCTTCCGCGACGACGGCCAGCCCGACGTGATCGCGCTGCAGGTCGTGACCGTCGGCCAGCAGGCCAGCGAGACCGCGCGCGAGTGGTTCGCCGCCGACCGCTACCAGGACTACCTGCACCTGCACGGCCTCTCGGTCGAGGCCGCCGAGGGCCTGGCCGAGTACGTGCACAAGGAGATCCGGGCCCAGCTCGGCATCGCCGGCGACGACGCGCGCGACATGCGCGCGCTCTTCAAGCAGGGCTACCGCGGCTCGCGCTACAGCTTCGGCTACCCCGCCTGCCCGAACCTGGCCGACCAGGAGGCGCTGCTGGCCCTGCTCGGCGCCGAGCGCCTCGGGATCACGCTCTCCGACGAGCACCAGCTGTGGCCCGAGCAGTCGACCTCGGCCCTGGTCGTGCACCACCCCGAGGCGAAGTACTTCACGATCTGAGCGGCTCCAGATCGGAGGTGGGCGAGGTGCACCCGGAGCACGTGCCCGCGGCCGATGCTGGCGCGGACGCCTGCCCGTCAGGGGGTCTTCACGTGGAGCTCGAAGGCGCGGATCTCGTTCGTGCCGGCCGTGCCGAGGCCGCGTGTGCTGACCTGGGTCGTGGCGCCCTGCGGTCCGTTGAGCATCGTGAAGAGGTCCGCGCTCGAACTTGCCGCGCCGGTGACCACCGCACCCGGCTGGATCAGGACGAGCTGCGACCCGTCGGTCACGTTCGGACCGAACGGGTCGACCAGGGTCCCGCCGCTGGTCGTGAAGCGCGCGTTGGCCTGGTCCACCGAG
>DASVAP010000363.1:0-8936 GCA_036376275.1 Planctomycetota bacterium | reverse complement strand
CCGTCGTGCTGCAGGATCAGGATGTTGCCCCTGCTCACCAGGAGGTCGGGATCCTGCGTCGCCGGGCCGTTGGTGGAATCCAGGATCGCGGCCGTGTTGGCGAGCGAGGGATTCGCGCTGCCCGTGATCGCGATCGGGTAGCTCGACCCGTTGCAGTCGAACTCCGCGTCGACCTTGGCGCCGTGCGGCATGGGGTTGCCGTCGTCGTCGTTGTCGAACGTGAGCATGAAGCACTCGACGCAGCTGACGCTGTCGCACGACGTGCCGTCCCCTTCATAGGTTCCGCCGAGGGCGGCGCAGTCGTCCGGAGTGGCCTGCACGCAGGTCATGTCAGGCAGGCAGCAGGCGCCCACCGGAATGAACCCGCACGGATCGGTGTTGCACATCGACCCGTCGCCGAAGTAGCTCCCGCCGATGCTCATGCACTCGGCCTCGGTGACCTCGACGCAGGTGTCGCCGGGCAGGCAGCAGGCGCCCGTCGCCGGCGGCGGAGGGCAGGTGGTCGTGGCGCACATGGTGCCATCGCCCTGGTAGCTCCCGCCCATCGTCGCGCAGTCTGCCGCGGTGGCCTCGACGCACGTGCCGTCGGCCAGGCAGCAAGCCCCCTCGGCCGGCGGGCCGCAGCTGGAGGTGGCGCAGGCGGTGTCGTCGCCCTGGTAGATCCCGCCCAGCATCTCGCACTCGTCCGCGGTGACCTCGACGCACGTGAAGTCGGTCAGGCAGCAGGCGCCCGTCGCCGGCGGCGGCTCGCAGTCCTCGTCCACGCCGGTCCAGTTGCAGCTACCGTCGAAGGTCGAGGTGCGCAGGTGCACGCCGCCGCAGCCGGAGTTGGGACCCGAGGCGGCCAGCGAGCCGGGGTGGTTGCAGGTGGCGTTGGCCCCGCACTTGTAGCTGACCGGCATCGTGTTGCAGGCCGGGCTCGGCATGGTGAACATGCCCGAGTAGGTCCCGCTCCCGCCCACGGCGTTGAAGCAGAAGTTGCCGCTGGTGGAGCTCTGCACGAAGACCGTGATCGTGTCGCCGGTGCACTCGGTGACCCCGGCGATCGTCATGATGTAGCTGGCGCCCTCCTGGACCTCGTAATTGTCGGGGCCGTTGCCGACGGCCGGCGTGAAGGCCGAGCAGGCGCCCCCCACCGGCGTGACCGAGACGACCACGCCCGTGCCGCAGTCGTGGTTGTTGCTGAAGTTCGTGCTCGAGCCCTTGCCGGAGGACAGGCCGTGGGCGGTCGCCAGCAGGCTCGTGCCGACCTCGCTCGAGCTCACCAGCCAGGACGTCACGAAGGCGCCCGAGTCGTTGGCCCACACCGTCCAGGGATCGAAGCCCTCGCCCTGGGGCAGCGTGCCGTCGGCGCGGAGGATGTGCAGGCCGACCCGCTCGTTGGGCAGGTAGCCGGCGCCGGCCAGGATCGCCTGGGTGCCGGGCGGATGGTTGGGAAGGTTCGTGGTCAGGCTGGGCGCGACCCTGCGGTTCGCCCGCGGCCCACCGGTGACCTGGGCGCTTGCGAGCGCGCCCGTGAAACACAGGGTGGCAGCCAGGGCGGCGACACGAAGTCCCCGCCCAAACGGAAGTTGCGACATCACTCTCTCTCCTTAGGTGTGGATCCTGAATCTCGTCTGATTGGGGGATCCGAGAAGGCTAGGAAGACTACCCACGTTGCGCCAGATGCAATCCGCAGTTCTCGTGGGCGGCAGAGATCAGCCGGGGACGACGCGCGATCCGGCCCCCTGGCAAGGACAGGCAATGGACGGGTGCCCTCTCCCGGCGCGCCGGCCGCCTACCCCGCCCCGTGGCACTTCTTGTACTTCCGGCCGCTGCCGCAGGGGCAAGGATCGTTGCGGTCGACCTTGGCCACCGGCGGCGGCGGGGGCGCGGCCGCGGGCGGGGGCGGCTGCGTGCGGCGCATGGCGTCGAAGGCGGCCGAGGCGGGCGGTCGGCGCGTGGCCATGCGCGCGGCCATGAGCTGCTGCGCGGCCTGGATCTGCTCCGGCGTCGGCTGGGCCACGCGCCGCGCGAGGGGCGAGCTGGGCTCGCCGGTGAAGCCCGAGGGCGGGGCGCTGCCGCTGCCGGTGGCGGTCTCGGCCGGCGGCGGGCCCTGCTGCACGCGCACGCGCAGCGAGAGGCTCGCGACCTCCTCCTCGATCGCCACCATGAGCTTCTCGAACAGCTTGAAGCCCTCGGCCTTGTACTCGTTCTTCGGGTCCTTCTGGCCGTAGCCGCGCAGGCCGATGCCGTGGCGCAGGGCGTCGATCGCGCGCAGGTGGTCCATCCACTTGCCGTCGATCGCGTGCAGCAGGAGGTGCCGGTCGACCTTGCGCTGCAGCTCGACCCCCAGCTCCTTCTCGCGCTCCTCGTAGCGCGCCAGCACCGCCGCCAGGGCGTCCTTCGGGTTCGCCTCCTCGGCCGTGGCCGCCAGGACCGCGCTCTGCATCAGCTCGATCCCGAAGAAGCGCTGGAACCAGTGGCGGAAGCGCTCGGCGTCGCCCTGGAAGGTCGCGGCCCCGCGGCGCACGACGTTCTCGACCATGGCCACGACCTTCTCGCGCAGCTCGTGGTCGCCGAGGACCTCCTGGCGGACCTTGTAGACCGTCTTGCGCTGCTGGTCCATCACCTCGTCGTACTCGAGGAGGGACTTGCGGATCTCGAAGTGGTAGTCCTCGACCTTCTTCTGGGCCTTGGCGATGGCGCGCCCGACCATCGGCGACTCGATCGGGACGCCCTCCTCCATCCCCATGCGCTTCATCGCGTTGGTGACCCAGTCCTTGTAGAAGCGCCGCATCAGCGGGTCCTGCAGGGACAGGTAGAAGCGCGACTCGCCGGCGTCGCCCTGGCGTCCGGAGCGCCCGCGCAGCTGGTTGTCGATGCGGCGCGCCTCGTGGCGCTCGGTGCCGAGCACGTACAGGCCGCCCAGCCCCAGGACCTCCTCCTCGTCCTTGTCGCACTGCGCGCGCACCGCGGCGCGCACGGCGTCGATCTCCGCCAGGTGCTCGGGGTCGCCCTCCTTGAGCTCCTTCTCCTCGAGGGCCCGGCGCAGGCGCCACTCGAAGTTGCCGCCCAGCTTGATGTCGGTCCCGCGCCCGGCCATGTTGGTCGAGACCGTCACGGCGCCCTTCTCGCCGGCGCGCGCCACGATCTGGGCCTCGCGCGCGTGGTTCTTGGCGTTGAGGACCTCGTGCTTGATGCCGCGCCGGGAGAGCATCCCGGAGAGCTTCTCCGAGTTCTCGACCGAGGTCGTGCCCACCAGGATCGGCTGGCCCTTCTCGTGGACGCGCGCGATCTCGTCGACGATCGCCTTCCACTTCTCGGGCTCGGTGCGGTAGACGGTGTCGACGCGGTCGTCGCGCACGACCGGCAGGTTGGTCGGGATCGAGACGACGTCGAGCTTGTAGATCTTGTGGAACTCGCCGGCCTCGGTGATGGCCGTGCCGGTCATGCCGGCCAGCTTCGAGTACAGCCGGAAGTAGTTCTGGTACGTGATCGTCGCCATCGTCTGGTTCTCGGCGCGGATCGGGATGCCCTCCTTGGTCTCGACCGCCTGGTGCAGGCCGTCGGACCAGCGCCGCCCGGCCATCTTGCGGCCGGTGAACTCGTCCACGATCACGACCTCGGGCGGGCCCTCCGAGGTGTCGACCACGTACTCCTTGTCCTTCTCGTACAGCGTGTGCGCGCGGATCGCGTTCTCGATGTAGTGCGGCCAGTCGGTCTGGCCCGGCAGGTAGAAGGACTCGATCCCGAGCAGCTTCTCGGCCTCCTCGATGCCGGCCTCGAGCAGGTGCACGGCGCGCTCCTTCTCCTTGACCTCGTAGTGCTGCTCGCGCACCAGCTTGCGCGCGACCATGTCGGCCGCGCGGTACTTGTCCGGCATGTGCTCGGCCGGCCCCGAGATGATCAGCGGCGTGCGCGCCTCGTCGATCAGGATCGAGTCGACCTCGTCGACGATGGCGTAGTACAGGTGCTGCTGGACCTGGTCGTCCAGGCGCGCCTTCATGTTGTCGCGCAGGTAGTCGAAGCCGAACTCGGAGTTCGTGCCGTAGACGATGTCGCCGCGGTAGATCGGCAGGCGCTCGGCCGAGCCCATCTGCGACTGGATCGCGCCGCAGGAGACGCCCAGGTAGCGGTAGATCGGCCCCATCCACTCGGCGTCGCGCTTGGCCAGGTAGTCGTTGACCGTCACCAGGTAGACCGGCTTGCCGGTGAGCGCGTTGAGGTACAGCGGCAGGGTCGCGACCAGCGTCTTGCCCTCGCCCGTCATCATCTCGGCGATCGTGCCCTGGTGCAGGACGATCCCGCCCACGATCTGCACGTCGTAGTGGCGCAGCCCGAGCGTGCGCTTCGAGGCCTCGCGCACCAGCGCGAAGGCCTGCGGCAGCAGGTCCTCGAGCGTCTTCTCGCCGCTCGCGACCTGGGCCTTGAAGCGCACCGTCTCCTGCTGGAACTGCTCGGCCGTCAGGCCCTGGGCCCAGCTCTCCAGGGCGTTGACCTGGACCACGGCCGGCGCCAGCGTGCGCACCATGCGCTCGTTGCGCGAGCCGAAGAAGGATTTGAGCGTCCGTCCGACGCGGTCACCGGCCGCCGTGAGGCGGTCGTTGAGGGTTGACCAGTCCACCATGTCGCCTGCCTGGGTCGCGTTCGCTCCAGCGGCCGGACGGCGCCCGTCCAGAGACCGCTGGCGAGCGGCACATTAGACGGGCTCGGGCGCCCCGGAGGAAGGCCCTGGTCCGGCCGGCTCGCCGCGGGCCCCCTCGAGCAGGCGCGCGATCATCGCGAACAGCACGTGGCGCGGGTAGGGCTTGCGCAGGAGGCCCGAGACGCGCCGCAGGCGGGAGAGGTCGATGGTCGAGGCCGTGGCCAGGAGCACGGGGAGGTGCGCCGTGCGGGCCTCCCGGCGCAGGCGCGCCAGGACCTCCTCGCCGTCGAGCTGGGGCATCTCGTAGTCGAGCAGCACCAGGTCCGGCAGGGGGCCGTCCTCGAGCCGCGCCAGGGCCTCCAGGCCGTCGCGCGCGATCTCGACCTCGTACCCGCGCGCGCGCAGGAGCGCCGCCAGGCCCTGGGCCACGTCGGCCTCGTCGTCCACCAGCAGCAGGCTCTTCTTCTTGTTCTCCTCGCGCTCGACGCGCGCCAGCTCCTCCATCAGGACGCGCAGGTCGGCGTGCGTCGGCAGGCCGGCGCGGTCCCACTGGTCCTCGATCGCGAGCTTCAGGCGCCGGTTGTAGGCCTTCAGGCGCTGCCACTCGGCGTACTCCGGGTTGTCGGGCCGGATCTCGAGCTGGTCGTGGGTGTCGACCGAGAAGAAGTACTCGCCGTTCACCAGGTGCTCCTGGACGACGAACTTCATGAAGGGATAGCGGTCGTTGCCCAGGCGCAGGGCGTAGCGCTTGAGCCCGCCGCCGCCGCCCTCGACCTTCTCGAAGCGCGCGAACAGGGCCGCCAGCTCGCTCGAGCCGCGCAGCTCCTCGAGCGACAGCGTGGGCGTGCTGCCGGCCCCGTGCGGCCAGGCCGCCGCCAGGTAGATGTCCAGCGCGCGCCGCACGTGGGCCGGGGTCAGGTGCTCGAGGCGCATGGCCGCTCAGCGGGCCGCCGGCGCCGGCGCGCGCCGCGGACGGCCGTCGTGGATCGTGCCGACCAGCTCGCCGACGCTGGCCACGCCCTCGGCCTCCAGCAGGCGCGCCATCTCGGCCGCGACGCGCCCCGGCAGGGCCGGATCGGCGAAGGACGCGGTCCCGACCTGCACCGCGGCGCAGCCGGCCACCAGGAACTCGAGCGCGTCCTCGGCACCCTGGATCCCGCCGCAGCCCACGACCGGGATCGCGACCGCGCGCGCGCACTCCCAGGCGCAGCGCAGGGCGACCGGCTTGATGCCGGGCCCCGAGTAGCCGCCCTGCACCGTGGCCAGGCCCGGACGGCGCGTGCGCCAGTCGAGCGCGAGCCCCAGCAGGGTGTTCACGGCCGTGATCGCGTCCGCGCCGGCGCCCTCGACCGCGCGCGCGATCTCGCCCAGCCCGGCCGTGTTGGGCGAGAGCTTGGCGAAGAGGGGCTTGCGCGTGGCGGCGCGCACGGCCGCGATCACCTCGGCCGCGGCGCGCGCGTCGGTCGCGAAGGGCAGCTTCCCGCCCTGCACGTTGGGACAGGAGAGGTTGACCTCGAAGGCGTCGATGGCCGCCTCGCCGTCCAGGCGCCGGGCCATGGCCGCGAAGTCGGCCACGCTCTCGCCGCCGATGTTGGTCACGACCACCGTGTCGGCACGCGCCATGACCGGCAGCACGTGGGCCGCGTAGTGCTCGACCCCGCGGTTCTCCAGGCCGATCGAGTTCAGGAGACCGGCCTCGGTCTCGCAGATGCGCGGGGCCGGGTTGCCGCCGCGCGGCAGCAGCGTGACGGTCTTCGAGACCCAGGCGCCCAGCTCCGCCGCGCCCGTGAAGCCCTCCATCTCGAGCCCGTGCCCGTAAGTGCCCGAGGCGGAGAGGACCGGATTGCGCAGCGCCAGGGTCGCGATGCGGATCCGGAGGTCGCAGGCCGCCACGGGGCCTAGCGTAGTGTCCCCACCACGCGTGTCCACCGCGGCCCGGCGCGCATCAGGCGCGCGGCGGGCCGGACGCCGGCGCTTCCGGCGCCGGTCGGTGCAGGAAGCCCGACAGGATCCAGGCGCAGGCCCCGACGGTGATGCACGAGTCGGCCACGTTGAAGGCCGGGAAGTTCCAGTCGATCCCGATCGGCGCGAAGTTGACCAGCACGAAGTCGCGCACCCCCAGGAGCGTGTGCTCGGGCCGGCCGTGGACCACGCAGCCGGCCCCCAGGTTGTCGATCACGTTGCCGAGCGCGCCGGCCAGGACCAGGGTCATCGCCACCAGCACCAGGCGCGGGCGCGGATCGGCGCGCAGGAGCAGCCAGGACAGGAACAGGACCGCCGCCACGCGCCCCAGCACGAGGATCCAGGGGAACTGGTCGAACTGGCCGAAGGCCGCGCCGCCGTTGCAGGAGTTGGCGAAGCTGAACCACTCGGTCCCGAACAGCTTGCGTTCGTTGTAGCCGAGGGCGCGCGGGTCGATGCCGAGCCAGTCGAAGACCGCCACCTTCGACCACTGGTCGAGGAGCACCAGGCCGGCCACGGCCCCGAAACGCGCGAAGGGCGAGCCCTGGACGAAGGCCATCGGCCGCCCCCTCAGCGCGGCGGGCGCGCCGCCCAGCGCCGGCCGGCCATCAGGAGAACCGGCGCTCGTTCTTGCGCTGGCAGTCGACGCAGAAGCGCGCGTGCGGGACCGCGTTCAGGCGCGCCTTCGGGATGCCCTCCTCGCAGCTCTCGCACAGGCCGAAGGTCCCGACGCGCACGCGCTCGAGGGCCTCGTCGATCTCCGCCAGGGTGGCCTCGTCGCGCTGCAGGAGCTCCAGGCTGAACTCCTGGGCGAAGCTCTCCGAGCCGATGTCGGCCGGGTTGTCGACCGACAGCCGGTCGCCGTCGGTCGAGAAGGCGTCCGCCTCGAGCGAGCTGATGTCGCCGGAGACCTCGCGGCGCAGCTGGGTGAGGATCTCCCGGTAGGACTCCAGGTCGCCCTTGCTGAGTTTCTTCGACATGCGGTGGGGATGCGGATCGCGCTGCCTTTTGGGGGGCGGGAGTATAGGCAGGCCCCCCACGGCCCTCAAGCGCTCCCGGGACCTCCCCCCGCGGCCGCGCGAACGGTGCTGGAGCGGCGGGCGCGGCTTGGTTCCGGGCCCGCGGCGAGCGAGGCTGGACCGCGATGCGCACCCGGACGAGCACGGCCGAGCGGACTGGAGCGCGGGAGCTCCCCCGCGCCCTGCAGGTCGGCCTCGACGACTTCCTCGAAGCGCTGCGGGTCGAGGCGGGCCTGGCCCGCAACACCCTGGCGGCCTACGGCGGCGACCTGCGCCGCTTCCTCGCCAGCGAGCCGGCGCGCGCGGCGCGCGACTGGCCCGCGCTCGGGCTCGACGTCGTCGTGGCCTACCTGGGCGAGCTGCGCCGAGCGGGCGCCTCCGAGGCCAGCGTGGCGCGCGCGCTCTCGGCCCTGCGCATGTGCCTGCGCCACCAGGTGCGCGAGGGGCGCCTGGCGGCCGATCCGCTGGCGACGCTGGCCGGCCCGCGCCTGCGGCGCAGCCTGCCGCACGTCCTCTCGCAGGCCGAGGTCGAGCGCCTGCTGGCGCCCGCCGGCGAGGGCTGGCGCGCGCAGCGCGACCGGGCCCTGCTCGAGGTCCTGTACGCCTGCGGCGCGCGCGTCAGCGAGGCCGCCGGCCTGCGCACGGGCGCGCTCGAGCCGCGCCTGGGCGTCCTGACGCTCTCCGGCAAGGGCGGCAAGTCGCGCCTGGTTCCGCTGGGCGGGCGCGCCCGCGCGGCGCTCGAGGCCTGGCTGACGGGCGGCCGGCGCCTGCTCCTGCGCGGGCGTCCGAGCGAGCACGTCTTCCTGACGAAGAGCGCGCGCCCGCTCGACCGCCGCACAGCCTGGAACGTCGTGCGCGCCGCCGCGCGGCGCGCCGGGCTCAGCGCACCCGTCTCGCCCCACTGGCTGCGCCACTCCTTCGCCTCGCACCTCCTGGAGGGCGGCGCCGACCTGCGCGCGGTGCAGGAGATGCTCGGGCACGCCTCGATCGCCACGACCGAGATCTACACGCACCTCGACGCCGAGCACGTGCGCAGCCTGCACCGCCTGTATCACCCGCGCGGCTGAGGTTGTGCGCGGGGTGGGCTCGCGGGGGGTGATGCTTGGAGTGGGGCGCTCGCCCCCTGGGGCCCCGCCCTCGGCCGTGACCCGCTCGTCCGGCCCGCTGGCGCCCGTGCCGCCCTAGCTCTCGAAGGACGCCAGGCGGTCCGGAGCGCGCGCTTCGCGCGCTCGCAGGGCGTCCGGACCGCCTGGCGCCCTTCGAGAGCCCGACCGCACGGGAGTGGGCCGGAAGAGTGTCACGGGGAGGGAAACCCCAGGGGGCGAGCG
>DASVAP010000331.1:0-3479 GCA_036376275.1 Planctomycetota bacterium | reverse complement strand
ACGCACCCCCGCCCCCCACCCGCTGAACAAGGCCGACGGACTGCGCCGACGCTCAGTCCCGCCCGATGACCGCGTAGGCGCGTCGCGCCCGCACCGACACGACCCGGTCCTCCTCGGCGATCCAGGCCGTCAGCTCCCGGCCCCACACGCAGCCCGTGTCGAGCCCGCGCAGGTGCGGGCGCACGAGCAGCCCCTGCGTGGCCCAGTGGCCGAAGACGACCGTGCGCGCGCCATGCAGCTCGGGCCGGTAGAGCTCGTGCCACGGTCGGAACGGCCCGCCCGGCGGCGCGTCGTCGCGGGCGGGCAGGTTCCCGGAGGCGTCGCTGTAGCGCGCGCGCACCGCGAAGCGCGCCGCGGGCGACGGGTGCAGCGGGTCGGCGCCGGCCAGCTCGGCGGCCGGGTCGGCCCAGCGCGGGTGCAGGCCGGCGTGCACCTGGTAGGCGTCCGCGAAGACGCGCACGAAGGGCAGGGCCGCGAGCCAGGCGAGCAGCTCGGCGCGCTCGCCGGCCGCGAGCACGTCGGCGAAGGTGTCCTGGGCGCGCGCGCGGCGCAGCCCGGCGGCGACCTGCAGGAGGTGCAGCTCGTGGTTGCCGAGCACGCTCTCGGCCCCGAGACCCCGCAGGAGCCGCAGCACGCCCAGCGAGTCCGGCCCGCGGTTGACGAGGTCGCCCACCGGGAGCAGCCGGTCCGCGGCCGGATCGAAGCGCAGCGCCTCCAGCAGCTCCTCCAGCTCGGCTCGGCAGCCCTGGATGTCGCCGATGAAGATGCGCCGCGCCATGCTCGGCCCCGCAGGATAGCGCGCCGGCCGCGCGGGTGGACAGGCGCCGGCCCGGGCGGCGATCATCCGGCATGCGACCCGTGCGCGCTCCCCGTTCCTCTGGCTCCCGCGGCGCGCTGCGCGTCCAGGGGCTCCCCGTGCTGGTCGCGATCGTCGTGGTCGGGCTCCTGACCGGCGTCGGCTTCTATCGCTGGAAGCGCGGCGAGGGCGACGCGCGCGTGGCCGCCGAGCTGGCGCAGGCGCCGACCACGCCGGAGGAGCGCGTCGAGCTGTGGCTGCGGCTCACCGGGCCCCAGCTCCATCATCGTCTCGGCGTGGTTGGACGCTTCACGCCCGAGATGCCGTGGCTCGTGACGCACGCGCTCGCGCCGGCGGACGGCGGTCCGCCCGAGCTGTGGGGCATCGAGTGCGCGACCCTCGCGCGTGACCTCGGCCGGCGCGAGGGCCTGACGGTCGTCGTCAGCCTGCCGGCTCCGCACCCGCTCGGGCGCGCCACGCTGGTGGGCGAGCGCGCGCAGCGCGTGCCGCTCTTCGCCCCGGCGGCCGCGCCCGACGCGCGCGCGCGGCTCGCGGACCTGGCCCTGCACCTGCTCGAGGGCATCCCGCGCGCGCTCGAGCGCGACATCCCGGGCGCGCGGCTCGAGATCCGCGTCGCGCCCGAGTAGCGCGCGGTCGCGCGCACATCCCTCCGACCGCGCCCGGAACGATGGAGTAGCCTTCCCGGTGGGAGAGCGCCCGCTCGCAACGCGGGGCGCCGCCACCTTCCCGATGGGTTCGCTGCTCTTGCCTCTGCCGGTGCTGGCCATCGTCCTGGCCGCGCTGGACGTCGTGCTCCTGCGCTGGGCCGAGCCCTGGCGCGTGGGCGGGGTGGGAACCTTCTTCCACGCCTACTTCCTGTGGGCCCTCTTCGGGCTGGCGGCGCTGCTGCCGGCGCGCTGGACCCTGGCCTGGCTCGACCGCCGCTCGCGGCCCTGGATCCTGGGGCGCGCCGACGCGCGGCCGTGGATCGTGCAACTCGGCTGGATGGTCCTGCCCGTGGCCGGGCACGCGACGCTCGAGGGGCACGCCGCGCTGGTCGGCTTCCAGGGGCTGCTCGCGCTCGCGCCGTGGCTCGAGCTGGCCGGCACGCTGCTCGTCTGCGGCGCGGCCCTGGCGCTCATCGGGCGGCTGCTCGGGGCACTCCCGGGCGTGCGCACGGCCTCGGTCGGGCTCGCGCTGGCCTTCGGAGCCGGCTTCTTCCTGCAGCCGCGTGCGGCCACGGCCCAGCCGCCCCGCGCCGACGGGCGGCCGAACCTGCTGCTGCTCGTGCTCGACACCTGCCGGGCCGACAAGCTCGAGCCCTACGGCCAGGCGCGCCCGCTCACGCCGGGCCTGGCGGAGCTGGCCGAGGAGGCGCTCGTCTTCGAGGACTCGCTCTCGGCCTCGGTCTTCACCTTCACCTCGCACCTCTCGATGCTGACCGGTGTCCCGCCGCTGACGCACGGCGCGCACCTGTGCGACATGCGCGTCGATCCGGCGCGCGCCGGCTCCATCGCCGCCACGCTGCAGGCCGCCGGCTACCGCACCGGGGCCTTCGTCGGGACCGACGTGCTGGCCGGCCACACCGGCCTGCGCACGGGCTTCGAGGTCTACGACGACGCCGTCGATCCGGAGGTGTGCGAGACCTTCGCCTGGCGCTTCGTGCACGCGCTGCAGTCGCTGGCGGCGCGCGCCGTCCCGGCCCTGCGCTTCAACGGGCGGCCGCACTGGATCCAGGACTTCCAGCGGCCGGCGGGCGAGGTCCTGACGCGCGCCCGGGCCTGGATCGCGCGCGACGACCCGCGCCCGTGGTTCTGCTTCGTGAACCTGTACGACGTGCACTGGCCGTACTTGCCCGAGGGCGAGGGCCGCGCGCTCGTGCGCCCCTACGACGGCCCGGTCGACGGCTTCGTCTTCCGCAGCGACGACTGGCAGCCGGGCTACCGGATGAGCCCCGCGGACGAGCGGCACGTGAACGACCTCTACGACGCCGAGCTCCAGGACCTCGACGCGCTCGTGAAGCGCTTCCTCGACGGCCTCGGGCTCGAGCGCGGCGGCACGGCCGTGCTCGTGACCTCCGACCACGGCGAAGGGCTGGGCGAGGGCGACACCCCCGAGCTCGACACCTGGAACCACGACGACGTGCGCGAGCCGCAGGTGCGCGTGCCGCTGATCCTGCGCCTGCCCGAGCCGAGCCCCGCCGGCGGACGCGTGCGCGCGCCGACCTCGGGCGTGGACGTGGCGCCGACGCTGCTCGCGCTGGCCGGCGTGCCGATCCCGCCGGGGATGGAGGGCCACGATCTCCTCGCCGGGCCCGCCGGCGAGGCGCGCGAGCGCTGGGTCGACGACCGCGACCACCTGCGCGCCGAGGACCACCGCACCGCGCTCTACCGCGGCGCATTCAAGCTCGTGCGCTTCGGCGTGGGCGCGGGCGCGCGCTACGAGCTCTACGACCTCGCCGCTGAGCCCGCGGGCTTCACGGACGTCCAGGCGCGGCACCCCGAGGTCTTCGCGGAGCTGCGGGCGCGGATGGAGGAGCGCCTCGGCTCCACCGCGCCGGCCACGAGCCCCGAGGGCTCGGCCGACTCGGCCGCGGCCCTGCAGGCCCTCGGCTACACCGGCGAATAGCCTGCGGCGTCGGCGGCGGCCTCAGCCGCGCTTGCCCTGTTTCAGGGAGCCCAGG
>DASVAP010000323.1:0-17218 GCA_036376275.1 Planctomycetota bacterium | reverse complement strand
CGGCAGGCGCCAGGTCTCGGCCAGGAAGAGGCCCTGCCCGGGCGCGATCGTCGCGTGCTCGCCGAGCAGGTGGTCGAGGGCGGAGACGTCGGCGCCCTCGGGGTGCGCGCCGCGCTGGGGCTGCTGGAGCTGGCGCGGGTCACCCAGCAGGACGAGGTTCGTCGCCGCGCGCGCGCAGGCGAGCACCGGGGCGAGGGCCATCTGGCCGGCCTCGTCGACGAAGAGGTGGTCGAGCGTCGAATCGGCAGCCTCCGAGGCCCACAGCCAGGCGACGCCGCCGACGACGTGGCCGAGGGAGAGCGCGTGGAGCGCCTCGTCGGGGTCCTGGGTGCCGTGGTAGTTCCGTGGCAGGTCCGTGGGCATCGGCGTGCGACTGCCGAACTTGTGCGTGACCTCGAGGGCGAAGCGCTCCTCGGCCGCGGCCTCGAGCACCTCCTCCAGCAGGTTGCGGATCACCTTGTGCGAGGTGGCGGCGACGCCCACGCGCTTCCCCGCGCGCGCGAGGGCCACGATCATGCGCGCGCCGTTGTGGGTCTTGCCGGAGCCGGGCGGGCCCTGGAGGGCGAGGACGCCGCCGCCATCCGGGGTGCCGAGGTCGAGCACGAGGCGCTTGCCGGCCGCGAGGAGCGGCTCGTCCCCGGCGGCGAGCGTCCCGGAGGCCGGCGTGCCGAGCCGCGGCGGGAGGCGGAGCAGCAGGTCGCGCGCGGCGCGGTGCTCGGGGGAGGGTGCCTCGAGGCCGTGCTCCACGACCCAGCGCGCGAAGGCCTGCAGCGCGCCCGGCAGCGGGCCCGGCGGGACGCGGTCGTGGACGTGCAGGGCCGCCGGATGACGGCCCTTCGACTTCCCGGTCTTCTTGATGTCGATCGTGCCGGCGGCGAGGTCGAGCGCGCGCACGGTACCGAGATCGTCGTCGTCGGCCGGACGGCGCAGGTCGCGCACCGTGTCGTCCACGTCGATCGAGACCTCCTGGGGCGGGAAGCGGTAGCGATGCGTCGGCGTGCGCTCGCGCGGGCTCTCCGGTGCGACCAGCCCGACGAAGGTGAGCCCGACGAGCGCCTTGCGGTCGCCCACCAGCTCCTCGTCGTCGGCGTCGCGGCGCGCGAAGAACTCCCACCAGGCGACGCGGTCCTCGCGCTGGAAGTAGTCGAGCAGGTGCGCGAGCAGCCAGCGGGCGCGCTGGCCCTCGTCGCGCTCCGCCGGTCCGGCAGGGACGCCGGCCACCAGGGCGTCGAAGAGGGCCTGGACCTCGGCGCTGCGCACCTCGCGCTCGTCCGAGGCGCTGCCGTCCTTCAGCGGCGGGCGCGCGACTGCGGCACCGCTCGCGACGAGCTCCGCGCGGCGCGCCTCCAGCCAGGTGCGCTGGGAGACCAGCGAGAGGCAGTCGTCGCGGTTGTAGCCCTCGACCGCGGCGAGATCGTCCCTCGAGATCAGCGTGGGCGTGCCGAGCTCGAGCGCGGCGCTGACGCGCTGCAGGGCCGGCGAGGCTTCCTCGCGCAGCTTCACCGCGCGCGCGTAGCCGGTGAAGGCCTCCAGCGGCTTCAGCGAGTAGCTCTCGACGCTCGCGCGCAGGCCCTGGCGCGTCACGCCGAAGAGGTCGACGAAGCGCTCGCCGCGCAGCAGCACGTCGAGCTCGGCCTCGCGCGTCGCGTGGCGGCTGGCGAGGCGCTTCAGGGCGGCGGGCTCGTAGGCGGCGTAGTGGTAGACGTGCAGGCCGGGGTGGCGCGCGAGGCGGGCGTGGACGAGGTCGAGGAAGCGCTCGAGCGCCGGCTTCTCGGCGGCGCGCTCGAGGGCCCACAGGGGCTCGTAGCGGAGCTTGCCCGAGTCGTCGTGGAAGGCGTAGCCGAGCAGGTACTCGAGCCCGCCCTCGGACACGAACGGGTCGCCCTCGAAGTCGAGGAAGAGGTCGCCGGGGCTCGGCTCCGGCAGGCGCGCGAGGCCGCGGCCGGGCTCGGGCTCGAGCAGCTCGTGCACGGGCCGCCCCTCCTCGCGCCCGCGGAGCTGCACGGCGGCCTGGCCCTGCAGGCGCTCGAAGGCCTCGCGGTGGCCGCGCTCGGGCGCCTCGCGCAGCAGCGGCGTCGCGCGCGCCAGGGCCGCGAGCGTGGCCGAGCCCTGCCGGCGCAGCTCGTCCGCGTGCAGGCGCGTCATGCCGGCGACCAGCGACAGGTGGTCGTCCGCGTGCCGGCGTCCGTCGCAGCGCGACCACCAGCGGCACACGTCGCAGTGGGGGACGGGCTCGGGGTAGGGCTCGCTCCCGTCGCGCGCGACGAAGGCCTCGAGGCGCGCGCGCACGAGCCGGTAGTAGGCGCGGAACTCGGCGAAGCGGAACTCCTCGCGCGGGAAGTCCGCGCCGGGCTTCACGACCGCCATGCGCTCCGCCGGCGCCCCTTGCAGCGGCGTCAGGAGGTCGGCGTAGAGGCACAGCTGCAGCACCGTGCCGCCGCGCGTCTCCTGGGCGAGCTTCGTGTCGACGACGTCGTAGCTCCAGGCGCCGAGCGCGCTCGGGCGCTCCACCCGCTCCAGCACGTCCGCGCGCCCGTTCCAGCGCCCGTCCACGAGCGCCGCCTGCACGATCACGTCCACGCCCGCGCGCAGCGCCGCCTCCGTGCGCCGCCGGGCCTCGCCGACATCGAGCCCGTTCAGGTCCTCGACGCGCTTGCCCCCGTCGCGCAGGTGCCGCACGTAGGCCGCCTCGTGCTCCTGACCGCGCTTCCGGAGCAGCTCCAGCGCCGGATCGCTCCAGTGCGGCGCCGCGAGCTCCCTCCGCGCCACCTTCCGGTCGAGCGCCGAGAGATGCCCGCAGGCCAGGTGATTCGCGAGATCGGTGGCGGAGAGCTGGAGCTCGGTCCCGTCGAGTCGCATGCGCGTCCCCTCCCAGGACGACGTCGGGGTGGAGGCCGATGCTAACTCAGCTCCAGTTCCTGATCCCAAACCCACGGGCGGTTCGCCTACGGCATGGTCGGTCGAGACCGGAAGACCTTGACCGGGGCGTCCAACCGGCGCATTGGCCTGGAACCGCGGTCTTCCCACCTCACCTGGGGAGGCGCAGACCCGTCCGCGAAGTGCTGTGTCCCTGGGTGGTCGTCTGGCCCTGTGGACTGCTGCATGGCGCCTGGATCTCGACGGCAAGGGCGCTCAGCAGGAGCAGGCATCTGAGGATGTTTCGCTTCATGGCGTCTCCTTCTGCCTATCGAGGGAGCACTATCCCAGCCCTAGTGCCCCCGTAGCCATACGGGCCCGAGTGTCCCTGGGGATGCACTTGCGGGGCGGAAGTCAGCAGGAGCAGGATGAAGCCGGTCAGTGCTCTCATGGGCGCAGGAGTGGACTTCATGATTCGGCCTTCGACTGGCGTCTCTGGAGCATCGCTTCGGAGCACAGGGAGTCGGGGGCGCCGACAGCGCACGGTGTTTCGCGGAATCCATGCCCTACGGCAGAATGGATCGTGAGCGGGTCAGCTCCGCTGGAGCGACCAGGATCGTGCCTGCGGCGGGCTCGGCCAGGGTCGCCGACCACTCGTAGCGACCGTGGGGCAGGCCCTCGACGAGGATGCGGCCGGAGGAATCGGTCGTGAGGCCCGTGGAGGAGCGGACGAGATCCTCGGCCAGCCAGGTCGCGACGGGGGCATCGAGCTCGAGCGAGTGGAGATCCACGGGGAGGTCCGCGACGGGCAAACCCTCGGGACTCGTGAAGGTGAGCTCGAGGTCACCCAGGCGGCGCATCGCGACGGCCAGGGCCGCCTTCTCGCCGATGTCGAGTTCCTCCTCGACGAAGGCCGGCCAGCAGTCGGCGCGGCGGCAGGCGAGGCGGTAGTGGCCGGCGCCGAGGAGCTCGTAGCGCACGACGCCGGCCGAGTCCGTTTCGCGCGGATCGGTCAGGGTCACGCCGCTAGCCGTCTCGATGCGCGTGGCGACGCCGGCCAGCGGCGCGTCTCCGTCGTGCAGCGTGAGCTCGAGGCTGCCGGTCGCCTCCAGGGTCACCTCGATCTCGCCGGAGGAGGCCTCCACCGGGATCCCGTAGCGCGTGCCGAGAACGGGATGGCCGACGTTGAGGAGCAGCGAGCCGGCCGGGAGACCCTTGAAGCTCGCCCAGCCGTCGAATGTGGTATCGGCCAGGCCGACGAACGCGTCGGCGGCCTTCGTGCGCAAGGACAGCCACGCGCCTCCGACGGGCGCCCCGTCCCGGTCGACGACGTGGATCCGGAAGGAGCCTTCCCCCAGCCGGATCTCGAGCTCCTGCTCCTCGGGGGCGAGGTCGACGTCTCGGCTCGCGAGGATCTGGTTGTCCTCCGAGACGACGAACACCTGCGCGCGGGTGGCGCGGATGCCCTCGAAGCGAGCGCGGCCTTCAAACCAGGGCTGGCGTAAGCGAGCGACGTAGACTCCGTTCTCCTCCTGTGCACCGACGACCACGGCGCTCATCGGCGAGATCGGCTTGCCCTGCTCGTCGAGGACGTGCACGTCGAGGGCCCGCGCGCCTGCGATGCGGAAGTCGAAGGTCCAGTCCGCTCCAGCGTCGAGGTTCAGGTGCAGGCGCGCCCAGCTCGTGTCGGGGTAGGTGATGAAGAGCTCGTGGTCGCCGGGGCGCACCTCGTCGTACTGGACCTGGCTCGAAGCGTCGAAGTGTTTTTCCTCCAGACCAGTGGTATGGACGCGCAGGTCGGTGACCTGCAGCCCGCTGAGCGACTCGGCTCCCAGCAGGGTGATGCGTAGGGCCTGGGGGCGCGGGAGGCGGATGTCGCCCCAGTCGAGGAAGTCCTCCCCGGCGACCGCCGTGACGTCGGTGCTGGCGTATCCGTCGGCCTCGGCCGTGAGGTAGTTCATGCCGCGCACGAAGCCGTCGAGCTCGAACGTGCCGTCGCTTGCGACCGGAGTGGGGATGCCCCATGGGAAACTTCGTCCGCTGGAACCGGCTGCGAACACCTGGACGCGAGCACCGTCGACCGGTAGCCCAGTGTGGGCGTCGATCACCCGACCTGCTCCTGGGATCGCCAGCGGCAAGTCGATCTCCACCCGCGCGGTCTCGTCGACAGGCACGGGCACCAGGACCGGTGTGCTGCCCGGATTCTGAGGGCTCGTGGCCAGGAGCCACCAGTCGCCCGGTAGCAACGAATCGAGCTCGAACGAGCCGTCCTCGCGACCGAGGAAGGTCTCCCGGCGATGCGCGACGACGCTGCTGGCGCGCCAGAAGATCACCTGGAAGTCCGGAACGGGCTCGCCGCGGTGCAGGCAGCGGCCGGCGATCCTCGCGCCCTTCTTCATCACGACCGGGAAGGCGAGAGGCGCGTAGGTGTCGCCCTCGACGGGCGTGTATCCGGGTGCCGACACGCGGAAAGTCACGGCACCTGTGCGGCAAGCGAGCCGGATCCGACCGTCGGAGCCGACCGCAGCCGCTGCGTGACCCGATCCGGCCAGCCACTCGGGGGCTCCCCACCAGGCGGTCGCACGAGCGGTCGGCACGGGATTGCCCGCCTCGTCCTGGATCGAGATCTCCAGCTCGGCCGCGGGATCGACGACGAAGTCGAGGCGTCGATGCGAGCCTGCGCGAGGAGCGGCAAACTCCTCTTCCGACGGCAGGAGCCCCGTACCTTCGATGCGCGCTTGGTATCGGTCGAAACGGGCCAGCGGGATCGAGACGGGGCCCCAATCGCCCGCTCCGATCGGGCTCACGCCGGTGATCGGTCGCCAGAGGCCCTCTTCACGCCCGGCAACGAGGATGCGACGCTCTCCGTCGAGCTCTGCATCCTCGAGGATGTCGCTCTGGAGCGCGACATGACCGCCCAGGGTGAAGGAGTCGCCCGGCGGCAACGCCCCGAGAAGGTCACCGGCGGCGGGGGCGACCACCACTTCATCGATCATTGATTCAGCCACCGGCTCGCGCTTTCCGTCGCTCCGTGAAGTAGGCGGCTGGTGGTCGGCCACGCTCGTTGGCGATCCCACCTCAGAGGTGGAAGGGGCTGCTCGACCCTCCTCGGTCTCCCGGCGCCGGTCTCCGAACAGGATGAACGCGGCCACTCCGAGGATCAGGAGGATGAGCCAGCGCAGGGGACGCGACATCCCTACCTCGCTATCTCGGGAGTGACAGGCCCTGCCTGGACGTCCCGAAGCCGAAGGGCACCGTGTGGCCTTGTGCTGCCACAGCAGCATCGATCACGAGAACGATCGTCATCAAGGCCAGGATGCGCAGGCCACGTCTCGCAAGGTGTCTCATGCTTGGAAGACCTCCAGGAATGCCTCGGCCGGGCCACCGATCCTGGGCCCCACTCTCGAAGCGGTTCGTAGCGAAGTGGCACGATCCTCGGGTGACCTGGTGAGCAGCCACTTGCCAACCAGATACTTGGCCTCTCGGAGATCCGGATCGCTCGTCGAGCAGGACCGGTTCAGTGCTTCTGCATCGCCAAGCGCCAGTGCAGGATCTCCGGACGCGCACGCGAGATTGAGCGCGTAGCAGAGATCAATGGCCGAAGGCCCGGTCGCGCGGACCAGCTCGACGTAGATCGTCCGCGCTCTCGCCAATCTCCCGGTGGTGCAGAGCCGTGCGGCCTCGAGTCGGGCCGCATGCGGATCCAGCTCGAACGGCGCTCTCCCGCGCAGGCACGCCAGGATTGCGAGGGCCAGATGAGGGGAATCCCAGGGAGCGTTCAGAGCCAGGAAGTACCGCGTGCGGTCCCGAGGGATCAATGCAAGCGACGCCCGGGCCATGGCGAAGCCGCTCCGCGGATCGATCGCTCCCAGGCAGGCGATGAGGAGATCCTTGCCCGTCGGCTCAGCGCTCGAAGATCTGCAGACGCAGGCTGCGTGCTTGCGCCAGGTCGGCTCACTCGCCGTGACGTCGACGACCTGACCATCGGAATCCACCGCAGGGTGCATCCACATGGGAGCCTTGCAGAAGGCGAGTCGCGCCCCCTCGCAGAGCAGCTCCGCCACTTCCTCACGGTACGCCTCGATCAGGTGCCGCTCCGCGCTCGTGGTGACCAGATCGCGCGTGCGCGCCGGCTCCGGGCGCTCGAACCAGCCGCGCAGGGCATGGCGGGGGGCGAGGCGCAGGGCCGAGCGGGGGTCGGACGCGATCTCCTCCAGGAGGCCCCGGATCTCGGGGTCGATCTCGAGTTCGCGCTTCATGGCTGCTTCTGGAAGGGGAAGCTGGAGCGCTCGGGGCTCAGGTCGAGGCCGAGGGCGGCCAGGGCGGTGTGGATCGCCGCGTAGAGTCCGTCGTGGTCCCAGGGGCCGCGCTCGACGCAATCGGCCACCTCGGCGCCCTCGATCAGGAGCTCGAAGAAGGCGCGCCGCGGCAAGGGCGGCAGGACGTTGAAGGCGACCGAGACCGTGCGTACGAGCTCCGGATCGACGCGCAGCGACTCGGTCAGGAGCGGGAACGTGCGCTGCTCGTCGGTGAGGAGCCCGGGGCTCGTGCGCTCGGCCTCCTCGTCCGCCCGGACGAGGCGCGCGATCGTGCGGTCGATCTGCAGCGCGGCCCAGCCGTCCAGGTCCGCGGGCGGATCGTCGCACCTCGCTGCGACCGCGATCGTCCCGAGGGCCTTCTCGTAGACGCGATCGGGTTCGAGCAGGTACCAGGTCTCACGCAGGCGGAGCGCGGCGCGCTCGCGCACGCGCAACGGATCGCCGTTGCAGAGGTGTGCATACACCTCGTGCGCGTCCTCCCCCCGCAGGAAGCTCGGCCATGCCGCCTGGCGGGGGCTGCCAGGTTCCTCCATCGATCCCACAGCAGGCGACAGGCTATCAGGGGTCCGGTCGCCTGGCCATCGAAGCTCAGGGGTCCCGTTGCCCCGACCGGCCAGTACGCGCACAAGCGCGCGCTCCCGGCGGCGCCCACGGCGCTAGGTTGACCCCATGACGACCCCGGTCCGCTGGTTCGAGCGCGTCTTTCCCGGTGGGTATCCGGTCGAGCTCTTCCCGAGCCTGGTCAGCCGGTTGCGCGGGGCGATCGCGCGGCAGCGGGCGGAAGGGGAGGAGACGCCGGCGGCAGTGCGCAGGACGCCCTTCGAGGGGACGTGGTCCGTGCAGCGCAACCTGGCGCACCTCGGCGACCTGGAGCCGCTGTGGCTGCGGCGGGTGGAGGAGCTCGAGCGCGGGGTCGAGGTGCTCGCGGCCGCGGACCTCTCGAACGGGCGCACGGAGGAGCGCGAGCACGACCGGCGCGAGCTGGAGGACGTGCTGCGGGAGTTCGCCGAGGCGCGCCGCATCCTGGTCGAGCGCGTGGCGGGCTGGTCGCCAGCACAGCTCGAGCGCAGCGCCCTGCATCCGCGGCTGCGACAGCCCATGCGCGCCATCGACCTGTGCCTGTTCGTGGCCGAGCACGACGATCATCACCTGGCGCGGGTGGCCGAGCTGCGGGCCGCCTTCCGCATCCAGGCGCAGCGGAGGGGTTGACGCGGGGCCCTGCGCACGGCTCCCCCGACGCCTGCCGCCTTCGAGGAGCCCCCGTAGAGCTGGCCGGTCACGCTGAGGGCGAGATCCGCAGCCGATCCGACGATCGGCCAGCGCCGAGCTCATCCGTGCCTCGCTAGGATGCCGGGAACACCATGGGCGGCGTTGCTCCTCGCCTCCGGGAGATCCCTGCGGATGCGATCCCGGCGTTCGTGCGCGAGACGCTGCTCGACGCGAAGCGCGCGCGGCCGGTGGTCGCGCTCACGACGGCGCCGGACACGCGGCGCGCGTGGATCGATCCGGCGGAGCTCGCGGGCGAGCTCGGTGCGCGGGCCGAGGTCGTGCTGCTCGAGACCGGTGCGGCCACCTGGGCGCTCGGCGCGGCGCTGCCGCGGCGGCTCGACGTCTACGGCGGGGCCGCGCGCATCTGGTGGCCGGGCCTGACGGAGGGCTCGGACCCGTTCGACCACGTCCTCTTCCTGATCCACGACGAGCGCGAGGCGGCGCGGGCGCGCGAGCGCATCGTGGCCGCGATCCGCGCCCACGGTCGGACCCCGGCGGGCGGCGCGCGAGTGCCACCCGCCGCCCGGCCGCGGCCAGCGGAGCGCCGCGAGGCCGGTCGGCCGCCCGATCCGTGGGAACGCGTGGCGCAGGAGTACCGCGTGGGTGACGTCGTTCCGGCGCGCGTCTACCGCCTCGAGCCGACCTACGCCCTGGTCGAGCTGCTGCCGCGCGCGGGCGTGGTCGTGCCGCTGCGCGAGATCGACTACACCTGGGTGCGCGATCCGGCCGAGGTGCTGTCCGTCGGAGAGCGCGTGAACGTCAAGCTCAAGGAGCTCGACCCGCCGAACCGTCGCGGGCTGGCCTCGATTCGCGAGGCTCACGGCGCGGCCGTGCGGCAGGGGCTGGCGCTGCGGCCCGGCGAGCGTCCATACCTGGACGCCGAGACGGCCGAGGAGAGCCTGCTGCACCTGCGGCGCGAGCTGGAGCGCGAGCGGGAGACGCGCCGCCGGCTGGAGCGCGAGCTGCAGGAGGCGCTCGACGACCGGCGGCGGCTGGCGCAGCAGGGCGAGGATCTGAAGCAGGGCGCCGCGGCCGCGCGCAAGGAGCTGCGCAGCGTGGAGGATCGGCTCGCGGCCGCCGAGCGCCTGGTCGGCGAGCTCGATCCGCTGGCCTCCGAGCCGGCCTTCCTGGCGGCGGTCCGCGTCGAGCACGCGCGGCGCTTCGACGAGGCCGACCGTGCGCGCTACCCGCTCGGGCGCATGCGCGTTGGCCACGAGTTCATGGCGAGCCTGCGCCAGCTCGAGGGTCTGGAGTCCGACAAGGTCGTCGAGGTGTGCGCGCAGGTCGCGAGCGGACGCGCCCACGAGATCCCCGGCCGCGCCGTGCACGAGCTGACCGAGGGCGTGGGCGGCCGCGCGATCCTGCGTGCCGCCGATGGAGCCCGCGCCTGGCGCTGCGCGCTGCAGATCGGCAGCCCCTCGGCTCGCCGCCTGCACTGGTGGAGCCTGCCCGAGCGGGGAGGGGTCGAGTTCGCGAGCGTGGCAGTGCACGACGCGTACACGATCCCGGAGTGAATCCGCGTCGATGCCTCCGTGTCGGGCCGCGCGAGCTGCCGAGCACGACGCGGAGAGCGGCATCGATGACGGCGAGCACCGCGTGCACGTTCCGCCGCAAGGGCTTCGGTTCCACGGCGAATTCTGCTACCCTGTCGTCGGATCGAGTGGAAACGCGTCGGGCGCCCGGGTCGCCCGCCTTCGAAACGTCTCGCTGGTGCCGAGGCCCGGGAGCCCGTCGGAAAGACGAAAGGCAGGCAGAGATGAGCGCGCAAGTCGACACGGCGGACAAGGTCCTGACCCCGAAGGCTCCTGGCGATCGCATCCAGGCGGGGATCGAGGAGGCCCACCACAGGGCCGAGAACGTCCTGCGCCGCACGAAGGATCGGGCGATCGAGATGGAGCACGAGCTCGAGGGCTACGTGCGCGAGCGGCCGCTGAAGTCGGTCCTGATCGCCGCGGGCGTCGGGGCGGGACTGGGGCTCGTGCTGGGCGTCCTCCTGGCGCGGCGCTGAGGGCCCGAGCCGGCCGCGCGGCCGGCTGCACGCCTCCATGACGAGCACCGAGACCTCGCCGGACCCCGCGACGGCGATTCCGCCGGGCGAGGCGCCGGCGTCGTCGAACGGAGGCGCGGCTCCGCGCACGGACCCGGCCGACGCAACGGCCTTCGAGGCCGTGCTCGCGCGGCTGGCCGAGCGCGGGGCCGAGATCCTGGCCGAGGTGCGCGCGCTGCTGCGGCTGCGCGCGGAGGAGTCGCGCCTGCGCTGGCGCCGGCTGCGCTGGGCGCTGGCGCGCGTGCTGCTCGCGGGGACGGCGGCGGCGGCCCTGGCGGTTGCGGGCGCGGTGTACCTGGCGCGTGGGCTCGCGCACGCGCTCGCCGCCGCCTGGCCGGAGCGACCCTGGCTGGGCGAGCTGCTGGCGGGCGCGATCCTGCTCGCGCTGGTCGCGGCCGGGGTGGCCCTGGCCCGCGCGCGCGAGGAGCAGCGGGAGCTGGAACGACTGCGCAGGACGCTGGGACAGGACGAGAGAAAGGGCACCGATGGAGAGACAGACCATGGAGATCGACACGGGCCGGGCACGGACGGTGGAGCAGCTCCTGGCGGCCGAGCGGGCACGCGCGAAGGCGCGCCTCGGCCGTAGCGTCGAGCGCCTCGGCGACGAGCTCGGTGGGGTGATCGAGCAGAGCCCGCTCGGCCGGCACCCGCTCGTCGGTGCCGGTGTGGCCCTCGGCCTCGGGCTGGTGTGCGGCCCGCCGGTGCTGCGCGGCGTCGGCGGAGCCCTGCGGGTCTCCACCTCGCTGGCCGGGAGCGTGGCGCTGCTGCTGGTCGGGCTCGCCCGGCGCCTGTAGAGCGGCGGACGGGCCAGCAGCCCGCAACGGCCGCGTTCGCTAGGCTACGCGCTCGGACCGCGCGCAGCCCACCGGAGCGAACCCCATGAAGGCCACCCAGCGCCTGCACGACCTCGGCCAGAGCCTCTGGCTCGACAACATCACGCGCGAGCTGCTCGCGAGCGGCACGCTGGCGCGCTACCTCGACGAGCTCGCCGTCACCGGGCTCACCTCGAACCCGACGATCTTCCACCAGGCGATCCAGGGCAGCACGGCCTACGACGCGGCGATCCAGGCCGGGCTGGCGCGCGGCAAGACGGGCGAGGAGCTGTTCTTCGAGCTGGCGCTGGAGGACCTCTCGCGCGCCGCGGACCTGTTCCGCCCGATCCACGCGCGCACGAAGGGCGTCGACGGCTGGGTCTCGCTCGAGGTCTCGCCGCTGCTGGCCTACGACGCCGGGCGCACGCTGGCGGCGGCGCGCGAGCTCTTCGCGCGCGCGCGGCGGCCGAACCTGTTCATCAAGATCCCCGGAACGAAGGAGGGGCTGCCGGCGATCGAGGAGGCGACCTTCGCCGGCGTCCCGATCAACGTGACGCTGCTCTTCGACCGCGAGCAGTACCTGGCGGCGGCCGAGGCCTACCTGCGCGGGATCGAGCGGCGCATCGCGGCGGGCCTCGATCCGGAGGTCGGCTCGGTCGCGTCGGTGTTCATCAGCCGCTGGGACGCGGCCGTCGCGAGCAAGGTCCCGGAGGCGCTGCGCAACCGCCTGGGGATCGCGATCGCCGGCCGGGTCCACGCGGCCTACCGCGCGCTGCTCGCCGCGCCGCGCTGGCAGCGCGCCTGCAACTTCGGCGCGCGTCCGCAGCGCCTCCTGTGGGCCAGCACCGGTACCAAGGACCCGCAGGCCTCGAAGGTGCTCTACGCGACGGCCCTGGCGGCACCCTTCACGGTCGACACGCTGCCGGAGGCCACGCTCAAGGCCCTGGCGAGCCACGCCGGGCCGGTCGAGGCCATGCCGCTCGACGGCGGCGACTGCGAGCAGGTGCTGGCCGAGTTCGCGCGCGCGGGCGTCGACGTCGCCGCGCTGGCCGCGCGCCTGCAGGCGGACGGGGCCAAGGCCTTCGTCGCCTCGTGGAACGAGCTGATGGCGGTGCTCGACGCGAAGGGCGCGGCCCTCGGCAAGGCCGGCGCGGTGAAGGCCCGATGAGCACGCGGGGTCGGGCGCGCGCGACCGGGCGGCGCGGCGCGGGAGGGCGGGCATGACGCCGCCGGCGCTGCCGCTGGCGGAGAAGGCGGCCTGGCGCGCGCTCGAGGCCCATGCGCGCACGCTGCGCGGGGCGCACCTGCGCGCGCTGTTCGCGGCCGACCCCGGGCGCGGCGAGCGCCTGGCGGCCGAGGCCGCCGGCCTCTTCCTCGACTACTCGAAGAACCGCGTGACGGACGAGACGCTGCGGCTGCTGGTGCAGCTCGCGCGCGAGTGCGACCTGCCGGGCCGCATCGCGGCGATGTTCCGCGGCGAGCGCATCAACGTGACCGAGGACCGCGCCGTGCTGCACGTGGCCCTGCGCGCTCCGCGCGAGGCCGAGATCGTCGTCGACGGCAAGAACGTGGTCCCGGAGGTGCACGCCGTGCTGGAGCGCATGGAGGCCTTCGCCGAGCGGGTGCGCTCGGGCGAGTGGCGCGGCCACACCGGGAAGCGCATCCGCAACGTGGTCAACGTCGGCATCGGCGGCTCGGACCTCGGGCCGGTGATGGCCTACGAGGCGCTGCGGCACTACAGCGAGCGCGGGCTGTGCCTGCGCTTCGTGTCGAACGTCGACGGGCTCGACTTCGTCGAGGCGACGCGCGACCTCGACCCGGCCGAGACGCTCTTCATCGTGGCCTCGAAGACCTTCACCACGCTGGAGACGATGACCAACGCCGAGAGCGCGCGCGCCTGGGTCCTGGCGGGGCTCGGCGGCGACGCGCGCGCCGTGGCACGGCACTTCGTGGCGGTCTCGACCAGCGCCGCCAAGGTCGCGGCCTTCGGGATCGACACCGCCAACATGTTCGGCTTCTGGGACTGGGTCGGCGGGCGCTACTCGATGACCTCGGCCATCGGGCTCTCGACCCTGCTCGCGATCGGTCCGGCGCACTTCCGCGCGCTCCTGGCCGGCTTCCGGGCCATGGACGAGCACTACCGCGCCGCCCCGCTCGAGCGCAACCTGCCGGCGCTGCTGGGCCTGCTGTCGGTCTGGAACGTGAACTTCCTCGGAGCGCACACGCTGGCCGTGCTGCCCTACGAGAACTACCTGAAGCGCTTCCCGGCCTACCTGCAGCAGCTCACGATGGAGAGCAACGGCAAGCGCGTCACGCTCGACGGCCGGCCGGTGGGCTGCGACACGGGGCCGGTCTACTGGGGCGAGCCGGGCACGAACGGCCAGCACTCCTTCTACCAGCTCATCCACCAGGGCACGCGCCTGATCCCGTGCGACTTCATCGCCTTCGCGCGGCCGCTGGTGCCGCTCGGACGGCACCACGACATGCTCGTCGCCAACGCGATCGCGCAGGCCGAGGCGCTGGCCTTCGGCAAGACGGCCGAGGAGGTGCGCGCCGAGGGCACGGCGGAGAGGCTGGTGCCGCACCGCGTGTTCGAGGGCAACCGCCCGTCCAGCACGATCCTGGCCGAGCGGCTGACGCCGCAGACCCTCGGGGCGCTGGTCGCGCTCTACGAGCACTGCGTCTTCACGCAGGGCGCGATCTGGGACGTGAACCCGTTCGACCAGTGGGGCGTCGAGCTGGGCAAGGTGCTGGCGCTGAAGGTGCTGGGCGAGCTGGAGAGCGCCGCGGAGCCCGCGCTCGCGCACGACGGCTCGACGAACGCGCTGATCCGGCGCTACCGCGGCATGCAGGCTCCGGGGAATACCTGACGAGCTCCACGCACACCGACCTCCACGCGACACGGAAAGGCGCCACATGCAGCTCGGGATGATCGGACTGGGACGGATGGGCTCGAACATGGTGCGGCGGCTCCTGCGCGGCGGGCACGAGTGCGTCGTGTACAACCGCTCGCCCGAGCCGGTGGCGGCGCTCGCGAAGGAGGGCGCGGTGGGCACCGCCAAGCTGGCCGAGCTGGTGGCGAAGCTCGACCGGCCGCGCGCGATCTGGCTGATGGTCCCGGCGGCGGCGGTCGACCGCTCGATCGCCGACCTCGTGCCGCTGCTGGCGAAGGACGACGTGCTGATCGACGGCGGCAACTCCTACTACGTCGACGACCTGCGGCGCGCGCAGGAGCTGGGCCGCAAGGGTCTGCACTACGTCGACGTGGGCACGAGCGGCGGCGTGTGGGGTCTCGAGCGCGGCTACTGCATGATGATCGGCGGCGAGCAGGCGGTCGTGCAGCGCCTCGACCCGCTCTTCGCGACGCTGGCGCCCGGGCGCGGCACGATCGCGCGCACGCCGGGCCGCGAGGCGCTCGGCGGCACGGCCGAGCAGGGCTACCTGCACTGCGGCCCGAACGGCGCCGGGCACTTCGTGAAGATGGTCCACAACGGCATCGAGTACGGGATCATGGCGGCCTACGCCGAGGGCCTGGGGATCCTGCGCGCGGCCAACGTCGGCAAGCGCGAGCACGCCGTCGACGCCGAGACCACGCCGCTGCGCGCGCCCGAGCACTACCGCTACGACTTCGACCTGCGCGACGTTACCGAGGTGTGGCGGCGCGGGAGCGTGATCTCCTCCTGGCTGCTGGACCTGACGGCGACCGCCCTGGCCGAGGACGCGGATCTCGCGCGCTTCTCCGGACGCGTGTCGGACTCGGGTGAGGGCCGCTGGACGATCCAGGCCGCGATCGACGAGGCCGTGCCGGTGCCGGTGCTGGCCAGCGCCCTCTACCAGCGCTTCAGCTCGCGCGGCGAGGCCGACTTCCAGGGCAAGGTGCTGTCCGCCATGCGCTTCCAGTTCGGCGGACACGTCGAGAAGAAGCGCTAGGCGAGCGCAGCTCGCCTACGGATTCCGCCGTCAGCGTGACCGCACCGGATCTCCGGGCGGGCGCCGCCCGCCCGGAGATCCGGTGCGCGGATTCCGGGGCCCCTCGCCGCGCGGATCGAGGACGAGCGCAGCCCCGCCGGCGCACGCTCCCCGGTTCCACCCGCGGCCCCCGCTGCGGAACGCACTCCTTACCGGCTCCCCCGTAGCCGTCTCCGACAGCTCGTAGTACTACAGTCCGTAGTAGATCCGGCCGAAGCCCAGGTCGCCCCATGTCCACCCACCACCGCTCCGTCACCGACACCGAGCTCGAGATCCTGAAGGCCCTGTGGGACCTCGGCGAGGGCACCGTGCGGCAGGTGCTCGACGCGCTCGGCCCGGAGGGCCGCGGGTGGGCCTACACGACGGCCCAGACCCTGCTCCACCGCCTGCAGGAGAAGGGCTTCGTCGCGCGCAAGAAGCGCGGGCGGGCCTTCGTGTTCCGGCCGCTGTTCACGCGCGACGAGCTGCTCGGACGCAGCCTCGACGACCTGGCGGCGCGCGTGTGCGACGGCAAGGCGATGCCGCTGCTCCTGAACCTGGTGCAGTCGCCGAAGTTCTCGCGCCAGGAGCGCCAGCGCTTCCGCAAGCTGCTCGACGAGCTCGAGGGAGGGAAGTCGTGAGCCCGGCCTGGCTGCTCGAGAACTCGCTCGTGGCGGGCCCGCTCGCGCTCGCGGTGGCCCTCTTCGTGCGCCTGTGCGCGCCGCGGCCGGCGGTGGCCCACTGCCTGTGGCTGGCGACGCTCGGCGTGCTGCTGATGCCGCGCCTGCCGTGGATCGAGACGCCGGGCGCCGCCCTGCGGCGCGAGCTGCGCGCGCAGCTCGGGCTCGTGCCCACCGCGCCCGCCGAGCCCGTGCCCGTGGGACCCCAGCCGTCGGCCGTCGACCTGCTGCGGCTCGCGGCGACCGCGACGGACGAGGCCCCGGCGGCGGCCGCGCGGGTCGCCGCGCCCGTGGCCGCGGCACCTGCCGGGCTCGGCCGGGCGGCCTGGATCGGGCCCGCGCTCGGGCTCGCCTGGCTGGCCGGCGCGCTGGTCGTCCTGGTCCGCAGCCTGCGGCGCATCGCGCCCTTCCAGCGCCTGGTGCGCCGCTCGCCCCGCGCGCCGCGCGAGCTGTGCGCCGAGGTGCGCCACGTGGCGCGTGCGCTCGGGGTGCGCGCGCCCGAGGTGCGGCTGGTCGCGGGCGTCGCCTCGCCCTCGATCTGGTGCCTGGGCCGGCCGCGCCTCCTGTGGCCGGCCGGCGCGCCGGACCTGGGCGCGCGCGCGCGCCGGGCCCTGATCGCGCACGAGCTCGCGCACCTCGCGCGCAGAGACCACTGGGTGTCGTGGCTGGACCTTCCGGCCGCGGCGCTCGCCTGGTGGAACCCCCTTTTCTGGTGGATCCGCGGCCACGTCCGTCACTTCGCCGAGCTCTCGTGCGACGCCTGGGCGGTGTGGGCCTATCCCGCGGATCGGCGCTTCTTCGCGGAGGCGCTCCTCGAACTTCAGGCGACGACGAGAACCGCGCACGTGCCCTTGCAGGGTCTCGGCGCGACGGATTCGGAGTGCAAGGACTTCGAAAGGAGACTCGACATGATCATGAGAAAAGGGACGTTCCCCCGTGTTTCGAGGAGCGCGATGCTCGCCGCGGCGGTGGTGGCCGCGCTGGCCGCGCCCGGCTTCAGCGTGGGCGGCGAGGAGACTTGCTCGGCGCCGGCCCCCGTGGTGGCGGCGGTCGAGGCGCGTGCGAAGAGCGTGAAGCTCTCCGACGAGGCCGTGCAGCTATTGAAGGACGGCGACAGCAAGGGCGCGCTCGCGCTCCTGCGTGAGCTGGTCGCGCTGGAGCCCGAGAATGCCTGGGCCCACGGCCGCATCGGGCTGCTCCTCGTGGACGCCGGCGAGCTCGACGCGGCGCGCGCGAGCTTCTTGCGTCAGTACGAGCTCGGCCACGATCGCCCGACGGCGCTCTACA
>DASVAP010000303.1:0-7362 GCA_036376275.1 Planctomycetota bacterium | reverse complement strand
CCGATCGTGGCCAGCACGGAGAGATCGGCCGACGAGAGCCTGCGGCGCGGCTCGTAGACGGTCTGGTCCACGCGCAGGATCTCGGCGCGGTGGCTGACGTGCTGGCCGGCCTTGACCGGCGCCTCGAACCGGATGGAGCGTCCCTCGCGGCGCGTGCGCTCGACCATCTCGACCGCGTCGCAGCCGGCGGGAAGCTCGGCGCCCGTGAAGATCTCGACGCAGGTCCCGGGCGCGACCGTGCCGGCGAAGGGCGCCCCGGCGCGCGCCTCCCCCACCACCCGCAGGCGCCCACCGCCGGCCGGCAGGCTGGCGGCGGCCAGCGCGAAGCCGTCCATCATGCTCTTCTCGAAGGGTGGCAGGTCGACGTCGGAGCGCACCGGCTCGGCCAGGGTGCGCCCGGCGGCCTCGGCCAGGGGCACGCGCTCGCTCGCGAGCGGCCCGGGCAGGCTGGCGAGCACCTGGGCAAGCGCTTCGGCAGGGGTCAGCATCGCGGCGCGAGTGTAGTCGCCGGCCCGCGCGCCTCCAGCGCCGTCCCGCGACCGCCGAACACGCCTGGAACGGGCGGGAAGGCCGAAACCCGCGCGCCGCCAGCGGCGAAGGAGGCCGGTGCCCATAGAATCGTCTGGATCGGCCGCAGGGCGGTCGCGGGCGCCGGAGCCTCACGACTCGAGCAGAGTTGAATAGGCATCCTCCGCCGGCGCACTGCGGCGCCCGCTCCGGCCCCCTGTCTCCCCCTGTGATCGTCCCGTCCCGGATCCGCCCCCTGCTGGCACTCCTGATCGTCGCCCCGACCCTCCCCGGCTGCGGCGGCGGGGCGGGCGGTCCCGCCAAGGAGGCCGAGGCCAGCCTGCGCAAGCGCGAGCTGCCGGCGGTGCGCGTGGCTCCGGTCGAGCGGCGCGACATGGAGCTCGTCCTGGAGACGACCTCCAAGCTCGAGTCCGAGCGTGAGATCCAGGTCGTGCCGCGCATCGCCGGGATCGTGCAGGCGCTGCACGCCGAGGAGGGCGACCTGGTCGAGGTCGGCGCCGAGCTGTGCACGCTGGACGACGCCGAGCCGGCCCTGGCGCTCAAGGACGCCGAGGTGGCCCTGGAGGAGGCCGAGAACGCGCTCGACGGCCTGCGCCTGGCCGTGCGCGAGGCCGACGCGCGCGTGCAGCGCACCCAGACGGCGCTGGAGCAGGCCGTGCGCGACCACGAACGCAACCAGCGCCTGTTCCAGGGCGAGCAGGTCGCCAGCGCGCTCTCGCTCTCGGCCCTGGAGGCCTCGCAGCTCGCGCGCGACAACGCCCAGGCCGACCGGGTCGACGCCGACCTGCGCCGCGAGCGCGCCCAGCTCGACCTGGCGGCCGGCGAGACGGCCGTGGCGCGCGCGGCGATCACGCTCGAGCGCGCGCGCGTGACCCTGGCCTACACGCGCGTCACGGCGCCCTTCGCGGGCGTGGTGGCGCAGCGCAGCGTCAAGGTGGGCGACTCGGTCGGGCCCTCGACCACGGCCTTCGTCCTGTCGGACACGACCCTCCTGCGCTGCGTGTTCTCGCGCCCGCAGGAGGAGCTCGAGCTCTTCGCGCGCGTCGGCACGCAGAACGGCGAGGGGCGGCTCTCGCTCTCGGCCACGGCCGACGCCTACCCGGGCCGGACCTTCAACGGCTGGATCGAGCGCATCAGCCCGACGATCGAGGCCGCCTCGGGCCAGTTCCGCGTCACCGGGCGCCTGGAGTGCGTGCAGGACGGCGGGCGCGTGCGCCTCCTGCCGGGCATGCTCGTGCGCCTGCGCATCGTCACCGACCGCCACGCCGACGCCCTGGTCGTGCCCAAGCGCGCCCTGGAGCGCGAGGGCGAGCGCCGCTACGTGTGGGTCGTGCGCGCCGACCAGGCGCGGCGCGTGGAGGTGGCCGAGGGCTACAGCGACGCGACCTGGGTCGAGGTCGTGCCGGTGGCGGGCGCCGAGCTCGCGCCGGCGGATTCGGTGATCGTGGTCGGCGCGCGCGACCTGGCCGAGGGCGACGCGGTGCGGGTCGACGCCGCGCCGGAGCCCGGTGAGGCGCCGGCCGCCCGCGGGACCGTGGAGTCCGGGGGCGACACGGAGTCGCACTGATGGTCGCGCCGGTCGAGCCCGGCGCGGCGCCCCCCGCCCCGCCGCGGAGCGGCGCCGAGGCCTTCCTGGCCCTCGTCATCCGCCGCCCCGTGGCGGTGACGATGTTCGTGATCTCGCTGGCGGTCTTCGGGGCCGTCTCCTTCAGCAAGCTCAAGCTCGACCTCCTGCCGGAGATCAGCTACCCGACGCTGACGGTGCGCACGACCTGGCCCGGGGCCGCGCCGGAGGACATCGAGGAGCGCATCTCCGAGAAGATCCAGGAGGCGCTCTCGACGCTGGACGACATGGTGCGCTCGACCTCGATCAGCCGCGCCGGGACCTCCGACGTGGTGCTCGAGTTCGAGTGGGGCACGCACATGACCTTCGCGGTCGAGGACGTGCGCGAGCGCCTGGGCGGCGTGTTCCTGCCGGAGGGCACGGACAAGCCGCTGATCCTGCGCTACGACCCGAACCTCGACCCGATCCTGCGCATCGGCGTGCGCGCCCCGCCGGGACGCGAGGCGCTCGGGGAGGCCGAGCGCACGGCCGAGCTGATCGCGCTGCGCTGGATCGCCGAGAAGCGCATCAAGCGCGAGCTCGAGGCCCTGGAGGGCGTGGCCGTGGCCCAGGTGCGCGGCGGGCTCGAGGAGGAGATCCGCGTGCACGTCGATCCCGAGCGCCTGGCGGCGCTGAAGATCGACCCGACCGAGCTGGCCGCGCGCCTGGCGCAGGAGAACATCAACGCCTCCGGCGGGGCCCTGACCGAGGGCGCGACCGAGTACCTGGTGCGCACGGTCAACCAGTTCCGCGACGTGGCCGAGATCGAGGAGATGCCGGTCGTGCGCCGCGGAGACGCGGTCGTGCGCGTGCGCGACCTCGGGCACGTCGAGCGCGCCCACGAGAAGCGCGAGGTCGTCAGCCGCATCGGCGGGGCCGAGTCGGTCGAGATCGCCCTCTTCCGCGAGGCCGACGCGAACATCGTGCGCCTGGCGGAGCGCCTGAAGGAGCGCGTCTTCGGCACCGAGGCCCAGCAGCGCGCGGCGCTCGAGGCCGCCGGGGGCCCCCAGACGCTGGGCATGCGCAACGCGGCCGATTACCTGGCGCACGAGCTGCGCAGCGAGGTCTCGCTCGAGCTGCTCTCCGACCAGTCGGTCTTCATCCGCGACGCGGTCGAGGACGTGCAGAGCTCGGCCGTGATGGGCTCGCTGCTGGCGGTGCTGGTGATCTGGCTCTTCCTGCGCAACCTGGCGGGCACCTTCGTGGTCGGGATCTCGATCCCGATCTCGCTGGTGGTGGCCTTCGCGCCGATGTTCCTGGCGGACGTGACGCTCAACATCATGTCGATGGGTGGCCTGGCGCTCGGCACCGGCATGATGCTCGACAACGCGATCGTGATCCTCGAGTCGATCACCAGCCGCCGCGAGAAGGGCGACGACCGCCGGACGGCCGCCGTACGCGGCACGGCCGAGGTCACGGGCGCGATGATGGCCTCGACCCTCACCTCGGTCGCGGTCTTCGCGCCGATCGTGTTCGTGACCGGCATCGCCGGGCAGATCTTCGGCGACCAGGCCCTGACGGTGGTGAGCTTCCAGTTCATCTCGCTGGGCATGGCCGTGCTGCTGATCCCGATCCTGACGGCGCGCATGCGCCTGGGCGACGCGCGCGGCGCGGCCGGCCCGGCGGCGGAACGTCCCCCGCGTCCGACCGCGGGCCTGCGTCTGCGCTCGCCGATCGGACTGCTGACGCTCGCCGGACGCGTCGCGCTCAGCACGCTTGGCCTGCTGGTGCGCGCCCTCGGGGGCACCTGGGTCGGCCTGCGCTGGCTGTTCGGCAAGCTCACCTGGCCGGTCGACCGCCTGTTCGGGGCCGCCTGGAGCGTGGTCGAGCGCGTCTACCCGGGCTTCCTCGACCTCGCCCTGCGCCACCCCTGGCTCGTGGTCGGGGCCTCGCTGGCGCTCTTCTGGGCCGCCCTGGCGCGCATCCCGCACCTCGGGGTCGAGCTCCTGCCGCGCGTCCACCAGGGCGAGTTCACGGCCCACGTGCGCCTGGCCGAGGGCACGCCCCTGCGCGTGACCGACGAGGTGATGGGCGAGCTCGACCGCGCCATCCGGGCCCTGCCCGGCGTGGCCATGACGGCCCTGACGGTGGGCGTCGAGAAGGACACGCTGACGCGCGAGATCGAGGGCACGCACACGGCGCGCCTGACGGTGCGCCTGGCAGACGAGGCGCGCACGCCGGCGACCGAGGATCGCCTGGAGCACGACGTGCGCGCGCGCATCGGCGGGCACCCGGCCGTGCGCGGGATCGAGTTCTCGCGCCCGACGCCGTTCGCGCTCGAGTCGCCGCTGGCGGTCGAGATCCGCGGCTACGACCTCGTGCAGCTCGAGCGCGTCGCGGCCCAGGTCGTGGCGGCCCTCGCCGACGTGCCGGGGCTGGCCGACGTGCACAGCACGGTCAAGCCGGGCAACCTGGAGGCCAAGGTCACCTTCGACCGCGAGAAGATGCTCGAGATCGGCCTGGACCTCGGGCGCGTCTCGACCCTGGTGCGCGACCAGGTGCAGGGCACGGTGCCGACGCGCTTCCACGAGGGCGACGAGCGCATCGGCATCCGCGTGCAGGGTGATCCGGCCCTGCTCGATTCCCTGGCCTCGGTCGCGGCCCTGCCGGTCAACCCGTCGGCCGAGAACCCGGTCCCGCTGCGCTCGGTGGCCTCGATCGAGGAGATCCAGGGCCCCTCCGAGATCCGCCGCATCGGCAACACGCGCGCGGTGGTGGTCACGGGTACGAGCACGGGGCTCGACCTCGGCGGCCTCGGGCAGCGCATCGAGGCGCGCCTGGCCGAGCTCTCCGTGCCCGAGGGCGTCAGCGTCAAGCTGGGCGGACAGAAGCGCGAGATGGACGCGGCCCTGGCCAGCATGCGCTTCGCGCTCTACCTGGCGATCTTCCTGGTCTACGTGGTGATGGCCTGCCAGTTCGAGTCGATCGTGCAGCCGCTGATCATCATGGTGGCCGTGCCGCTCGGCATCGTGGGCGTGATCTTCGCGCTCGAGCTGCTGGACGTGCCGCTCTCGGTGGTCGTGTTCCTGGGCCTGATCCTGCTGGAGGGCATCGTGGTCAACAACTCGATCGTGCTGATCGACCGCATCAACCAGCTGCGCGCCGAGGGCGTGGCCGCGCTGGAGGCCGTGCGCGAGGCCGGACGCTCGCGCCTGCGCCCGATCCTGATGACCACCGTGGCCAGCATCATGGGCCTCCTGCCGATGACCGGCTGGCTCGCCTGGGTGCCGGTGATCGGCAAGCTCGGCTCAGGCGCCGGGGCCGAGCTGCGCGCGCCGATGGCCGTCACCGTCATCGCCGGGCTGTCCTCGGCCACGCTCCTGACGCTGATCGTGATCCCCTCGATCTACGCCCTGCTGGCCCGCCGGGCCCCGGCCACGAGGAGCGCCTGATGGAGTCGCGTCGCTTCTTCGACCAGCTCGTGGCCCGCCCGGTGGCGGTCGGGGTCCTGTTCGTGACCCTGATCGTGATCAGCCTGATCGCCTACACGCGCACGCCGGTCCAGCTGCTGCCGTCCGGCTTCAACGAGCCCTCGCTCTTCACCTGGATCCCGAACCCCGGCGCCAGCGCGCAGGAGAACGAGGAGCTCGTCGCGCGCCCGGTCGAGGAGCAGCTGCGCACGATCTCCGGGATCGAGAACCTGCGCAGCTGGTCGGACCGCGACTCGGTGCAGATCGCGATCTCCTTCAGCGGCTCGACCGACATGAGCCTGGCCAAGGCCGAGGTGCGCGACCGCATCGAGCGCGCCTGGCCCTCGCTCCCCAGCACCGTCCGCACGGCCCAGATCTGGTCGGAGTCCTCGGAGACCCTGCCGCTCTCCTTCTTCGGCATCAAGCTGGCCGGCGATCCGGCCCGCCGCGACCACCTGATGGACAAGGTCGTCGTCCCGCGCCTGGAGGCCGTGCCCGGCATCGGCAAGGTCACGGTGTGGGGCACGAACGAGGACAGCGTTCGCATCCTGCTGGAGGAGGACAAGGTCACGGCGGCCGGGATCGACCTCGGCACGGTCATCGCCCGCCTGGCGACGGACAACTTCGCGCTGCCGCTGGGCGAGATCGAGGACGGCGGGCGCGAGCTGATCGTGCGCTCGGACATGCGCTTCCGCAGCCCCGAGGAGATCGCCGAGTTCCCGATCGGGAACGGCCTGAAGGTCAAGGACCTGGGGCGCGTGGCGCGCGTCAAGGAGGTGCGCGATCAGGTCTCGCGCATCGACGGCGGCTACGCCTACTTCGGCATGGCCACCAAGGACAGCCAGTCGAACGTCGTCGAGACGAGCGAGAACTTCCGCGCGGCCCTGCACGAGCTCGAGAACGACCAGAACCTCACGGGGCAGATCGCCTTCCTCGTGTTCTTCCTCCAGGGCGACATGATCCAGTCCGCCCTGGCGCAGCTGAAGGACACGGCGCTCGAGGGCGGCATCCTGGCGGTGATCGTCCTGCTCGTGTTCCTGCGCAGGCTGCGGATGACGCTCTGCGTGGCGCTCTCGATCCCGGCCTCGGCCCTGATCGCGATCGCCTGGGAGTACTTCACGGGCGGCACCTTCAACGTGCTCACGATGACCGGCATCACCCTGTCCGTGGGCATGCTGGTCGACAACGCGGTCGTCGTCGTCGAGAACATCCTGCGCCTGCGGCGCGAGGGCATGAGCGACCGCGAGGCGGCCTCCGAGGGCACGCGCGAGATCGCGCTGGCCGTGACGCTGGCGACGCTGACCTCGGTGGTCGTGTTCCTGCCGCTCGTGTTCCTGACCGAGCAAGCCGTGCTGCGCGTCCTGTTCCAGAGCCTGGTGATCCCCTACACGGTGGCGCTGCTCGCGAGCCTGGTCCTGGCCCTCGCCTTCACGCCCGTGATCGTGGCGCGCATGCCGGACGAGCGCTCGAGCCGTGCCGCGCGGCTGTCCGCGCTGGGAGCGCCCTTCGCGCGCGCGGTGCTGGAGTCGGTGCGAGCCCTGTTCGGCGCGCTCCGCTGGACCTGGTACCAGCTCCTCCGCGGGCTGCGCGCGGGCGTGCACGCGGCCCTGACGGTGCTGGTGCCGCTGCGCTGGCCGCTCGCCCTCGCGGTGCTCGCGGCGACGGTCTTCGCGCAGATGCGCGGGTGGAGCTCGCTCGCCGCCGCGCGCGAGGCCCTGGCGCTCCCGGGCGGCGGGGCCAAGGCCCTCGCGGAGCTGCAGGGGCAGCTGGTGAGCCAGGCCATCGCCGGCGCCGCGGCCCTCGGCCTCTTGCTCTTCGCGT
>DASVAP010000300.1:0-8159 GCA_036376275.1 Planctomycetota bacterium | reverse complement strand
AGCCGACGAGCAGGGAGCGGTGGAAGCGGTGGAGCATGGCGGAGTGCGGTGGTCGGAGAGGGAGCTCGGGCGCAGAGGGTAGCCGAGGCGGTGCCTGGCCCCGCCCTGCCATCTCACCTGCCGCGGCGCCGGTCGCCCGCGCGGGCCGCCTCGTTCGGCACGCCGCGTTGCAGGTCGGGCGCGTCCAGGCGCTCGGGACCGAGGGCGAGGAGGGCGTCCTGGAGCTGCGCGGCGAGGACGTCGTGGTCCTCACGCTCGAGGCGCGCGAAGAGGTTGCGGGCGCTGTCGATCGGCGTCAGGCCGAGCCCGTCGAAGGCCGCCGCGGCGTCCGGCGCGCGCCGGAAGGAGGCGATCATCTCGTTCGTGGCGCGCTCGAGCTCGCCCTGCTCGAAGAGGACGTGCGCGCGCCCGGCCAGGGCCAGGGCCGAGTAGTGGTCGTCGCTGGCGGCGTGCTCGGGGTGCTCGGCGCGGTCGCGCTCGTAGCGCGCGAGCGCGCGCTCGTAGGCCGCCAGGGCCGCGTCGCGCTCGCCCGCGCGGCGGTGGGCCTCGGCGGCGACGATCGAGGCGTAGGCGGCGAACCAGCCGAGCTCGGGCGCGGCCCCGGGGGCCGCCAGGCGCGCGGCGTACTCGTCCTCGAGCCCGCGCGGGCCCCGGTCGTAGAGCACCTGGGTGCGCAGGCGCTCGTGCAGGCGCCAGGAGGCAGGGAAGCGCGCGAGGCCGCGCTCGAGCGTCTCCCGCGCGCGCGCGCTCGCGCCGAGCCAGCTCAAGAAGTCGTGGCCGTCGGCCACGTGCACGTCGGTGCCGAGCGGGTGTGCGCTGAGCACCGCGTAGGTCGCCTGCACGTCCGCCAGCCACTCCGGCGGCCAGGGCTTGCGCTCCCGGTAGGCCTGGGAGATCGCGCGCTGGCGCGCCTGGGCGAAGAGCGCCAGGACCTCGACCGCGCTGGCGTCGCTGGGGGCGTCGGCCTGGCCCGGGCGCGGCATGCCGCCCTCGACCGCGGCCAGGGCGTGCTGCAGGGCGAGGTCGCGCTCGCCGCGCGCCGCGTGCGTCTGCGCCAGCACGGCGTCGAGCTTCCAGCCGCGCACGCCGAGCTGCTCGGCCTCCTCGGCGGCCGCGTGGGCGTCGGCCTGGAAGAGCTGCACGAAGTTCGGCTCCATGCCCGGCGCGCGCGCGCGCTCGAGCAGCGACTCGGCCAGCGCCAGGCGCGCCGGACCGTCGGCCGGGCGCGCCTCGGCCGCCGGCGCGACGGCCTCGACCTCGCGCGCGGCGCGCGCCGCGGCGTCGTACTCGGTGGCGGCCCCGCGCGACCAGCCGGCCACGTCGACCCAGGTCGAGGAGGAGGCCAGCCCCTTCTGCACGGCGACCAGCGTGCGCCCGCGCGGGAAGCGCTCCGCCAGGCGCTCGGCGGCGGCGACCAGCATCTCGCGCTCCTCGGCCGACATCGGCACCTTGAGCGCCTCGGCGATCAGGTCGAGCGCCCCCTCCGACTCGCACTGCGCCAGGGCCGCGCGCGCCAGGCGCGCCAGCTCGACGTCCAGGCCGAAGAGCGCCAGGCGCAGCAGCTCGACCTGGTCCACCTCGCGCACGCGCAGCGTGGACTCGAGGAGCTGGCGCCGCGTGGCGCGGTCGCCGGCGACGTAGGCCTGCTCGAGGCGCGCGCGGTCGGCCCCCGCCGCGCTGGCGACGCGCGCCTCGAGCGGGCGATCGCCGCGCAGCTCGAGCGGCTCGGGCCGGTCCTTCGCGCCCTCGACGAAGGCCTTGACGACCGAGCTCGTGTCCCACGAGAAGAAGACGTCGTAGGTCTCCGTCATGTCCTTCTCGAGCAGGATGTGGCGCGGCGCGATGCGCTGGCCCTCGAAGAAGCGCTCGTACAGGACCGGCTCGATCGCGATGTGCTCGCCGCAGGTCACGCTGCCGAAGCGCGGGCACAGGATGCGCCGGCCGTCGAGGTCGTGGTCGCGCGGCGTGTGCCGGTAGACCGAGGCGATCACGCACACGTAGGGCGCGAGGAGCTGCGCCGTCTCCTGCTGGCGGTAGCGGATCCCGGCCCAGTGCTCGCTGGCCGGCTCGCCGTCCATGCTCACGCACACGAGCACGGGCTTGCGCGTCTCCTCCGAGACCCGCAGCGCGTCCTCGAAGTTGCGCTCGAAGGGCACGAGGCAGGGCTTCTGCCAGTCCTCCTCGGTGGGCGCCGGCCACATCGACTCGACCGTCTGCCCCGGCGGCAGCGCCATGGGCGAGCCCATGCGCTGCGCGTCCTTGGAGGGATCGGCGCCCTGGGCGGCGGCGAGAGAAGCGAAGCAGAGCGGGAGGAGCAGGCGAGCGGCGTGGGTCTTCATCGCGGGCGCGGTGGGGGGAGCGAGGAGCACGCTACCAGGCTCCCCGCCGGCCCGGGGAGACCTTGCGGACGTGCTACACGTCGTCGGGCGCCGGGTCACCGGGAGACCGCGCCCGCGGGTGGCGGCGGGTCGACCCTCTCGCTCCCGACTCTGCGAGACCTCGGCCCTTCCAGGTCTCGACGAGCCCGAGCTCGCTCCCTCGCGACCGTGCGTCGCAGGAACGGCTCCCGGCCTAGAATGACGGGGTGTTCCGGTTCGCATCGAGGCGCTCGGGAGCACGGCGCTCCGATTTTCACGCAGCGAGACTTCGGGTGCTTGCGTGGGGCCTGGGTTCCCCGTGCCTGACTCTGGCTGGGATCGCCAGCGCCAGCTCCTGCACCAAACAGACTCCCGCCGCTGTGCCCGCTCCGGATTCCGGCTCCGTTGCGCATAGCGCCCTCCAGTGGTTCAGTCCCCGTCCGGTTCCAGCGGACGATCCGATCTTCCCAGTCCTCGCTGAGGAGCAGGCGCGAGTGGAGGCTGGGTATCGCCAGATCCTGCCTCGCTTCCGTCCTTGGCAGATCGTGGACGCACCGGCGAGTGCGCAGCTTCTCCCGGGTCACCGGTTCGCATCCCTCGGGTGGAGCGAAGAGGTCCGCCCCGGCGCGGATCCAGGCAAGATGCTCGGCCTCGCTGGTTGGCTGAGGATGACCGCCGTCGTCGACGTTCGTGCGTCGCCTCCCCAGCTCGTCGCGACCCTTCCGGACACCGGGAACTACACGGAGTTTCCCGAGTTGCTCTGCATCAGCGGAGTACACATTCGCGACCAGGGTGACGCCGCCACGGTCTGGCAGGCGTTCAACGAGCTGCACATGAAGCAGTGGCCGGGAACACCTGCTCGGATCGCAGCCGACGCGTGGCGTCTGCACGAGGCGACCTTCCGCGGGATCAGGTACTTCTATGAAGTTCGGGTGAGCGACGCTGGGCTCGTGCTCTCCGGCAGGCTGCGCCACGAGAGGATCAGGCCTCGGGCACGCTAGCAGAGGGGCCGGCCTCGACTGGGCGGGAGTCCTTGCCCCCGAGCTGGGTCTGTCCCAGCGCTCCCGGGCAGCGGCCTCAGCGCTCCAGCCCGCGCGCCGCGGCCAGCAAGCGCAGGTGCTCGGCGCGCGTGCCGAGCGGGTCGCGGCCGAGGGCCGCGCGCGCCAGGCGCTCGGCCAGGGCCAGCGAGGCGTCGCCGCGGTGCTCGTCGGCGCGCAGGGCGAGGCCGAAGGCGGCCAGCGAGGCGGCGAAGCGGAAGTCGTCGGAGGCGGTGGACCACTCGCCGCCGCCGTCGTGCACGATCGTCTCGCTGCCGACGCTCTCGGTGGCCTCCGGCGCCTTCCAGCGCAGCTTGACGAGGCCGAGCTCGCCCGCGGGGGCGCCGGTCGGGTAGGCGGGCGTCTGGTAGCGCAGCGGCTCGGTGGCGACGGCTCCGAAGGGCACGCCGACGGGGACGACCTCGTACAGGGCGGTTACGCCGTGGCCGGCGCCGATCTCGCCGGCGTCCTTGGTGTCGTCGCGGAAGTCGGAGTGCGCGAGCTGGCGGTTCTCGTAGCCGATCAGGCGCCAGGCCTGGACCGCGAGCGGGTTGAACTCGACCTGGAGCTTCACGTCCTTCGCGACCGTGACGAGCGTGCCGCCGAGCTCGGCCACGAGCACGCGGCGCGCCTCGGTCAGGGAGTCGACGTAGGCGTAGTGGCCGTTGCCGCGGTCGGCCAGGGTCTCGAGCGTGGAGTCCTTCAGGTTCCCCGTGCCGAAGCCGAGCACCGAGAGGAAGACGCCCGAGGCGGCCTCGGCCCGGATCAGGGCCTCGAGCTCGCCGCGGTCGCGGATCCCGACGTTGAAGTCGCCGTCCGTGGCCAGGAGCACGCGGTTCGTGCCGCCGGCGACGAGGTGCTCGCGTGCCACCTGGTAGGCGAGCGTGATCCCGGCCGCGCCCGCGGTCGAGCCGCCGGCCGCGAGGCGTTCGAGGGCCGCCACGATCGTCGCGCGCTGCGTGCAGGGCGTCGAGGGCAGCACGAGGCCCGCCGCGCCCGCGTACACGACGATCGCGACCCGGTCGTGGTCGTTCAGGTGCTCCACCAGGAGGCGCAGGCTCTTCACCAGCAGCGGCAGCTTGTTCGCCGGCTGCATCGAGCCCGAGACGTCGATCAGGAACACCAGGTTCGCCGGCGGCAGGTGCGCGAGGGCCACGTCGCGCGCGCGCAGGCCGATGCGCAGCAGGCGGTGCTGCGGGCGCCAGGGACAGCTCGCCACCTCGGTCCGCACCGCGAAGGGTGCCGCGCCCTCCGGGCGCGGGTCGTCGTAGCGGAAGTAGTTGAGCAGCTCCTCGATGCGCACGGCGTCGCTCGGCGGTTGCTGGCCGTCGAGCAGGAAGCGGCGCACGTTCGTGTAGGCGGCCGTGTCGACGTCCACCGAGAAGGTCGAGAGCGGCTCGAGCGCCGCCGTGCGGAAGCCCTGCGCGACCACGGGCGCGTAGGACTCGTGACTCGACCCGTCCATGCATGCGCTCCCGGAGGCGCTCAGGGTCTTCTTGCCCCCGAAGCGGCCGCCGAACTTGCCGCCCGCGCCCCCGCCGATGCCGAGGACGTCGTTGAACTCCTTGGCCGCGAAGGGGCTGTCGCTGTGGAAGCTCGGATCGCTGGGTGCCTCCAGCGCCTCCTCGGGGAAGCGCATGTCTGGCTCCGCGTCCTTCAGCTCCGGCTCCTCGATGGGCAGCTGCCGAGCGTCGCCGTCGAGCGCGGGCCCCGGCTCTGCTTCCTCGAGGAGCTCCTCCGGCCGCGACGACAGCGTGGCCGTGAGCGTCGCCGGCGGCGAGTCGTCGCTGCTCGAGCGACCGCAGGCGGCCAGGAGGGAGAGGGCGAGGATCGAGAGGCGGCTTCTGGGCATGGAGGTACCCCGGATGGAGTGACGCGGAGCGCTCGCTCGGCGAGCCCGGCTCGTCGCTGTGTGCGCGGCGGCGCGCCCGCGGAACGCGGCGCGCGTCGAGGGGCGCGGAGCGCGCCCTCGCTCCTCAAACGCGCACCTCCCGGCCCGGTTCAGGTGCGTGCGGCCCCGGGGTCGACGCAGCGGCCACTTCGGTTGGCGTGCGCCCCTTTCCTCGGCGTGGATCTTCCGCCCACCGGCCGCGTGGCTACCCTGGAGCGCGGAGGTTTGCTCATGACGTCGTTGTCGCTCGTGCTTCCCTGGCTCGCCCTGGCGCAAGGAATCGATCACAGCGAGCGCCTGAGCGGTCCGCTCTCGGCGCTGCTCACGGCCGGCGACGTGGAGGCCTTCGACCTCGCCCCGGACGGGAGCTGGGCGCTGTACCGCGCCCCGCAGGACTCCAGCACGCCTGGCCTGTATGCCGTGCTCACCGACGGCAGCCAGGACGCGGTGCTGCTGAGCGCCCCGGGGGCGAGCGTGGGCGCCTTCGCGATTGATCCCTCCGGGGCCCGTGCGGTGTTCCTCTCGGGGCCAGACCTCTTCCGGATGAGCCCGGCGGGCGTCGTCGTGCGCCTCAACCCGCCGCTCTCGCCGGGCGCCGCCGTGCTCGACTTCGTGCTCAGCCCCGACGGCACGCGCGCGCTCTACCGCGCCGACCAGGAGGTCCTGGGGCGCGTCGACCTCTACACCGTCAACCTGGCCGGCATGCCGCAGAGCGTGCGCGTCTCGCGCGTCGGACCGGCCGGCGGCGGCGTCAGCCGCATCCTCGTCGCGCCGGGGAGCCAGCGCGTCGTCTTCGCGGGCGACCTCGTCGTCGACGCGCGCGAGGAGCTCTTCTCCGCACCGCTCGACGGCAGCCAGCCGGATGTCGCGCTGTGCGGATCGTTCGTGGCGGGCGGCGGCCTGAACCAGTTCCCGCAGGCGCCGCTCCGGGACGACAGCCGCGTCGCGTACCTCGCCGACCAGCTCACCGACGGCAAGTTCGAGCTCTTCAGCGTGCCGATCGACGGCAGCGCTCTCCCCGTGCGCCTGAACGACGCCCTGCCGGCCCAGGGCGACGTGCTGGAGTTCCAGCTCGCCGGCGGTCGCGTCGCCTTCACGGCCGACGCCCTGGTCGACACGCGGCCCGAGCTCTACGCGGCGCCCCTCGACGGCAGCCAGGCCGCCGTGAAGCTCAACGTCCTGGCCACGCCCGTGCAGGACTTCGTGCTGGCGGCCTCCGGCACGAAGATCGCCTACGCCGACCAGTACTGCAACCCGCCCAGCAGCCAGATCTGGAGCGTGCCCGCCGACGGCAGCGCCGCGCCCACGTCGCTCGCCAACTACCCCTTCTGCTCCGTGGGCGCCACCCTCTCGCTCACCCCAGACGAGACCGCCGCCCTCTACCTGCTCTCCTCCGGCGGCATCAACGGACTCTTCCGTGTGCCCCTCGACGGCAGCTCGGCTCCGCTCGAGATCCTGCCGCCGCCCCAGACGACGCCCATCGCGTTCCGGCTCTCACCGGATGGGCAGCGACTCGTCGTGCTGGCGGAGTTCCAGAACGAGAGCGGGCGCGTGCTCGCCGCGGCGCCGGCCGACGGCTCGGCCCCGGCCGTGGCCCTGCACGCGGTCGGCGGGCTGCAGGTGGGGCCGCGCGACGACCTCGAGCTCACGGACCAGTACGTCGCCTTCCGCGCGGACATCGAGCGCCGCGAGGTGCTCGAGCTCTTCGGCGTGCCGCTCGACGGCAGCTCCGCGCCCCGACGCCTGAGCGAGGACCTGCTCGTCACCCCGAGCGTCACCGACGTGACCAGCTTCGCGCTCGCTCCCGACGGGAGCCGTCTCGGCTACACGACGGGCCTGGGGGCCTACAGCCTCGAGCTCTCCCCGCGCCTCACGCGCACCCTGGACAGCTCCTTCGCGCCTCCGGAGGGGAGCAGGGGCTCGATGCGCATCACGCCCGACGGGAGCCGCCTGTTCTGGGTGGGCCCCGCCACGGGCTCGCACCTCTTCGCTGCGCCCTTCGACGCCAGCCAGCCCCCCGTGCGACTCAGCAGCGGGGCCTTCGCCAGCGGTTTTGGCGCCGGGGCCGCGCGCTTCTCGCCCGACGGCTCGCGCTACGCGTTCGGGTACTCGACCTACTTCGGTCCCGGACCGATCTACGGCGGCCCCACGGATCTCTCGTCGCTGCCGGTCTTCCTCGAAGGGGCCACGATCCAGGGGCTGACCTACCTCGCCTCCGAGGTCGTCTACGCCCACACGGGCTACAACCCGTACTACCCCACGCCCACCTCCTTCCGGCGCCGGCCACTGGACCTGAGCGGGCCGGCGGTCGAGCTCGTCCCCACGCCGCAGAACTTCCCGCCGCCCTCCGGGGCCCTCGCGGTGACGCCCGACGGGACGCGCGTGCTCTTCGTGCGCGACGAGCAGAGCCCGGGCAAGCACGAGCTCTACAGCATGCTGCTGACGCCGGGCGCCCAGCCCCAGCGGCTCGACGACGTGCTCGGTGCCGACCGCAGCGTCCTGCCGGCCGTGTACCCGACCCCGGACTCGACGCGCGTCGTGTACATGGCCGACCGCGACGCCAACGACGTCTTCGAGCTCTACGTGGTGCCCGTGGACGGCAGCCAGCCGCCGCTCGAGCTGAGCGGGACGCTGGTGAACGGGGGCGACGTCGGCAGCTCGTCCAGCTTCGTGACCAGCGCCTGGATCACGCCGGACTCGAGTCGCGTCGTCTACATGGCCGACGCCCTCGTCGACAACCGCTTCGACCTCTACAGCGTGCCGCTCGACGGCAGCACGCCCCCGGTGCTGCTCGTCCCGGGCCCGGGCCAGTTCGGATCCAGCCTGCTCACCGAGGCCGGGGCCGTGCAGCTCTCGCCCGACGGCTCGCGCCTC
>DASVAP010000299.1:0-13549 GCA_036376275.1 Planctomycetota bacterium | reverse complement strand
CCGCGAAGTTCTTCTGCGTGGAGTTGGTGCCGTTGGTCGTGACCTGGGTGGTCGGCTGCTCGTCGAGGGTCACGACCTTGGCCGAGCCGTTGTTGTTCACGAGCACGCTCGGCACGTTGAGCACGTTGGCGCCCGTCGTGCGCGCGGCGGCGGAGAGGAGCAGCGGCAGGTTCACGTCGTCGCCCGAGAGGATCCCGGCCACCACGCCGCCCGTCGGCGCGACCGGCGTGCGCAGGCCCGTGGTCAGGGCGATCTCCGAGAAGCCGAAGCCCGTGACGCCGAAGCCGCCTTCGCCGCTCACGTCGCCCAGGGCCCACTCGATGCCGATGTCCGTGAAGTCCTGGCTCGTGAGCTCGATCAGCGCGCTCTCGATCAGCACCTGGTCCTGGCGCCTGTCGAGCTGGCGGATGAGCTCGAGGACCTCCTCGTAGCGCGTCTTGTTGGCCGCGATGAGCAGCGCGTTCGAGGCCTCGTCGGCGACGACCACGACCTCGTTCGAGGTCCGCGCGCTCGCGCCGCCACCGCCGCCGGCGGCATCGCCCGTCGGCCGTCCGCCCGTGCCGCCGGCCGCCGCGCCGGTGAGGCGCTCGGCGCCGGACAGGAACTCGTCGAGCACCTCGGCGATCTCGCCGGCCTTGACGTTCTGCAGGCTGTAGACGTGGAAGTTGCGCTCGGGCTCGATCACGTCGACGTCCAGGCGCGCGACCAGGTCCTTGATGCGCGGCATCTCCTCGGGCGTGGCCATGACGAGCAGCGAGTTCGTGCGCGCGTCGACCAGGATCTTCGACTCCAGCGCGGTGCCCGGCAGCAATCCGGCCACGCCCTGACCCTCGACCTGGGGCCGCGGGCGGCGGTTGATCTGCTCCTGCTGGGCCTCCAGGAGCTGCTCGATCAGGTCGGCCACGTCCTCGGCCGCCGCGAACTCCAGCGGGATCAGGTCGAAGACCGGCAGCGTCAGCGCCGTCTGGGCCGAGTACTTGTCGACCAGCTGCAGCAGGCTCGCCAGCGAGGCGATGTAGCTGCCGAAGCCCTGCATGATCAGCGAGCGCTCGCCGGCCGGGACGATCTGCTGCGAGTTGGTCGGGTCGACCGTGAGCTGGCGCAGCTGCGTCTGCAGCTGGCGCGAGTCCATGTTCTCGAAGTTGAGGACCGTGATGATCAGGCTGGCGGGCTGGTTCAGGTACTCGTCCAGGTCGTTCGGCCAGACGAAGGTCGGGCTGCGCCCGAGGGCCCCGCCACTGCCGCCGCGCTGCGCCGTCTGGGTCAGGTCCTGGATCAGGATGACCGAGATCTGCGGCGGCCCGATCTCGACGCACACGAAGTCGTTGATGAAGAGCTGGATCTGGAAGAAGTTGAAGAACTCGCTCTTCGGGATGGTCTTCTGCCCGAGCATCACGACCTTCAGCGTCGTCAGCTTCTGGGCCGTCTGCTGGTCGTAGGTGAAGTTGTAGTCCGTCGCCTCCTGGGCCAGGTTGACGAAGTCGAGCAGCGAGAGCTGGTCCTGCGGGTTCTCCGAGAAGGTCAGGATGTAGAAGTCCCCCTGCTCCTGGATCGGGTCGATGCGTCTCTCCTGGGCGCTCACCGGGATGGACAGGGCCCCGAGGAGGAGCCCGCCGAGCAGTGCGTTCATGGGCAGCGGTTCGTTGGTCTATCCCGTTGAGACGAAGCGGGTTAGGCGAGGGTGCGGCAGGCTAGGTGGCGCCCGGGGCGGTGTCAAACGCCTCGGCAGCGGGCGGCAGGGACGCGCGGCGCGCGCCGATCTTCCCGCGCGGGTCGGCCTCAGCGGTCCGGGAAGCGCGCCAGCAGGGGCTCGATCCGCGCCGCCGGGTAGCGCTCGACGCGCACGACCGCACGGGCCCCGGCCGGGTCGGTGCGCGGGTTCAGGTAGCGCCACACGAGCCGCCCCTCGCGGGTGACCTCGAAGGCCTCGCCGCTGTTCGAGTTGCCCACCAGGACGTTGCCCTCCGGGAGGCGCTGGACCGTCCCCCGGCCCGAGGTGTGGAAGCGCTCCGGCACCTCGGCCCGGTACTCCCAGGTGACCCTTTCCTGCACGGGGTCGTACTCGACGACCCGCGACCAGCCACGCGCGTCCCAGCCGTTGTCGAGCACCAGCACGCGCCCGTCCGGCAGGACCGAGGCATCGTGCGGGCCCTCCAGGAGCCCCGGCCCGAAGCTCCACACGCAGCGGCCCTGCTCCAGGTCGAGCAGCGCGACCGCGTCCAGGTAGCGCAGCGTCACGAGCAGCCGCCCGGGCCGGAACTCGGGGTGGGCCCCCGGCGGCAGGGGCTGGGCGAGCCAGAAGAGCGTGTTCGCATGGATGGGGTCGAGGTCGTAGCCCGGCGGCAGCTCCTCCAGGCCCGCCGGCCGGCGCACGACGAGCTGGCGCGGCTCGGCCGCCAGGAGGTCGTACAGCGAGCGCTCCTCCAGGACGCGCCCGTCGGCCGAGACGAAGGTCAGGTGGTTGTCGACCGAGCGCCGCGCGGGATCGACCGCGGGCAGGGTGCGGAAGGCGCGCGTGAGCACCAGCAGGCGCCCGTCGGGGAGCTCGATCCCGTCGTGGTGGGCCTCGATCGGCAGGCGCCAGAGGCGCGTGCCGTCGAAGCCGAGGCGCGTGAGCGCGTCGGGCCGCGGCGAGACGCACAGGAGGTCGCCGTTGGCGAGCAGCCGCACGCGGGCCCAGCGCGCCTCGGGCCCGGCCCCCTCGCTCCAGGTGCGCACCTCGCGCCCCGCGGCATCGACCAGCGCGGCCGAGGCCGTCGTCAGGCTCGTCACCAGCGTGTAGCCCCCGTCGGCGCGGGCCGGGTCGCGCAGGACGACCCCCGAGGCGCCTTCCGAGTCGGGCTCGGCGTAGTCGACGTAGCCGAGGTGCGCGAGGTCGTCGAGGGTCGAGAGGTCCTCGGTCGGCGGCACGGCCCCCGGGCGCAGGGCAGCGGCGCCGGGGTCCGGATCCGCCGGGCCGTCGCCGCAGGCGGCGAGCGCGGGCAGCAGGAGGAAGAGCGCGCTCCGGCCGTGGCGACCCGCGGCCCGGACGGGCTGGAACGAAGCCATGTCCGCATCGTATCCCGCCGCGCTCCCGTCCCGCGTCCTGCCGGGCCGCGGGGACTTGTGGCGGCGGAAGCGGCCGCATGTCCTAGTGTCCTGTCCCCCATGAGCTCCCCCGCCACGCCCCCCGCGCCCACGCGCTCCGCCCGCCGGGGGCGCTGGGTCCGGCGCCTGGCGCTGGCGGCCGCGGCCGGGGTCGTGCTGCTCGCGCTCGCGCCGTTCCTCGTCGGACCGCTGCTGGCGGGCTGGATCGAGCGCCGGATCGAGGCCGAGCTCGACGTGACGGCGCGCCTGCAGTCGGCCTCGTTCCGCTGGCCGGGACGCCTGCGGCTGCGCGGGCTCGAGCTGGCGGACGCGCAGGGCACGCGCCTGGCCGCCCTCGACGAGCTGCACGTGCGCGCGCGGCCGGGCGCGCTCCTGGCCGGGCGCCTGGAGGCCGAGGTGGCCCTCGCCTATCCCGAGCTGCACGTCGCGCGCGCGGAGGACGGGACCTGGAACTGGCAGCGCGCGCTGGCGCCGTCGCAGGCGCGCGCCGGGCGGGAGCGCACGGACGACGGGGAGGCCGAGGAGGTCCCCGCGCTGCGGCTCCACCTCAGCGTCGCCGACGGGCACGTGATCCTGCACGGTCCCGGCGGCGAGACCACCCTGTCGAGCATCGGCCTCGAGCTCGCCCTCGAGGACCTGGCGGCGCCCGCGCCGTTCGCGCTCGAGCTCGAGCTGCGCGGGCCCGATGGCCCGGCCGGCGCGCTCGCGCTCGAGGGCTCCTTCACGGCCGCCGCCGGGGGCCGCATGACGCCGGCCACGCTGGCCGCCACGGCGCGCCTCGTGCTGACGCGCCTCGACCTCGCGGCCTGCGCGCCCGCCCTCGGCCTCGTGGCTCCGGACCTCGGGCTGGAGGGCATCCTCGCGGGGAGCACGGAGCTGGAGCTCGCGCCCGGACTGGCGCTGTCCGGCGCGACCACGCTGACCCTCGACGGGCTCGCGCTCGCCGGTCCGCTCTCGCAGGGCGCGCCCGCGCGCCTGGCGCGCGTCGAGCTGACCGGGCGCGCGACCCAGGACGATTCCGGGGCGGGCACCCAGGAGCTCGAGCTGCGCGCCGAGTCCTTCCTGACCCTGACCTACGCCGGCCGCTCCGAGCTCGGGACGAGCGGCACGGGCTCGCTGTCCGGTGCGCTGCGCGTCGACGGCGAGCTCGGCCGCCTGGCGGACGTGGCGCGCGCCTGGGTCCCGTTCCAGCCCGGGGTCGCGCTCGGCGGGCGGCTCGAGGCGCGCGCCGAGCTGGGCGCGACGCTGCGCGACGGCGCCGCGGAGACGTTCCGGGTGGAGCTCGCCAGCGCGCTCGCCGAGCTCTCGGCGCGCGCGCCCGACGGCCGCGCGCTCGAGCTGGCCGAGCTGCGCGAGGTGGCGCTCGAGCTGGCCGCCTCCGGCGACCGCGCGCGGGACGAGCTCGCGCTCACCGCGCTCGAGCTGCGCGCCGGCCCGCTGCACGCCACGGCCGCGCTCACGGCCGGCGCCCCGCGGGACGCCGGGCCCCTGGCCGCGCTGCGCGCGGGCCGCTTCGAGCTCGCGGCCGACCTGGACCGCCTGCGCGGCCCGCTGGCGAGCGTGATCGACCTGGGGACGACGCCCCTGGGGGGCCGCCTCACGGCCAGCGGCGAGCTCACGGGCACGCCGGAGGAGCTCGCGCTGGCGCTCGCGCTCGACGGCAGCGCGCTGGCCACGGGCCCCGCCTCCCTGGCCGCCGTGCGCGGCGAGCTGGACCTGCGCCGCGCCACGGGCGGAGCCGTGACGGGTCGCGGCAAGCTCGCGCTCGGGGCCCTGACCCTGGCGCTGGAGGGGCGCGCGCCGCTGGCGCTGCCGCCCTCGCTGCTCGAGCTCGAGGCGGGCGAGGACGAGGCCGGCGCCGGACGCCAGACGCTCGCCTTCGCGCTGGAGCGCGGCCAGCTGCGCCTGACCACGCGCACGACCACGCGCCGCAGCGGAGCGCGGATCGAGCTGGACGGAACGCTCGAGCTGGACGGCGACGTGGCCGAGCTGGCCGCGCTCGCCGCGCCGTTCGCACCCCTGCAGCCGGGACTCGCGGGCTCGCTGGCGGTCCGCGGCGAGCTGCAGGCGCGCGCCCAGGACGGGAAGCCCGAGCAGCTCGCGGGCCGGCTGGCCGTGACCCTCGCGGACCTGGCGGTGGCGGACTCCGCGGGCGTCGTCCACCGGCTCGAGGCCCTGGCGCGCACGCGCCTCGCGCTGGCGGGGAGCTTCGAGGCCGCCACGGGACGCGCGGAGCTGAGCGAGCTCGGCCTGGAGGCCGGGGGATTGCAGCTCGCGGGCCAGGCGCGCCTGGCGGGGCTCGGGGGCACCGGGCGGGCCGAGCTCGAGGAGGGACGCTTCACGCTGGAGTGCGACCCCGAACGCCTGGGGCGCGAGCTCGCCAGCGTGATCGACCTGGGCGGCTGGAGCGTCGGCGGGAGCCCGCTCACGGCCGAGGTGCGCTGTCTGGCGCCGGCCGGCCGGATCGAGGCCGAGGGCCGCGTGCGCACGGCCGGGCTGTCCCTCGCGCGGCCCGGAGAGGACCCGATCGAGCTGGTCGACCTGGCGCTCGACTTCGGCCTGGGCTACGACCTCGACCTGGGCTCGCTGCACGTGCGCGCGCTCGAGCTGCGCACGCGCGCGGCGCGCCTCGCCCTGGCGGGCACGCTCAACGAGCTGACCGACCCGGCGCGCGCGCGCGGCGTGATGCGCCTCGAGCTGGCGGGCGAGCTGGACGCGCTCGCGCGCGAGCTCGGGCTGGCGGCGCCCGCCGGGGGCCGCGAGCTGTCCGGGACGTGGAGCGGGACCTTCGCGCTCGAGGGCGACCAGGGCTCCTTCCGGGTCGGAGGCGAGACGAGCGTGGTCGACCTGCGCCTCGCGGTGCCCGCGGAGGAGGAGGGCGGCGCCACGCTCGTGATCGAGGAGCCGAAGGTCGCCCTGACCCTCGCGGCGCGCGTCGCGCTGGAGCGGCTGGACGTCGACCTCGAGAAGCTGACCCTCGACTCGGGCCTGGCCCGCGGCGGCGCCCAGGGCCGCATCGAGAACCTGCGCGCCCTGGCCGGGGAGGGCGCGCTCCTGCGCGGCCTGAGCGGGAGCCTGGCCTACGTGCCGGATCGGCTGGGCGTCGTGCTGGCGCCGTGGCTGCCCGGCAAGCTGTCGGGGGCCGAGGAGGAGCGCGTGACCTTCACCCTCGACGGCCCGCTGCACGAGCTGGACGCGCTGGCGCTCCTGGCGGGCACGCAGGGACGCTTCGAGCTCGGGCTCGGACGCTTCGAGCGGCCCGAGGTCGTGCTGGGCGGCGACCTGGTGCTCGAGTCCAAGGACCGCCTGCTGACCCTGCGCGGCGACCTCGGCGCGAACGAGGGCACGCTGCAGCTCGACGGCAGCCTGGCCCTGCCCGGGGCGCGGCCGTCGGCGCGCTCGCGCCTGGTGCTGACGGGCAAGGCCGTGCGCGCGAACTCCGGCCTCGCGCCGCTGCTCGCGCTGGTGCACCCGGCCTTCGCCGGCGCCGGCCTGGCGCAGGGCTCGCTCGAGGGCCTGATCGACCTCGCGCTCGACGTGCGCTACGACGCGCCGCTCGCGCTCGAGACCCTCGCCGGCGGCTGGCAGGCGCTGCCGAAGGCGCCCATCCAGGGCACGGGGCGCCTGAGCCTGAGCGCCGCGTCCCTGCGCGGCTCGCCGCTGCTCGGGCTGCTCGAGGGCTTCGGGGTCGACCTGGCGCGCACGCTCGACGTGCGTCCGATCGAGTTCACGATCCAGGAGGGACGCGTCCGCTACGCCAAGCCCTGGACCTGGACCTTCGCGGGCACCGAGACGACCTTCACCGGCTCGCTGGGGCTCGACGAGACCCTCGACCTGGCCTGGAACGTGCCGATCACGATCGCCCTGGTCGAGCGCTGGCCGTTCCTGGCCTCCCTGCAGGGCGAGACGCTGGCCCTGCCGTTGCGGGGCACGGTGCGCGCGCCGCGCCTGGAGTCCGAGGCGCTGCTGAAGGACCTGGCCGCCAAGGCGGCCGAGCGCGAGCTGGCGGGACGCCTGGGGCTCGGGGGCTCCGGCAGCGAGGAGCCCGCCACGATCCTGGCGCGCGCCGACGAGCTGTGGAGCAAGGGCGAGAAGGTCGCGGCCGCCAAGCTCTACGCGCGCCTGCGCGAGGACTACAAGCTCTCGCTGACGTACGCCCTCAACAAGGACCGGATCAAGGATCGCTCCCGGTACCAGGAGCCGCCCAAGTAGGTGCTCCGGGGAGGCGCCGGATTCCGGGGCCTGCGGGACGGGTCGGGCGCTAGGATCGAGGGCGCGCCCCCTGCGGCGCAGCCCTGCGGCCCTGCCCCTGTCGCTCCGTACCGGAGGCTCCATGACCCTCGCGAGCGTTCGAGATCCCGACCGGTCCGCCCTGCCCTCGCTCCCGCCCGTCGCCGGCATGCGACCGCAGCTGCCGCAGCCGCCGCTCGCGCCCGGGCGACCGCCCACGCCGCTGGTCGCCGCGCTGCGCCGGCGCGCCCTGGCGCCGCTCGCGGGCACGGGCCTGACCCCGCCGCAGCCGCCGCGGCCGGCGCCGCACCGCGATCCGCTGCTGACGCTGGTGCACCGCATCACGCAGGGCTTCAGCCAGAGCGAGTACGAGCGCGCGCGGGCCCTGGGCTACGAGGCCTACCTCGAGGAGCAGCTCGAGCCGCTGGCCATCGACGATTCGGCCATGGACGAGCGCCTGCTCGACTTCCCCACGCTCTCGCAGAGCCCGAAGGAGCTGTACGCGACCTACCAGGGCAACTTCACGACGCCCTACTTCGAGCTGAAGGGCGCGACGCTGCTGCGCGCGGTGCACTCGAAGCGCCAGCTCTTCGAGCGCATGGTCGAGTTCTGGAACGACCACTTCTGCATCGACCAGAACAAGGGCGACTTCGAGTGGGCGCTCCTGCCGGAGCACGACCGCACGGTGATCCGCGCCCACGCGCTGGGCTCCTTCCCGGCCATGGTCTCGGCCTGCGGGCACGGCTCGGCGATGCTCTACTACCTCGACAACTGGCTCAACGTGGCCGGCGCGGCCCAGGAGAACTACGCACGCGAGCTGCTCGAGCTGCACACCCTGGGCGTGCACGGCGGCTACAACGAGTTCGACGTGCACGAGGTGGCGCGCTGCTTCACCGGCTGGACGCTGGAGCTCGACCCGGCCTCGCCCGACTACCTGCGCGGGACCTTCCGGCTCGACCTGCACGACGGCGGCCAGAAGCTCGTCCTGGGCCAGACGCTGCCGGGCACGCCGCGCGCGCGCCAGGTGGGCGGTGACGGCTCGACCGGTCGGCGCGAGGCCCAGCAGGTGATCGACCTCGCCGTGGCGCACCCGAGCACGGCCCTGTTCCTGGCGCGCAAGCTGGTCCACTGGTTCCTGTCGGAGGACCCGGCGCCCGAGCTGGTCGACCGCGTGGCCGAGACCTACACCGCCACGAACGGCGACATCCGCGCGATGCTGCGCGTGATCCTGGCGCGCGAGAACATGGCCGCGCTCTCCGGCGTGCGCGGGCCACGCTTCCGGCGCCCGTTCCACTACATGACCTCGCTCCTGCGCGCCTTCGAGGCCAACGTGCGCGACCCGAACGCCTCGCTGCTCTTCTACCTGCCGGGCATGGGGCACATGCCCTTCGACCACGTGCAGCCCAACGGCTACCCGGACACGGTCGCTGTGTGGGGCGCTCTGCTCCTGCCGCGCTGGTCCTTCGCCAGCCAGCTCCTGCGCGCCGGCGCGGGCGTGTCGCAGGCGATCGCGGGCGTGATCATGCCCTCCTATCCGACCCTCAGGACGCGCCTGGGGATATCGAGCTCGGCCGACAAGCCCGGCCTGGCGGAACGCATCAACACGCGCCTGCTCGGCGGCCAGCTCCCGCCCCTGGAGGTCGAGGAGCTGCAAGGTTTCATCGACCAATACCCCGATCCCTTCGACATCCACGCCCTGTTCGACACGCTGACGCTGGCCGCGTCGCTGCCCGGATTCCAGTGGTACTAGGGAGACCCGCCATGACCAAGCAAGGATCGGACAAGGCCCACTCCAGCGGACTCTCGCGGCGCACGTTGCTGTCGAGCTCTGCCTCCCTGACGGCGGCCTCGCTGCTCTCCGGCCAGGCCAGCGCTTCCCCGAGCCGGCGCGGCAGCGCGCGGCCCGTGCTGGTGCACATCTTCCTGCGCGGCGCGATGGACGGCTTGACGATGGTGCCGCCGCACGGCGACGACCAGCTCTACGCGCGCCGGCCCAACCTGGGGATCCCGCCGCCCGGACAGACGAACGGCGCGGTGGACCTGGACGGCTTCTTCGGACTGGCTCCGGCGGCGGCCCCGCTGCTGACGCCCTACTCGAACGGACACCTGGCGGTCGTGAACGCCTGCGGCTCCGACGACGCCACGCGCTCGCACTTCGAGGCCTTCGTGCGCATGGAGAGCGGCGACTCGAGCCTGCCGACGGGCGTGATCACCACCGGCTGGCTGGCGCGCTACCTGACCGCCACGGCGGCCTCGGCCACCGGCTCGCTGCGCGCGATCGCGAGCGGCTCGCTGCTGCCCTTCGTCCTGCGCGGGGCCTCGAACGCGCTCCCGATCCCGAGCTTCGGCAACTTCGTGTTCCCCGGGCGCGTGACGACCGCCACGCAGCGCGAGGCGGTCGTGCTCTCGACCTACGCGCGGCGCGCGCCGCCGGTCGGGCAGGCGGCCCTGGACACGATCGCAGCCTTCGGCCTGGGGGGCATCGACTTCGAGAACTACGTGCCGGAGAACGGGGCCCAGTACCCGGACACGGGCCTCGGCCTGCGCATGCGCAACACGGCCGCGCTGATCAAGGGCGACATCGGGCTGGAGGCGATCACGATCGACATCGAGGGCTGGGACCTGCACGCGAGCCAGGGGCCGCTGGTGGGACCGATGGCGCGCCTGATGGCCGACCTCACTGGGGCCCTCGAGGCCTTCTACCTCGACCTGCTCGGCCACCTCGACGACTACCTGCTGGTGTGCGTCTCGGAGTTCGGGCGCAAGGCAGCCGAGAACGGCAGCGCCGGCACGGACCACGGCCACGGCAACGCGATGTTCGTGCTGGGCGGCGGCGTCAACGGCGGGCAGGTCATCTCGGACTGGCCGGGCCTGCGCCCGATCGACCTCGACCAGGGCGACCTGGCGATCACGATCGACTACCGCGACATCCTGGCCGAGATCCTGCTGGAGCGCTTCGGCTTCACGGACCTGGCCACCGTCTTCCCGGCGCACACCTTCGTCCCGCGCGGTGTGACGACGTAGGAGCCCTCCGGGGATCCGCGCACGGCGGTCCTCTCCCCGCTGCCTCCGTGTGCCTCCGTGCCACCGCGGTCGGCTCGGGCCCGCGCAGGCCGGACCGGAAAGGAGCGCGGCCGGGAACCCGTCGGGCTCCCGGCCGCGGAGAAGGCTCTGCGCCGGCGCGGTGCGCCGGCCCGAGGGCTCACGGCCCGGCCGGATCCCCCATCGGGGCGACCAGGGCCAGGTTCGTGTAGGCGGTCACGCCCGTGCTCGGCGAGTAGCAGGCGGCCTGGAGCCGCAGCGGAGCGCCGATCAGGCCGACCTCGATCGGCATGTTGTGGTTGTTCAGCACGAGCGGGCTCGCGTCCGGGAAGATCCCGGCCATCATCACGTTGGCGAAGACCGGCAGGACCCGCGAGCCGTAGATCCCCGGATCCACCACCGGCTCGACCGAGGCGAAGGAGTAGCGCAGGACGTAGGTCCCCGGCTCGCCGTTGTTCAGGCGGATCGACAGGCGCAGGCCACGGCGCTTGGCACTCAGCGTGGGCAGGAACTCGATCACGCCCGTACCGACGTTGCGTCCGCTGACCACCTCGACCTCACCGAAGCCCGGCTCGCGCGGGGTGAGCGGCCCCGCGATCAGGCGCGTGGAGGTGGCGCGGATGATGGGGATCGAGACGTCGTCGAGGTTGACCTGGAAGGCCAGCCCCAGGTTGGAGCCATTGATCACCAGGTTGGCGGGCGCCCAGGCCTTGCGGCTCGGGATCGAGGTGATCGACGGGACGGGGCCGTTCTGGGCCGTGGCGGCGCCCGCGAGGGCCGTCAGGCCGGCGAGGACGAGGGCCAGGGACGGGAGGAGCTTCATGGGGGAGGAGCAGAGGTGGTTGGGGTCGGGGCCGCAGATCCCTCGCTGGGAACCGGACGGGCCCGGGGAAAACGCGCAATATCCCCGCGGCGGTCTCCTGTTGTTCGCCTCCGTCTCGTATTTTTCACAACGCGTTCCCGTCGCCGGCGCCCATCCTGCTCCCGATGCCCACCCTCGCCGCCTGCCTCGCGCTCCTCCTCGCGGCCTCGCCCGCGACCTGGCCGCAGGAGCCCCCCGCCGGGGCACCGGCCGCGGGCAGCGACGAGGGCCAGCTCGTGGCCAGCCTGCTGGAGCGCAAGGACGAGGCCGACCCGGAGCTGGTGCGGCGCCTCGCCAACCTGCGCACCGAGGCGGCCCTGGACGGCCTGATCCGCTTCTACGACGCGGTCGGGAGCCTGTACATGCGGCGCATCGTCGTGCGCGCCTTCAGCCGCTTCGACGGCGTGCCGGGCGCCCAGGAGCGCGCCTTCCAGGAGCTGACCGACGTGGCCACGCTCGGGATCGAGACCGAGCTGCGCGAGACCGCCGTGGACGAGCTGGCGGACTGCGCCGGGGCGCGCACCTTCCTGGCGGCGATCGTGTCCTCCGGGGCCGACGACGCCGTGCGCGAGCGCGCCCTGCGCCACCACGTCGCCGGCGCGCGGCCGGAGGACGTCGAGTGGTACCTGCGCCTCTACCAGTCCGGGGAGCTGCGCAAGAAGGAGAAGCGCGCCAAGGGCAAGGACAAGGGCGAGGAGCCCGAGGGCGAGGCGCTCTTCGGACCGGCGCTGAAGGAGATCGCCTTCGAGGGTCTGGCGCCCTCGCGCAGCGCCGCGGAGCTGGTCGAGGCCACGCAGTCGAAGCTCGTCAACGTGCGCCGCCGAGCCCTGGAGGAGCTGGCCGCGCGCCGCGCCCCCGAGACGGCCGAGTGCGCCGAGCGCCTGTTCGAGCGCAACAACGAGCGCCCCGACGTGCGCCTCCTGGCGGCCGACCTCCTGCTGGAGGAGCGCGGGCCGAAGTTCGCCCAGGAGCTGCACAAGAAGGCCACGCGCGGCGACGTGCCGCTCGAGCTCGCCTTCGGCCTGGCGGACCGGCTGGCGGCCCTGGACGACGCCGGCCTGCGGGCCCAGACGATCAAGAATCTGGGTCAGGGGCGCGAGCTGGAGAAGCGCTTCACGCTGCGCATGGCGGCGCGCATCCCCGACCCGAAGGTCGACAAGGCCCTGGTCGACCTCTCCAAGGACAAGGAGCGCGCCGTCGCCGCCGACGCCCTGCGCGCCATGGGCGTGCGCGGCAACCCGACCTTCGTGCCGCGCCTGGAACAGGTGCTGGCGAGCTCGGAGGACGCGCTGCTGCTCGGCGCGGCGATCGACGCCCTGGACCGGATCCAGGGCAAGGACCCGGCCTGGCAGGCGAAGCTCGCCCAGCTCGCCCGACACCCGTCCGAGGTCGTGCGCAACGCGGCGCTCGAGGCCCTCGGGCGCACGAAGGACCCGGCGCAGCTCGCGGCCCTCGAGCAGGGCCTGCAGCACCCGAGCTGGACCACGCGTCTGGCCGCCGCACGCGGGCTCGAGACCCTGCGCATCACGGCCGGCGTCGGCGCGCTGTGCACGCGCATCGCCGACGAGGAGGGCCGCGTCGCCCACGAGATGGGCGACATCCTCTGGCGCCTGACGGCCCAGCCCTTCCGCGCCGACGGACGGGCCTGGAAGCTGTGGTGGGGCGAGCACGGCGCGAGCTTCGCCTTCCCGAGCGCCGAGGAGCTGCAGAAGCGCGCCCAGGAGCGCGACCTGCGCGAGGCCAAGCAGGTCTCGCGCTCCTTCCGCGGCGTCAAGGTCGACTCGCGCTTCTTCGGCCTGCGCATCACCTCGCACCGCGTGGCCTTCGTGATCGACGTCTCGGGCTCGATGGACTGGCGCCTCGGCGGCCAGGACGCGACCGAGGGCCCGCAGCGCATCGACGTGGCCAAGAAGGAGCTCCTCGCGTGCCTGGAGGCACTCGAGGCCGGCACGCGCTTCAACGTCTATCCCTTCTCCGACGGCGTGACTCCCTGGCAGGAGGCCCTGGTCGAGTGCACGGAGGAGACCTTCACCGAGGCCAAGGGGTTCGTCGAGGAGCTGGGCGCCTTCGGCGGCACGAACGTGCACGGCGGGCTGGAGGCGGCCTTCCGCGATCCGGAGGTCGACACGATCTTCTTCCTGTCCGACGGCGAGCCCTCGGTGGGCAAGGTGATCGACCCGGCCCGCATCCGCGAGGCGGTCCAGGAGTGGAACCTGAACCGCGGCGTCGTGATCCACACGATCTCGATCGGGGACCGCTTCCCGCTGCTCGAGTGGCTGGCCCAGGACAGCCAGGGCACCTACCGCACCTACCCGTAGGGCGGCTCCC
>DASVAP010000298.1:0-9987 GCA_036376275.1 Planctomycetota bacterium | reverse complement strand
GGTGTTGGGAGTCGCGGGGGTTCCTTCCGCCGCTATCGCCCGAGGTGGGTGCCGGTGAGGTCCTCGTGGCGGCTCTGGACGATCTCCCAGCCGTCGTCGCCTTCCACCAGCTCGGCCTCGATGCGCGCGCGCCAGGTCTCGCTCCACTCGCCGCCGCGCAAGCGCGCGAAGACGGCCTCGAGGGTCAGCGTGGCGCGCTCGCCGTCCACGGCGACCCGCGCGGCTTCCTCGTCGACCTCGACGCGGCTGCGGAGCTGGCGCGTCTCCTTCTCGCGGTCGCGCGCGGTCTGGAAGAGCGCTCCGAGCAGCATGCGCCGGTCGATCTCCGAGCCCGCGTGGCGCCAGTCGCGCGCGAGCGGGGCGACGCAGCCGCTCGGGTCGCCCTCGTTGTAGGCCGCCTCCATCGCCGCCACCAGGCGGCGGATCTTGACCTCGTCCGGCGCGAGGTGCCTTACCAGGCCGCGCACGCCAAGGAACAGCGCCGCCACGGCCGCGATCGCCAGCAGGACCCGCTTCATCACGGGAGAGTTCGACCGTGCGAGGCGGGCCGGTCAAGGGCCGCGCCGAAGTTCGCCGCGCCCATGACCGCCCCGTGCCGCGACACTAGGATGCGCCGATGCGCGTCGCATGCATCGGTGGCGGACCGGCTGGGCTCTACTTCGCGATCCTGCTCAAGAAGGCCCGGCCGGAGGCGGAGATCACGGTCTACGAGCGCAACAAGCCCGACGACACCTTCGGGTGGGGGGTCGTCTTCTCGGACGAGACGCTGGGCGGCTTCGAGCTGGCCGATCCGGAGAGCTACGCCGAGATCCGGCGCCAGTTCGCCTACTGGACCGACATCGAGACGTACCTGGAGACGGCGCCCGGCCGGCTCGAGTGCGTGCGCTCGACCGGGCACGGCTTCTGCGGACTCTCGCGCAAGCGCCTGCTCGAGATCTTCCACGCGCGCGCGCGCGCGCTCGGCGTGCGTCTCGAGTTCGAGCGCGAGGTGCGCGACGAGAGCGACGTCGGCCCGGCCGACCTCGTGCTGGCCTGCGACGGGATCAACAGCTTCGTGCGCGCCAGGCACGCGGCCCACTTCCGGCCCGAGGTCGACTGGCGCCGTTGCAGGTTCGCCTGGTTCGGCACCACGAAGCCGCTCGAGGCCTTCACCTTCGTGTTCCGCTCCAGCCAGCACGGCCTCTTCCAGGTGCACGCCTACCCGTTCCAGCGCGGGGCCGAGACGCTCTCGACCTGGATCGTCGAGTGCCACGAGGACGTGTGGAAGCGGGCGGGCTTCGAGCGTGCGAGCGAGCAGGAGACGGTCCGGTACCTGGAGGACCTCTTCGCGCCGGACCTCGACGGGCACCCGCTGCTGACCAACAAGTCCGTCTGGCGCAGCTTCCCGGTGATCCGCTGCGGGACGTGGGTGCGGGGCAGCACGGTGCTGGTGGGGGACGCGGCCCACACGGCGCACTTCTCGATCGGCTCGGGCACCAAGCTGGCGATGGAGGACGCGATCGAGCTCGTGCGCGCGCTCCAGGACGAGCCGCGCGGCGTGCCGGCGGCCCTGCGCCTCTACGAGCAGCGCCGCACGGGCGAGGTCGCGCGCCTGCAGCGCGCCGCGCGGACCTCGATGGAGTGGTTCGAGCACTGCGCGCGTTACGTGAAGCAGCCGCCGCTCGAGTTCACCTTCAACCTGATGACGCGCTCGAAGCGCATCACCTACGACAACCTGCGCCAGCGCGATCCGGAGCTCGTTGCGCGCGTGGCCGAGGCATTCCTCGCGCGCGAGGCCCCGGCCGGGCCGGAGCCCGGCGCCACGGCGCTGGCGCCGATGTTCGTGCCGCTGACGCTGCGCTCGCTCACGCTGCCGAATCGAGTGGTCGTGTCGCCCATGTGCCAGTACTCGGCCGTCGACGGGACACCCACCGACTGGCACCTGGTGCACCTCGGCAGCCGCGCGGTCGGCGGGGCGGGCCTGGTGATGACCGAGATGACCGACGTCTCGCCCGAGGGCCGCATCTCGCTCGGCTGTGCCGGCCTCTACACGGACGCCCACGAGGCGGCCTGGAAGCGCGTGGTCGACTTCGTGCGCGGGAACAGCGGCTCGAAGATCGGCATCCAGCTCGCCCACGCCGGCCGCAAGGGCTCCTGCAACCTGCCCTGGGAGGGCGACGACCCGCTGCGCGACGCGCGCGCCTGGACCACGCTCGGTCCCTCGGCCCTGCCCTTCGCCCCCGACTGGCCCGCGCCGCGCGCGATGACGCGCACCGACATGGAGCGCATCCGCGACGCCTTCGTCGCCTCGACGCAGCGCGCCGCGCGCGCCGGCTTCGACCTGGTCGAGCTGCACATGGCGCACGGGTACCTGCTCTCGAGCTTCCTCTCGCCCGCCGCCAACCGTCGCACCGACGAGTACGGCGGCTCGCTGGCGAACCGCCTGCGCTTCCCGCTCGAGGTCTTCGAGGCCGTGCGCGCCGCCTGGCCGGCCGAGAAGCCCCTGGCGGTGCGCGTCTCCGCCTCCGACTGGCTCCCGGCCGGCGAGGGCATCACGCTCGACGAGACGATCGAGATCGCGCGCGGGCTGCACGCCAGCGGCCTCGACCTGATCGACGTGAGCAGCGCCGGCAACACGCCCGCCTCGAAGGTCGAGTACGGCCGCATGTACCAGGTCCCCTTCGCCGATGCGATCCGCCACGCCGTGCCGGGTCTCTGCGTGATGGCCGTCGGCAACATCCAGGGCGCCGACCACGTCAACACGATCCTCGCCGCAGGCCGCGCGGACCTCTGCGCCCTCGCGCGCGCGCACCTGACGGACCCGTACCTCACGCTCCACGCGCAGACGCACCACGAGCACTTCAGCGGCCCCTGGCCGAAGCCCTACCTCGCCGTGAAGCCGCGTCCGAGGCCGCCGGGACGGTCGTAGTCGTCGTGCGAGATCCCGTGCGCGCGCTGACGGCGGCCGTGCGGACCTTCGGTCCCGGGGCCGCGCGCGAGAAGGAGCGGCTGCTCGCCGAGCTCGCCGGGCGCGCCAGCCTCCCCGCGGCACGGCTGGTGGAGCTCCAGGAGGCGCTGCTCTTCCTGCTGGCCTATCCCGATGCGCCGGCGGTGCGCGCGGGAGCCCTGACGCTCGTCCCGCGCCTGCGGGAGTGGGCCGTGCGGCTCCCGGCGCGGCGGCGCGCGCGCCTCGCCGACAGCGGCCTCGCGGCGACGGCGGTGGTGGACACGTGGGGCTACCCCTTGCTCGAGCGGCTCGTGCGGCTCTTCCCCGGCGCCCTCGAGCTCGACTGGGACACGCTGGAGGACACGGGCCCGCTGCAAGGCGCCGTCGCGCGCACGCTGCTCGGCGCCGAGGTGCCGGGCGTCGACGACGTGACGCTGGACTGGGACGACTGGCTGGCGGCGGCCCGCGGAGGGTCGGAGCGGCGCGACCTCGAGCTGCTCCTGGAGCTGTTCGCGCCGCTCGCGCCGGCCGAGCGCGAGGCGCGCTTCGACGGCTGCGGCCTGCCGGTGCGCTGGACGCTCGCGCGCGCGGGCAGCGCGCGGGCCGAGCAGCTCTGGCCCGTGCCGGAGGTCGTCTGCCAGCACCGCGCGCCGCGGCCGCTGCGCGGGCCGCTCGCGCCCCTCGTGCGGCGGCCGCCGCGCGTGCGCCGCCTCGCGCCCGGCGAGGGCGCGCGCTTCGTCGACTTCGCCGCCGCGGCCCTGGCCGTGCGCCAGAGCGAGATCCGCCCGCTCTCCCACGGCAACCCGGCCGACGTGAGCCTGGCCGACTGCGGCGAGGGGCTGACCGTCGCCCTGGTGGGCGTCGTCCCGGACTACCGCGAGGCGCTCGAGTCGCTGTACACGGCGCTCCTGCTCCAGAACGGCGTGCCGATCGCCTACGGGCCCGCCAGCGTCTCCGCGGCCTGCTGCGAGCTCGGCCTCAACCTCTTCCCGGAGTTCCGCGGGCACGCGACGCGCCGGATCTACGCCCAGTACGTGCGCGCGCTGCACCACGTGCTCGGCGCGCGGCTCTTCTTCCTGACGCCCTACGGGATGGGCGTCGGCAACCCCGAGGCGATCGCGGCCGGCTCGTTCTGGTTCTACCGGCGGCTGGGCTTCCGGCCCACGAACCAGGGCGTCGAGGCGCTGGCGCGCGTCGAGGAGCGCCGCCTCGCGGCCCATCCCGGCGCGCGCTCGAGCCGCGCGCTGCTGCTGCGCCTGGCGGACACCTCGGTGCGCCTGGCGCTGGCGCGCCCGGCGCCCGAGCCCTTGCCGCTGGGTCGGATCGGGCTGGCGGTGACGCGCCGCATCGCCACCGTCCACGGCGGCGATCGCGAGCGCGCGCTGCGCGCCGACGCGCGCCTCGTGACGCGGGCCCTGGGCCTGGCCCGCGAGGTCCCGCGCGCGACGCTCGAGCTCCTGGCCCCGGTCCTCGCCCTCGACCCCGAGCTCGCCCGCCGTCCGCGCGCCGAGCGCGCACGTCTCGCGCGCTTCCTCGCCGCGAAGGCTGCCCCGAGCGAGCTCGGCGCGGACGCCGAGCTCCTCGCCGCGCGCGGCGTCCTCGGGGTCCTGCGCCGGGCTGCGGCGACGTAGGACGGCCGGGCGCGCGGCCCGGGATACCCTGTGCCGATGCGGATGCGCTGGATCGTGCTCCTCCTCGCCGGGGTGGCGGCGCTCGTGACCACGCTGCGCTGCGCGGGACGCCAGCGCGCGCCCGAGGGGACGCTGGAGCACCTCCCGCAGGCGCCCTCGCTGCCGCACGAGTCGCGCGAACCGTCCGCGCTCGTTCCCGCCGATTCACCGGCCGCCCGCGCCGCGCCCGAAGCCAGCCCAGCGGCGCGCGAGGCGCACGTGGCGACGCCCAGCGGTCCGATCCGCGGGCGGCTGATCGAGGACCCGGGCGGTGCGCCGGTGCGGTCCGGGCGACTGGTGCTGCTCTCCTCGCCCGACGACCGCGTGGCCGAGAGCGTGCGCACGGATGCGAGCGGTGGCTTCGTCACGACGCGCGCCTTCCCGCGCGGGACGGTGCGGGCCTGGGTGAAGCACCCGCGGACGAGGGAGCTGCTCGCGCGCCACGAGGCGCCCTTCGATCCGGAAGCGTCGCGCGAGTGGCTCGTGCCCGTGCCGTCGGCGCTGCCCCCGAGAGCGGAGGCGGCATCGGAGGACGTCTGGGCGGAGCTGCACGGGCGCGTCGTGACGCTCGGCGAGCGCGGAGCTCCGGACGCGCTCGTGCGCGTGTTCTCGCTCGCGGAGGGCTCGGAGGGCGCGACGACGACGGACGAGCGCGGCGAGTTCCGCCTGAGCGGCCTCCGGCCCGGGCGCCATCGCGTGCTGGCGCTGGGCGCCTTCGCGGCCAGCGAGCCGGTCGAGGTCGAGCTCGAGCCCGGCGCGGACGAGGCCGTGGCGCTGTTCCTGCCGGTGGCCGGGAGCCCCGGGCCGATCCGCGGGCGCCTGCTGGAGGAGTCGGGACGGGGCGAGCCGTTCGGGGCGCTGCTCCTGCGCGACCCGCGCAGCGGGCGCGAGCTCGTCTTCCTGAGCGAGTTCAAGCTCTGGGGCGACGACGAGGACGGCCAGACGCCCTTCGAGCTGCGCGGGGTGCCGCCGGGCGAGTACGAGCTATCGGTCCTGGCGATCGACGGACGTTCCTACGAGCCGGCCAGTCTGCGCGTGCAGCCGCCCTGCGACGGCCTCGAGTTCCGCGCGCGGGCGAAGCCAGGGCGTGTGTACGCCATGCGGGTTCGCGACGCGGTCAGCGGGGAGTCGCTCGAGACCGTCGTCTTCCTGGGCCGGATCCACGGGCAGTGGTTCGGCGGCGAGGAGGACGAACCGGTCCCCGATGCCTTCGAACGCTGGCTCGTCTACGCGCCCGGCTACCGCTCCGCCACGGGCGACTTCGCGCGTGCCATGCCGGCCGGAGAGAACGAGGAGGGCAACGAGGTCCTGGAGATCGAGGTCGAGCTCGCGCGCGGCTTCGCGCTGGCCGTGCTGTTCAAGGACGCCTCGGGCTCGCGGCTCGTCGCGCCGGAGCTCAGCGATTTCATCGGCGACCCCCTGGCCGGGGTGCAGGTCTTCGACGGGGACGAGCTCGTGGCCGAGAGCGACGCCGACGGGCTCGCGCTGGTCGATCTCCCGCGCGCGCCGGAATCGCTCCACTACGGCCTCGCGGGCTGGCGCGTCGTGGGCGAGGACGAAGAGGACGGGATCCGCTTCGTGCAGATGATCCGCGAGTGATTCCGGCCCAGCCGGGGCGCGGGCTCAGGGGCCCACCCTGGGCCGCAGCACGCGCGTGCGGGCCACGACGCGGCCGGTGGAGTCGAGCACGCGCCACTGGGCCGCCAGGCGCTGGTCGAGCAGGGCTGGATCGGCAGGGATCGGGATCAGGACCGTGGCGGCGCCGCGGTTCGGGCCGATCTTCGCGGTCACGACCGGGATCTCGGCCAGGGCCGGGCCGAGAAGGGCGCAGCCGCGCGCACCGGGCGCGGCGAGGTTGCCGGGTGTGTCGAGAGCGAGGCGCAGCACGGCGGGGACGAAGGGCGGCACGTCCGCGAGGTGCAGGCGGTAGGGCTGGCCGAGGGCCGGCGCGCCGGTCGCGCCGATGCGCGGCTCGCGCGCGAGCGCGGTGAAGCACGGGGCGCCCGCGACCGCGGTGCGCGGGGGCGCGCCGGAGAGGAGCTCGATCCGGCTCGTGCGCGCCAGCAGGAAGTCCGGGAAGGTGTCGCCGTTCCAGTCGTGCGCGCCGCCGGCGACGAGGTCGAACGGGCCGCGCGGCCCCGCGAACAGCACCTCGCCCGTGACTCCCTCCTCGACGCGGATCGTCGGGCTCGTGAAGGCGCCCCGCGCCCCCCGGACGAGGTCGGGGAGGCCGTCGCCGTTCACGTCGCCGGACGCGTCGAGCCCCTCGCTGGCCTCACCCAGCGGGCTAGGGGCCAGCGCGACGCCCGTCGGCCCGTCGAGGAACGTGAGGCGCCCGTGCGCTAGGAACGGGACCGAGGTCCCGACGACGAGCTCGCCGACGCCGTCGCCCGTCAGGTCGCCGGGGGCGGCCATGTGCTGGCCGAAGTGGTCGTTCTGGTCGTGCCCGGGGACGCGGTGGAGCAGCGCGCCCGTCCGGCCGGAATGGACCAGCACCTCGCCCGGCGGGCTGATCTTGTGCCCCTCGCCCAGGGCCCCGATCGCCAGGTCGCAGGCGCCGTCGCCATCCACGTCCCCGAGCGCGAGGACGCGCGCGCCGAAGTCGAAGGTCTCGGGCGGAGCCGCGATCGTCGCGTGGATCTGGAACGAGCCTCCCCGGAAGAGCCGCACCTGACCCAGGCGCCCCAGCGCGAAGTCGTCCAGGCCGTCGCCGTCCAGGTCGCCGAGCCCGGCGGCGTCCTGGGCGCCCAGGCTGGCGGTGAAGAGCACGGCCCCGGAGGCCCCGCTGCGGATGCGGGCCGGGTCGACGGGGCGCCCGCTCTCCATGTAGTCCTCGCGCCCGTCGCCGTCGACGTCGCCGACCGGCCGCGCGAAGCTGCCGAGGATCTGGTTCGGCACCGTACCCAGGTGCTCGAACAGGACCGCGCCGCTGCTCGCCAGGACGCGCATGCGCCCGCGCAGCGAGAGACCCGCCGTCGAGTAGCCCGCGTCGCCGACCAGGAGCTCCGGATCCCCGTCGCCGTCGACGTCGCCGAGGACATCGAAGGCCGTGAAGCCGAACAGGGTCGCGGACACCTCCCAGGTGCGTAGCACGGGCGGCTCCTGCGCACCGCTCGGGGCCGTGGCGGGGACCGCAGCCACAAGCGAGACGAGCACCAGCATGGCAAGCCTTCCTCGGCGGTCCCGGGACCGCCGGACGGGGGTCGGGCTCCATCCTAGGCAGGCCCGGCCGTTCCCGCCGGAGCGCGTCCCGGAAACAGGCTCAGCGCGCCGCCGCGCGCTGCAACCCCTTTGCGTCCGCCCGCGTCCGTCCGCCGCCGCGGTGCACCAGCCACACGCCGCCCAGGATCGCGCCGAGCCCGGCCAGGGTCCACGGCCCGAGCGGCTCGTCCGCCACCAGCACCCCCAGCAGGAGCGCGATCCCCGGCGTGACGTAGGCGATCACGCTCAGGCGGTTCGCCGCGACGTGCCGCAGCAGCCAGAAGTAGAGCCCGAAGGTCAGGACCGTGCCGAGGAGCGCCAGGTAGAGCAGCGAGAAGAGCGCCGTCCTCGTCCAGTGGAAGGGCTGGCGCTCGAAGACGAGCGCCACGAGCCCGAGGAGCGCCGCCCCGATCCACATCGCGTTGCGGTTGAGGCGCAGGGAGCTCGTCCCCGCCCCGAAGCGCTTCACGTAGGTGGTCCCGAAGGCCGAGACGAGCGGGGAGAGCAGCAGGATCGCGCCCGCCGGCACCGCCCCCGGCCCGAGCCCGCGCAGATCGGTGCCGAACAGGGCGACCACCCCGAGGAAGCCCAGGCCGAAGCCCGCCACCTGGCCGCCCGCCAGGCGCTCGCCCGGCAGGAAGAGGTGCCCCGCGACCGCCTGGAGCATCGGGAAGACGGCCCACAGCACGCTGACCAGGCTCGAGGGCAGGCGCGTCTCGCTCCAGTAGACGATCCCGTAGGAGGCCGCGAAGTTGATCGTGCCCAGCACGAGCGAGAGGCGCGCCGTCGGCCGCGCTCCGCCCTCGCGCTCGCCCCACAGGGCGCACACGAGGCTCATGACCACCGCCGCGATGGCGAAGCGCGCCGCCGCCGACCCGAAGGGCGGCAGGTCGGCCAGCCCCTGCTGGATCACGACCCAGGTGCTGCCCCAGATCAGGCACAGCAGCGCCGTGAAGAGCAGCACGGCCAGCGGGCTCGGGGTGCGGTGCGGGGCGTTCATCGGGGCGCGAGCGAGCCTGGCAGCCTACGCGGCGTCGCTCCCGCCGGCACCCGTGCTCCCAGTCTGCGTACACTGCATGCCCCGTGGAGCCGGTCCCGCCCGCGTCGCGCCTCTCGTCCTTGCCGTTCCTTTGCGTGCTCGCGCTCGCCGGCGGCTGTGGCGCGGAGCCGCTGGAGGCGCCCTGGCAGCGCTCGGCCACGCCGCTCGCCCTGACGCGCACGCGCTTCGCGGAGGTCCCGGCGGTCGGGGCGATCTCGGACCTCCGCATCGCGGGCGAGGAGCTGCTCGTGGCCGGGACCTGCGGCGTCGCGCGCCTCGAGCTCGGCACCGGACGCGTGCTCGCCAGCGCCCCCTACCCGCTCGACTGCCCGCCCTACCTGCCGGCGCGCTTCGCCGACGTGGACGGCGACGGGAGCCTCGAGATCGCCCGCCTCGCCAACGGCTGGGTCCCGCCCGTGGCCGTGCTCGAGCTCGATGGATCGCTGCGCTGGGTCCAGAACGTGCCGGCGCGCGAGGACGACCTGCTGGACAGCGACGGCGACGGCTGCCTCGAGATCCTGGTGGGCAATGCGAACGAGAGCACCGTCTACCTCCTCGACTGCCGCGGGAACGTCCTGTGGCAGCGCGAGTGGGGCCCGTCGCAGAACGGGGTCGTCGACGGGGCGCGCGAGCTGGTCTATGCCGACGGCGAGGTCCTGGCGGTGTGCACGGCCGACGGCGAGCGGATCCGGACCCTCGCGCCGCCCCGGGTCGGCTACGTGAACTCGCTCGAGAAGGTCGCGGGCCTGCCGGGAATGCCGCAGGCGCGCTTCCTGGTCGGCACCTACGTCAAGGGCGCGGGGCAGCTCTGGTGGGCCTACGGGGAGGAGCTGGACGTGCTCGGCACGGTCGAGCGGGGCGACGATCACTTCGCCGCGGGCTACTTCGAGCGCGTGACGATCGACCCGGCCCGCGGCCTCGCCCTCGCGCTCGTCGAGGAGCAGCACCAGGCCCCCGTGGCGGGCTTCCAGGCGAGCTGGCTGCGGGTCGCGCTCTTCGACGCCGGCGGAGCCTGCGTCTTCGAGGAGCCCCTCGAGCCGGGTCCAGAACCCGTCGCCGGCGCGCCCGGTGCCCACGTCGTGCTGGCGACCCGCCCGCTGCGCCTCCTGGTGGGCTACGGCCCCACGCTGTGGGAGTACCGCGAGGACGCG
>DASVAP010000291.1:0-16920 GCA_036376275.1 Planctomycetota bacterium | reverse complement strand
CACCGTCGTGGCCCCGGCGCCCACCCTCACCTCCTTCGCCCCCACCAGCGGACCGGTGGGCACCGCCGTCGTCCTCGCCGGCACGAACTTCAGCGGCGCGACCCGCGTCACCTTCGCCGGCACCCCCGCGGCCTTCACCGTCACCTCCAGCACGCGCATCGACACGACCGTCCCCGCCGGAGCGTCCACCGGCAGGATCGCGGTCACCACTCCGGGCGGCACCGCCACCAGCGCGAGCGACTTCACCGTCGTGGCCCCGGCGCCCACCCTCACCTCCTTCGCCCCCACCAGCGGACCGGTGGGCACCGCCGTCGTCCTCGCCGGCACGAACTTCAGCGGCGCGACCCGCGTCACCTTCGCTGGCACGCCCGCGGCCTTCACCGTCACCTCCAGCACGCGCATCGACACGACCGTCCCCGCCGGAGCGTCCACCGGGCGGATCGCGGTCACCACTCCGGGCGGCACCGCCACCAGCAGCAGCAACTTCACCGTCCTGCCCCCGGCGCCCACGATCACCTCCTTCACGCCCGACCGTGGCCCCGTGGGCACCTCGGTCGTGATCTCCGGCACGGACTTCAACGCCGCGACCCGCGTCGCCTTCGCCGGAACCTCGGCCTCGTTCCGGGTGACCTCCAGCACCCGCATCGACGCCACCGTCCCGACCGGCGCGGTCAGCGGACGGATCACCGTCACGACCCCCGGCGGCACCGCCACCAGCGCGAGCGACTTCACCGTCCTGCCCCCGGCGCCCACCCTCACCTCCTTCACGCCCGACCGCGGCCCCGTGGGCAACTCGGTCGTGATCTCCGGCACGAACTTCAGCGGCACGACCCGCGTCGCCTTCGCCGGAACCTCGGCCTCGTTCCGGGTGACCTCCAGCACGCGCATCGACGCCACCGTCCCGACCGGCGCGGTCAGCGGACGGATCACGGTCACGACCCCCGGCGGCACCGCCACCAGCAGCGGCGAGTTCACCGTCACCCGTCCTCCCACGATCAAGTCGTTCAGCCCCGCGAGCGGGCCCCCGGGCATGCAGGTGTCGATCGTGGGGGGTGCCTTCACCGGCACGCACAGCGTCCGCTTCGGCGGCGTGGAGGCTTCCTTCCACGTGCTCTCGCCGACGGAGATCAAGGCCACGGTCCCGGACGGCGCCACCGTCGGGCCGATCCGCGTCGCCACCGCGGACGGGGTCGCCGTGAGCTCGGTCGATTTCCGGGTCACCCGTCCCCCGAGCGTGGACTCGTTCTTCCCGATCCTCGGGACCGTGGGCACACCCGTGACCCTCACCGGCGAGCACTTCACCGGGGCCAGCTCGGTCAGCTTCAACGGCACCGCGTCCTCGGCCTTCACGGTCCTGAACGACCGCACGATCCTGGTCCTGGTCCCGCCGGGCGCCCGCAGCGGGAAGATCAGCGTGAGCACCCGCGACGGGACGGGGACCAGCCGTGCGGTCTTCACCGTCTTGCCTTGACCCCCAGCGTCCGGCCGGCCGCGCACCGCGCGGCGCGTGGGCCGGACCGAGCCACTCGTGACGGTCACGCAGCCTTCGTGATCACCCAGCACTCCTGTTCTGGCCAGACCCTCGCTCCAAGGAGCCTACATGTCCACCCCGAGCTACCCCGCCTGTGTCCAATCCCCGCCCTCGCACGCGCGCTGCCTGCGGAATCGGCGCGCGAAGCGCGCGCACGACGCGTCGATCCTCCGCTGGATCGCGGTCCTCGCGCTCTCGTGTGCGCTGGTCGTCGCGCTCGCAGGCACCGGTCCGGCAGCTCCACAGTCCGGTCCGAGAGCCCCAGAGGGCGTGAGCACCGACGTGATCCGGGCCGCCGCGAGTCCCGACGGCCGCTGGGTGGTCTACACGGAGAGCTCCGGGGCGGACGGCACGCTCGTGCTGCGCGGCGTCGCGGCGGACGGTGAGCAGGCTCCGGTCCTCCTGGGCGGCCCGCTGGAGACGGACTTCGGCCAGCACTGGACGGTCACGTCCGACAGCGCCCACGTGGTGTTCCAGGCCGGGGGTCTGCGCTGCGCGCCGATCGACGGTGCGACGGAGGCCGTCCGGCTGGACGGGGCCGGCGCCGCCGGCGAGGTGCGCGATCACGTGCTCGCTCCCGGCGCAGGACGGGTGGTCTACCGAGCCGCGCCCGCCGGGCGTTACCCCGGTCTGTACTCCGTTGCGCTCGACGGGCGCGCCCCTCCGCGCGAGCTGGTCGCCCCGAGCGAGCACGGCGAGGTGCTCCCCTCCTACCGCATCAGCACGCCCTCGGGCTCGGTCGTGTTCGCCTCGCACCACCAGGATGGGACCGTCGCACGCCTCTACCGCGTGCCGCTGGACGGCGGCCCGGTCGTGGCCCTGCAGCACCAGCCCTTCTCGGTGGCCGATTTCGAGCTCACTCCCGACGGCACCCACGTCGTCTACCGCACGCCCGTGGAGAACGCCCGCGTCCTGGAGCTCTTCGTCCTGCCGGTGGACGCCAGCCGGCCTCCGCGCCGCCTGAACGTGGCCCTGGCGCGCGGCGTCCGCCTCGAGGACTTCGCCATCCATCCGGACGGCACGCGGGTCGTCTACCGGACGGTGAGCGACGGGGGCGGCGAGCTCCACTCCGTTCCGCTCGACGGCAGCGCACCGCCCGCGCGGCTCGCGCTCGGCGCCGCCGCCGGCTACCGGTTCGGGAGCGGCGGCCGCTGGCTCCTGGGTCTCGCCGACCCGGACGGGGACGAGCGCCTCGAGCTCTTCGCCACGGCCCCGGACGGGAGCTCCGAGCCGACACGCCTCAGCCAGCCTGGCGAGCACGTGGTGGAGCTCCTGTGCGCAGCGGACGGTGTCCGCGAACGCGCCCACGTCGTCTACCGCGCCCACCGCGACGGGCGCGGCGCCAGCGAGCTGTGGAGCGTCGCGCCGGAGGGCGGCGCCCGCCGGCGACTGGCGGAGGTCGCCGCCGCCGGAGGCCTGCTCCTCGGCCGCTCGCACCTCGTCTACCGCGATCCGGAGCAGCGCATCCACGCGCTGGCACTGGACGGGCGCTCCGCCCCGGCCGAGCTCGGCCGCGCCGAGGCCGCCTGGCTCGACCCCGCTCGCGAGCAGGTCCTCTTCGTCGGAACGCTGCCCGACGCCGCGCCCGGGGAAGCGCCCGGCCTGTACCGCGCGCACCTCGACGGCGCCGCTCCGCCGCGCCGCCTGAGCGCTCCCGCGGCGCGCAAGGCCGCGCGCGCGCCCGGCGGAGGGCGCTCCGCGAGCACCGTCGGCGACGTGGGCTTCCGCGACTTCTCCTTCGGACTCAGCGGGAACTCGACGCCCACCGGGGAGAAGCCGGAGAGCAAGCTGTGGTGGCACGACGGCTCCTGGTGGGGCAGCCTCTACGACGACGCGAGCACCGACTACCGCATCCATCGCCTCGACCTGGCGAGCCAGACCTGGCTGGACACGGGGACGGCGCTGGACCCGCGCAGCAGCTCGAAGGCGGACGTGCTGTGGGACGCGAGCATCGGAAAGCTCTACGTCGCGTCGCACATCTTCAGCACGAACTCCGGTCCGGCCTCCTCCTCCAACTGGGGCCGGCTGTTCCGCTACTCCTACGATGGCGACACGCGGACGTACACGCTCGACGGGGGCTTCCCGGTCGCCATCACCCGTGGCACGGCCGAGGCGCTGACCATCGCACGGGACTCCACCGGGCAGCTCTGGGCCACCTGGGTCGAGTCCGCGCGCGTGATGGTCAACCACTCCCTGGGCGGCGACCTCAAGTGGGGCACGCCCTTCGTGCTGCCGCTCGATCCGGTTGCGACCTCGGTCTCGAGCGACGACATCTCCGCCGTCATCGCCTTCGGCACCCGCGTGGGAGTGATGTGGAGCAACCAGCTCACCCAGCGCACGTACTTCGGTCTCCACGAGGACGGGACCAGTCCGGAGGCCTGGCTGCAGGAGGTGGTGCTGCCCGACGGGAACTGCACCTTCGCCTGTGCCGACGACCTCTTCAGCCTCAAGACCGACGCCGAGGGGCGTGTCCTCGCGGTGATCAAGACCTCCCAGGAGGGCTCGGACCAGCTCCTCAACGTGGTCTCGATCCGCGCTCCCCAGGGCGGCTGGTCCAGCTCGGACTTCGGACTCGTGCGCGACCACCACACGCGCGCGATCCTGCTGTACGACGAGGAGCACGGGGACGTCTACGTCTTCGCCACGAGTCCCGAGAACGGCGGGGCGGTCTACTACAAGAGCGCGCCGCTCGACGACCTGGTGTTCGAGCCCGGCGTGGGCACGCCCTTCATCCGCAACTCGCTCGATCTGCGGCTCAACAACGCCACCTCGACCAAGCAGAACGTGGACGGGGGCACCGGCATCGTGGTGCTCGCCAGCGACCAGGAGTCGCGCTACTACCTGCACAACTTCCTGCCCATCGGGCCGACGACCCCGGCGCCGGTGATCGACTCGTTCGAGCCCACGAGCGGCCCGGTCGGGACGAGCGTCACCCTGACCGGTGTCGCTCTCCAGGGCACCAGCGCGGTGCGCTTCGCCGGCACTCCGGCGGCCTTCACCGTGGTCTCGGACACGCGCATCGACGCCACCGTGCCGGCCGAAGCGGCCAGCGGGCCGATCGAGGTCACCACCCCCGGCGGAACCGCCACCAGCGTGGGCGACTTCAGCGTCGAGCGCCCGGCGCCCTCCATCGGCTCCTTCTCGCCCACCGGCGGCCCGGCAGGCACCCCGGTCGCGATCCTTGGCTCGAGCTTCGGCGGCGCGAGCCGCGTCACGTTCGCCGGCATCCCCGCCGCCTTCACCGTCACCTCGGACACGCGCATCGACGCGACCGTACCGGACGGCGCGACCAGCGGGCCGATCGCGGTCACCACGCCCGGCGGCACCGCCACCAGCAAGAGCGACTTCACCGTCCCGCCTCCCGCGCCCACGATCGGCGGGTTCGACCCCACCCGCGGAGCGGTGGGCGCCTCGGTCGCGATCACCGGCACGAGCTTCACCGGCGCGACCCGCGTCACCTTCAGCGGCACTCCCGCCGCCTTCACCGTGACCTCGGACGTGCGCATCGAGACGACCGTCCCGGACGGCGCGTCCAGCGGGCCGATCGCGGTCACGACGCCCAGCGGCACCGCCACCAGCAGCAGCGACTTCACCGTCCTGCCCCCTGCGCCGACGATCAGCTCCTTCGCGCCCACCCGTGGAGCGGTGGGCACCTCGGTCGCGATCACCGGCACGGGCTTCGCCAGCGCGACTCGCGTCACCTTCGGCGGCGCCTCCGCGGCGTTCAGCGTGGCCTCCAGCACGCGCATCGACGCCAGCGTGCCTCGCGACGCGAACAGCGGACGGATCACGGTCACGAACCCCGGCGGTAGAGGCGTGAGCTCGGGCGACTTCACCGTCCTCCGTCCGCCCACGATCGAGGCGTTCCACCCCTCCAGCGGGCCGCCCGGCACGCAGGTGACGATCGCGGGTGGGCCCTTCACCGGCGCCTACAGCGTGCAGTTCGGCGACGCCGAGGCTGCTTTCCGCGTCCTCTCGCCGACGCAGATCCAGGCCACGGTCCCGGACGGCGCCTCCTCCGTGCCGATCCGCGTGGCCAACCCGGACGGGGTGGCCGTCAGCAGCGATCCGTTCGGGATCGTTCCCGTCCCACGCCTGGACTCGTTCTTTCCGAGCCTGGGGACCATCGGCACGCCGGTGACCGTCAGCGGCGAGCACTTCACGCACGCCACCTCGGTGGCCTTCGACGGGATGCGAGCTCTGGCCTTCACGGTCCTGGACGACCGCACGATCCTGACCCTCGTCCCGCCGGGGGCCCGCAGCGGGAAGATCGGCGTGAGCACGCCGGACGGCACGGGCACCAGCCGCGCGGTCTTCACGGTCCTGCCTTGACGCCGGCCTGAGCGCTCCTTCACTCCCCTCCCCTCTCTTCCTTCCTCGCTCCTCCCCTCTGCTCCGCGTCTTCCCTCCGCGCCTCCGCGCTCCGCCGAAAGAAGGACCGCGGAGGCGTGCAGGGAAGATGGGCGCCGACGCGCCGCGCGCTACCCGAAGGTGATGCCCTGGGCCAGCGGCAGCTCGCGGCTCCAGTTCACCGTGTTCGTCTGGCGGCGCATGTACTGCTTCCAGGAGTCGGAGCCCGACTCGCGGCCCCAGCCGGTCTCCTTCTCGCCGCCGAAGGCGCCGCCGATCTCGGCTCCGCTCGTGCCGATGTTCACGTTGGCGATGCCGCAGTCGGAACCGGTGGCCGAGAGGAAGCGCTCGGCATGGCGCATGTTCATGGTGAAGATCGCCGAGGAGAGCCCCTGGGGCACGTCGTTGTGCTTCTGGAGCGCGTCCTCCAGGTCCTTCACGCGGATCACGTACAGGATCGGCGCGAAGGTCTCCTGCTGCACGATCGGGAAGGCGTTCTCGGCGCGCACGATGGCGGGCTTCACGAAGTTGCCGCCGGCCTCGGCGCCGGGGAGCGTCAGGCGCTCCCCGCCGCAGAGGACCTTGCCGCCGGACTTGCGCGCCGCCTCCAGGGCGGCCTGCATCTCGGCCACGGCCTCGGGCGTGATCAGCGGGCCGCACAGGGTCTTCGGGTCCGAGGGGTTGCCGATGCGCACCTGCTCGTAGGCGCGCACCAGGCGCTGCTCGACCTCGTCGGCGATGCGCTCGTGCACCAGCAGCCGGCGCGTGGTCGTGCAGCGCTGCCCGGCCGTGCCGACCGAGCCGAAGAGCAGCGCCGGGATCGCGAGATCCAGGTCGGCGTCGTCCATCACGACGACGCCGTTGTTGCCGCCCAGCTCCAGGATCGAGCGCCCGAAGCGCTCGCCCACCGTCGTCGCCACGCGCCGGCCGACGCCGGTCGAGCCGGTGAAGGAGATCAGCGGCAGGCGCCGGTCGCCCAGCATGCGGTTGCCGACCTCGCGCCCGGAGCCGATCACCAGCGTGGCCAGCGCGCCGAGGCCCTCGGCCTCGAGCACCGGGCGCACGACGTTCGTCAGCGCGATGGCGCACAGCGGCGTCTCGCTGGAGGGCTTCCACACGCAGGCGTCGCCGCAGACGTAGGCGATCATCGCGTTCCAGGCCCACACGGCCATCGGGAAGTTGAAGGCCGTGATCACGCCCACGGCGCCCAGCGGGTGCCAGCCCTCGCGCATCGCGTGCCCGGGCCGCTCCGAGTGCATCGAGAGCCCGTAGAGCATGCGCGACTGGCCCACGGCGAAGTCGGCGATGTCGATCGCCTCCTGCACCTCGCCCCAGCCCTCCTGCAGGATCTTGCCCATCTCCAGGGTCACGAGGCGTCCGAGCGCGTCCTTCTTCGCGCGCATGGCCTCGCCCATGCGGCGCACGATCTCGCCGCGCTTGGGAGCGGGGACCTCGCGCCAGCGCAGGTAGGCGGCGTGGGCCGCGCCCAGGCAGGTCTCGTACTCGCTGGCCGTCGCCTGGCGCACGCGGCCGATCACGCGCCCGGTGGCGGGGTCGTGGCTCTCGAGCCACTCGCCGCTGCAGGCCAGCCACTCGCCGGCGTAGGCGCCCGAGTTGTCGCGGGCGAGGCCGAGGGCGTGCAGGAAATCGGGGGTCCGTTCGGTGGTCGCGCTCGTGGTCATGGGCCGCGCATCATGACGCAGCCCCGCGCGGGGCGCCATCCTGGCAGGCGGGGAGCGGGCGGGCCGCGGGCGGTGACACGGAGCGAGGTCGGAGGGGCGCGCGAGGAGCGCGCGCCAGGCCGATCCTGAGCGGCGGGCAACCATGCCAGGGGCATGTTTGCCCGCCGCTCAGTCGCCCCCGCCGTAGCCCAGGGCCTGGAGCAGCTCCTCGCGGCGCTCGAGCTCGGCCGCGTCCGCGTCGCTCTCGACCGTGTGCGTGCCGAGGTGCAGCTCGCGCAGGAGCTCCGGCCAGCCCGGGCGCTCGCCCCGGCGGGCCGCGAAGACGTCGGTGAGCTCCCCCGGGTCGGCCTCGAGGTCGTAGAGCTCGAAGCGCTCATGCTCCGGGAAGTACACCATCTTGAAGCGCTCGTCGCGGAAGGCGAGCTGGTCCCTCTTCGCCTCCGGCCGGCTGGTCTGGGCCACGTGGATCGAGGGGCGCGTCTCGAACAGGGGTCGTCCGCGCTGGCCCGGGAGCGGCGGGAGCCCGACCACCTCGAGCACCGTCGGCACGAGGTCGATGTGCGAGGCGAGCCCCCGGGCGGCGGCGCGCAGGGCGGGCTCGCGCGCGTCGCCCTCCGGCAGCTTGACGATCAGCGGCACGCGGATCAGCCCGTCCGTCAGGTTCTCGACGTGCCCGAAGACGCCGTGCTCGCCCAGGCCCTCGCCGTGGTCCGAGGTGAACAGGATCAGGCTGTCGCGGTAGAGCCCGAGGCGCTCGAGCTCCGCCAGGAGCTCGCCGACGTAGCGGTCCGCGTAGGCCACCTCGAGCCCGTAGCGCCGGCGCAGCTCGTCGTCCGGGGGCAGGTCGTTGACCCAGATACGCAGCTCGCACTCGGCGCGCGGCGCGTCGCCGCGGTCGACCACCACGCGCGCCTCGACCTGCGGCTTCCAGCGATCGCCCGTCAGGCGCTCGACCTCGACTCGCTGCGTGCCCTCCAGGCAGTCGAACTGGCGCACGAGGAAGCGCATGCCCTCGGACTGCGCCCGCAGGTGGAACTCGGTGCGCCCCGGGCCGAGCTCGACCTTGCCGCGCCACTGCTGCATGTCCGAGGCGTGCAGCTCCACCACCGGCGCGCCCTCCCGGGTCACCAGCACGCGCCGGTCGCGCGTGCCGTGCGACTCGTAGGGCTCGTGCGGATCGCTGTAGTGCGCGAAGAGGAACAGCGGCTTCTCCGGATCGCGCTGCGCCAGGCGCTTGCGCAGGCGGCCGAAGGCCTGCTCCGCCAGGGCGATGTTGTCGTAGTCGGAGTCGTAGACCGCGAAGCCGCGCGACGGCGAGCGCGCCGGGTTCATCACGCCGAGCGTCCCCAGGCTCAGGACGGCGCAGGTGTCGTAGCCATGGCGCGCCAGCCACTCGGCCAGGAGCGGCAGCTCGACCGGCACGTCCTGGCCGTTGTTGCGCACGCCCGTCTCGTGCACCGGGCGCGAGGAGAAGAGGCTCATGTGCGCCGGCAGGGTCATCGGCGCGGCCGTGAAGGCGCGCGGAAAGGGCACGCCCTCGCGCGCCAGGCGGTCCAGGTGCGGCGTGTCGTAGCGGTCCCTGGGATCGAAGACGGTGTCCGCGCGCAGCGTGTCGATCACGATCAGGACCACGTTCGTCGTCGGCCGGGACGCGCTGGCCGGCAGCCCGGCGTCACCGCGGTCCCCGCAGGCGCCGAGGAGCAGGGCGCTGGCGAGCGCCGCCAGGGGGGAGCGGAGGAGGTGCATCGACGGGGGCCCCTACTCTACTGCCCGGCTCGGCGCGGCCCGCGGGCCGGCCGCGCGCCTCAGCCACCCGCGCCCGGCGTCAGGAGACCGAAGGCGGCCCCCTGCGGATCGCGCGCCACGGCGAAGACCCCGGCCTCCGGCGCCCCCTGCGGAGGCAGGATCAGCGAGGCGCCCAGGCGCACGAGCTCGTCGCAGGCCGCAGCGCAGTCGGCCACGCGCAGGAAGGTCAGCCACTGCGGGGCGAGGTGCCCGCCGGGCAGGTCGGCCGAGCTCAGCCCGGCGAGCGGGCCGCCCGCGCCCTCGAGCAGGCTGCGCCCCGTTCCGGGGAGCGCGCGCGCCTGCCAGCCGCACAGCTCGGCGTAGAAGCGCGCCGCGCCCGGCACGTCGTCCGAGACGTGCTCCTGCCAGCTCACGAAGCCGGCCTCGCCGCGCGCCTGGAACTCGCTGCCGAGGTGCCGCGCCTGCCACAGGCCGAGCAGCGCGCCCTGCGGATCGCGCACGATCGCCATGCGCCCGAGCTGGAAGACCTCGCGCGGCGCTGCCAGGAGCTCGGCCCCGAGCGCGCGGGCCTGCTGCGCACAGGCGTCCACGTCGGCCACGAACAGGTACGAGAGCCACTGCGAGGCCACGCCGCGCTTGCGCTGCGCGGCGACCATCGGGTACAGCCCGGCCACGTTGCGGCCGCGGCAGGTCAGGAGCGAGTACTCGATCGGCTGCGTGCGGCCCGCGAGGCCGTGCCGGTCGCGCTCCCAGCCCAGGAAGCGTCCGAAGAAGCGCACGGCGACGTCGGGGTCAGCGGCGCTCAGCTCGCTCCAGCCGAATCCAGCGCGGGGGTCCAAGGGCAGCGAGGAGAGCGGTCCCGGCTACGGAGTGGTCGTGATGTGGATGCCGAGCCGGCGGCTGTCGGCGGGATCCTGCGAGCTCCAGGTCTTGTCCGTGCGCACGGTGAAGATGCGGCTCTCTCCGGGGGGCACGACCAGCGGGTGGCGCAGCCGCAGAGGTTCCTTGAAGGTGAAGACGAAGTCCCGGTCGATCCCGTCGGAGATCGTCAGGCGCACCGGCAGGTCGCGCGCGCCCGGCCAGCAGGTCAGCCAGAGGTCGCGCTGGACCGGCTCCGCCGAGCCACTGGCATCCACGACGACGTAGCCCGGTCGGCCGTCGAGGGTCCAGGCGTCCTGGGACACGCCCAGCACGGTGGGACCGGGCCCGTTCACCGCCACGCGCGAGCCGACCACCTGGGCCAGCTTGCTCGAGAGGCGCGGGTGCGGCGTCAGGGTGTGGTCGTCGAGGAGCTCCAGCAGGTGGTCGTCCATGAGCTGGAAGGGGTGCACGATCGACGCCTCCTGCTCGAGCAGCGCGTCGGCCTCGCGCAGGGCCGCCTCCACGCGCGGCGCGTCGCGCCGCCGGCGCAGCTCCCCGGCCAGCCCCGCGAGGCGATCGCGCAGGGCCGCCAGGGCGCGGTTCAGCCGGTAGCGCCAGGCATTCCACCGCAGCGGGATGTAGCGCTTGACCATGCGCATCTGCTCGGGGTTCAGGTACTCGTCGCGGATCTCGACCGGGATCCCGTTGCGCTCGGCCATGTCCACCATGAGCGCGAAGGCATAGATCGTCTCCTCGCGCACCTGCTGCTGGACGATCTCGCGGAAGTCGGGGGTCAGCACCAGGCGCTTCACGCCGGCGCCATGGCAGCGCCCGATGAACTCGCGCACGTTGCGCTCGTCCGAGTTGTTGTGGCGCAGGATGTACTTGACGGTCATGTCACCGCCGGTGCGCGCGTACTTCTCGACGTTCTGCCAGACGACGTCGAAGCGATCCTTGCCCTTGACCTCCTTGTAGGTCTCGCGCGTGCCCGCGTCGACGCTGGTGACGGCCTTGACGCGCCCCTTGCGCAGCGCCTCCTCGAGCTCGGGCGAGTGGCGCACCGAGCTCGTGTGCACCTGCTGGAGGTGACCGGTGGTCATCAGCATGCGCATGATCTCGGCGAAGCCCTTGACGATCGTCGGTTCGCCGCCGCCCCACTCGATCTCGCCGTCGGCCGCCAGGTGCCCGTCCTCGACCAGCTGCTTGAAGACCGGCAGCAGCGGGTACCCGGCCACGTTCGAGACGTCCGTGAACTCGTCCAGGTACACGAAGCAGTAGCGGCACTTCAGGTTGCAGATCGAGAAGTTGCTGACGTAGACCTTCTCGATCAGCGCGTCGGTACGACGCTCGGCGGCCCAGTCCTTCTTCTGCAGGAAGTGGCAACCCTTGCAGAGCGTGTCGCCGTCGCCGTTGTTCGCCGCGATGAGGCGCTGGCGCGCGGCGCGGATCTCCTCGACCGGCAGGGGCCCTCCGTCGTAGTCGCAGACCGGCACGTAGCCCTTGCTGCCGCTGTGCCCGATGCAGCAGAACTTGAGCTGGCGCTGCTCGAGGACCAGCTTGGACTCGATCCACTCGCAGCTCACGTACTCCATCGACTCGTGCTTCCTGTCGCGCGGGGGGGCGCCGGCCGCGCCGCCGGTCTCGGGGGATCGTTCGGGGGTCACCATGATACGTCCTCAGCGGAAACCAAGCGCATGCAGCACCGGCCGCTCGCCGGCCGAGCCCGGGAGGAAGGTCGCCTCGACCTCGCAGTAGCGCGGCCCCCGGGGCGGCTCGGCGCTCCACTCGCCCCAGGCGAGGCCGTCACGGCTGGCGCGGAAGCGGAAGGAGAGCTGGGCGTCGCCCGGCGTCTCGCCCGCGTGGAACCAGGCCCCGGCGCCGTCCGCGCCGCGGTCGAAGGCGAAGCGCGCGCGCCCCGGGGCGCGCTCGTCCAGGTGCAGCGACCAGGCCTCCTCCAGGAAGCGCTCCGGGTCGTGCCGGCCGCACAGGAGGAAGAAGCGGTCCAGCTCCGGCTCGTAGGCCATGTGCATGAAGCCCCCGCGCCGCGAGGGCGTGCCCGAGGCCTCCTGGCGCGTCCAGCGGCGCGTGGCCGGGTCGAAGCTCCACAGGTCGTCCATGCGCTGCGAGAACTGGTCGAGGACGCCGCCGAAGAGCACGAAGCGCTCGCGACGCGTGTCCAGCGCGAAGCCCGGGCGCACGCGCGGCGCGGGCGCCTCGGGCGCGTCCAGGAGCACGAAGAGGTTGCGCTCCGGCTCGTAGCGCAGCGTGACGTCGCTGAAGGAGATCTCCGGTTGCCAGTACTGCCCGCCGAAGAGCAGGACGCCGTCGCTGGAGGGATCGTAGGCGGCCGTCATGGCCAGCGGCACCTGGAGGTCGGTCGGCCGGCCACGCTCGTCGACCACGCTCGCGCGCCGCGTGCGCATCAGGTTGCGCTCGGGATCGTAGGCGCTCACCTGGTTGCCGATGAAGATCAGGAAGAGCTTCAGGCCCGGGTGGTAGACGACGCAGCGCTCGGAGCCGCCCGGCAGCCTCGGCCCCTCGGGATGGCGCTCCTCCCAGCGCTGCTCGTCGACGTGGAAGACCCAGGTGTCGTCGAACTGGATGTTGTCCCCCGGCCCGTTGCCCCAGCCCATCGACATCAGGACCAGGTCGTGGTCCGGGCTCCAGGCCGCCTGCTGATGACAGCGCCCCGGCGGCGCCAGCGCCGGGGCCAGCCGCTCCCAGCGCTCTTCGCGCACGTGGAACAGCCAGGTGTCGGCCACGTTGCGCATCGGCGGCAGGTGGCTGTCGCGCACCTCGCCGCTGAAGACGAGGACGCGCCCGTCACCCACGAACACCGTCGGATGGCAGGTGCGCGCGAGCGGCGGCTCCAAGGCCGGCACGCGCCGCCAGTGGCCCGGCACCCAGCGCAGACCGTCCGCGTCCGCCACGACGTGCTCGAGCTCGCCCTGGCTCCAGTCCTGCGGATCGTCGAGCACGGTCTCGCTCGCGAAGCCCGTCCACACCTCCAGCGTGCGTGCCCCGGCCGAGGTGAAGAGCTCGAGGCGCTCGAGCGGCCGTGCCTCCGGCGCGCTCGCCGCGACCAGCTCGGCCGTGTTCGCCGCGCGCGCCGAGAGCCGCAGCTCGTCGAGCGCGAAGGAGAGCCCGCCGCCGCCCAGCTCCAGCGTGCGCAGGCCCGCGAGCGACGCCGCCTGCGGCAGGCCGCCCTGGACCGCGCGCCCGTCCACCACCAGCCGGGACTGCTGGAGGTCCGCCGGATCGAGCACGACCCCGACGTGGCTCCAGCGCCCCGCCGCGAGCGGCGCCGCGCCGAAGAGCAGCGCGCGCGGGCCGGGGAGTTCCAGCCGCAGGCGTCCGTCGCCCTCGCTGGCCAGCTCCAGCAGCCCCGGGATGCGCAGGATCGGGCCGCGCTCGACGCGCTCGGGCCGGATCCACAGCTCCAGCGTCAGCGCGGCCGGCGCGAGCTCGGCCTCGGTCTCGAGCCCGAGGCGCGCGCCCCGCACGGCGAGCCCGCCGCCGAACCGGCCCCCGTCGGACGCGACGCGTCCCGGTACGGCCGCATCGCAGCCCCAGCGCGGTTCCTGCCGCGCCAGCTCGGTGACCAGATCGCCCTCGAAGCCGAGGTAGAGCAGCGTGCTGGGCGTGCGCCCGAGCGGTCCGAAGCCGAGCCGCCGCGGAGCCCCCTCGAAGGGCCAGGGCACCAGGCCCTGCCCCTCCCAGCGATGGCCGAGCAGGCGCGGGACCGCAGCACCGGCCTCGCCCGCCGCAGCCAGGGACTCCAGCGCCTCTCCCGCCAGCCCGCCGAAGGCCCCGCCCGGCTCTGCCGCCCGGACCTCCACCTCCGGTCCACAGGCCGCGAGTCCCGCGAAGGCCACCGAGCACAGCGAGAAGATCCGCACGCGAAAGGAAATTATCGCAGGTGCGCGAAAAACCGTCCACGGGGCACAGGGTCGCTCACGACGATTTCTTCGCGACTCGCGCGCACCGAGAAATCTTTTCCGTCACGACGCCCCTCGCCAGCTCCGGGCCTTCCTTCATTCCTTCCTTCCTCTTGCGGTCCTCCTCCGCGCCCTCCGCGTCTTCCGCTCCGCGTCTCCGCGCTCCTCCGGTTCCGATCGAAGGGAAGAGGAACGCGGAGACGCGGAGCGAAGACGCGGAGAGCGCGGAGGGAGAAGGAGGGAGAAGAGCTGGCCTCACCGGAACCCCAGCGCCCGCAGCACCGGCCGCTCGCCCTGCGAGCCCGGCACGAAGCGCACCTCGACCTCGCAGTAGCGCGCCCCGCCCGGGATTGCCTCGCTCCACTCGCTCCAGCCCAGGCCGTCCGCGCTCGTGCGGAAGCGGAACGCGAGCTGTGCGTCGCCCGGCGCGTCGCCGGCGTGGAACCACTCGCCGCGCGGCGCGACGCCGCGATCGAAGGCGAAGCGCGCGCGCCCCTCGGCGCGCTCGTCCAGGTGCAGCGTCCAGGCCTCCTCCAGGAAGCGCTCGGGATCGTGCCGCCCGCACAGGAGGAAGAAGCGGTCCAGCTCCGGCTCGTAGGCCATGTGCATGAAGCCCCCGCGCCGCGAGGGCGTGCCCGCGGCCTCGTGGCGCGTCCAGCGGCGCGTCGCCGGGTCGAAGCTCCACAGGTCGTCCAGGCGCTGCGAGAACTGGCCGAGCACGCCGCCGAAGAGCACGAAGCGCCCGCGCCGCGCGTCGAGCGCGAAGCCCGGGCGCACGCGCGGCGCGGGCGCCTCGGGCGGGTCGAGCCGCACGAAGCGCCGGCGCTCCGGCTCGAACAGCAGCGTGTCCCCGCTGAAGGAGTCGGCCGGGCGCGCGTGCTGCCCGCCGAAGAGCAGCACGGCGCCGCTCTCCGGATCGACGCCGCCCGTCAGGCCGTGGGGCACGGCGTACTCGACGGTGCGACCCTCCTCGTCGACGACCGGGTAGCGCCCCGTGTTCCAGGCGTCCTCTTCCGGATCGTAGGCCGCCACGCGCTGCCCGTTGAAGAGCAGGAAGCGCCGCAGCCCCGGGTGGTAGACGAGCGCGCGCTCGTTGCCCTTCTTGAGCGCCGAGCCGCCCGGCTGGCGCTCCTCCCAGCGCCGCTCGCCGACGTGGAAGACCCAGGTGTCGCCGAAGAGCTCGTCCTGCCCGGGACCGTTGGCCCAGCCGAGCGCCAGCAGGACGAGGTCGTGGTCCGGGCTGAAGGCCGCCTGCTGGTGGCAGCGTCCGGGCGGCGCGAGCGCCGCCGCCAGCCGCTCCCAGCGCTCCTCGCGCGCGTGGAACAGCCAGGTGTCGGGCACGTTGCGCATCGGCGGCAGGTGGCTGTCGCGCACCTCGCCGCTGAAGACGAGGACGCGTCCGTCGCCGACGTACACCGTCGGGTGGCAGGTGCGCGCGAGCGGAGGATCCAGGGCCGGCACGCGCCGCCACTGGCCCGGCACCCAGCACAGACCGTCCGCACCGGCCACGACGTGCTCGAGCTCGCCCTGGGACCACTCCGCCGGCTCGTCCAGCACCGCCTCGGTCGCGAAGCGCGTCCAGACCTCGAGCGTGCGCGCGCCCTGGCTCGTGGTCAGCACCAGCCGCTCCAGCGCGCGCGCGGACGGAGCGCGCGCCTCCAGCAGCTCGGCCGTGTTCGCCGCGCGCGCCGAGAGCCGCAGCTCGTCCAGGCCGAAGGCCAGCTCGCCGCCGCCGAGCTCCAGCGCCTCGACGGGAGCGAGCGTGCTGCCGGCCGGGATCCAGCCGGTGCTCGCCTCCCCGTCGACCAGGAGGCGCACGGCCAGGAGGTCGACCGGATCGACCACCAGGGCGACGTGCTGCCAGCGGCCCGCCTCCAGCGCGCGCGCGCTGGTGAGCGGCTCCGGTGCGCCCGCCAGCGCGAGGCGCAGCGTCCCGCCGGGAAGGCGCTCGAGGGTCAGGAGGTCCGGCAACGCGAGGATCGACCCGCTGGCTCCGTCGCGCGGATGCAGCCACAGCTCGAGCGTGAGCGCGTGCGGCCGGCGGACCTCGGCGCAGGCCAGGCGCACGCGCGCGCCGGCGGCGAGCGCGAGCCCCGCGCCGAAGCGCCCCTCCCCGCGCGCCGGCGCGACGCCCGCCAGGCTCCAGCGCGGAGCCGCGTCCGCCAGCTCCCCGGCCAGCTCGCCCTCGGCGCGCACGAGCAGCAGCGTGCTGGGCGTGCGCCCGCGCGGGCCGAAGTCGATGCGCTCCGGCTGCACGTGGGGCCAGGGGACGAGCCCCTGGCCTTCCCAGGCATGGGCCACGAGGCGCTCCTCCGGGCCGAGCCATCCGCCGCGCACGAGCTCTGCGCGCTCGAGACCCGCGAAGCCGGGCGCGCCCGCCGCCGGCGCCGGCCGGTCCTGGAGCGCGGCGAGCACGAGGAGGAGGGCGGGGGAGAGCGGGAGCGGACCCACGCGGCGCGCGATCATCGCAGGCGCGCGCGCGGCCGTCCACGCGGCCGCCGAGGCCGTCCGCCCGCGTCCGAACCGCGCGGGAGGCGCCCGGCGGACGCGCGACCCTTGTCCCGCGCTCCCGAGCCGCTACCTTGGTCCGCCCTCCAATGGCCGACAAGATCATCTACCAGCTCCACGAGCTGAAGAAGTACTACGGACAGCGCCTGGTGCTGAACGACATCACGCTGTCGTTCCTCGAGGGCGCCAAGATCGGCGTCATCGGCCCCAACGGCGCCGGCAAGTCGACCCTGCTGCGCATCATGGCGGGCCTCGACAAGCAGTACGAGGGCACGGCCAAGGCCGTGGGCGAGCTCTCGATCGG